>JAGSHC010000131.1 GCA_023954745.1 Deltaproteobacteria bacterium | reverse complement strand
GAGAGAGCCTGGGCCGCGAGGACCACCTGCTCCGAGCATGCACCCGCCGTCTCCTGAGCCCCTGCCAGCCCGGGAAGGGCGAGGAGCAGACACAGCATGATGTGGCATCCTTGCGCGGCCATGAACCGCCTCAGACTGCTGCTCGGACTTCTTCTCATCCTCGGCTCCGCGGCCCTCTTCGGCTGCCCGGAGGAGGGAGGCAACCTCCTCCCGGACGACGACGACACGACCGGCGTCGCGGACGATGACGACGACGACTCTACCAGCGAGCCGCCCACGCCTACCGTGGCGACGCCCGTGAGCCTCGACACCGACGACGGGCTCGAGCTCAGGGGCACCTGGCAGGCCGCGCCCGGCGTGACCTCGGGACCGGCGGTGGTGCTGCTCCACGAGCTGTACGGCGACCGGCAGGACTTCAACCTCATCTGGGACGTCTTCCAGGACAACGGCATCAGCACCTTCGGCCTGGACTTCCGCGGCCACGGCGCCTCACCCGACGCCAGCGTGGATGTCGACACGTTGCGCATCACCCCGGGGCTGCTCGAGGCGGATGTGCGGGCGGCGCTGGACTACGTCGCGAGCCAGTCGGTGGTGGACCCCTCCAAGATCGGGGTGCTCGGACTCGACGTCGGCGCAAATCTGGCCGTGCTCGGTCGTCACGCGAGTCGGGACGCCACTCTCGACAATTGGGGGGTGGCCACCATCGTGGCCATCACGCCCGACATCGAAGGCATCGAGGCGCTGGGGGGCATGGCCGCCGGAGACCTCGTCCTGGCCAACGCGCAGTACGTCGCCGGGGAGAACGCACCGGACGACGCCGACGACGCCACGGCGCTGCACGACGACAGCGACGATCCGAAGGACTTGCGCATCGTCCTCGGCACGAGCGCCCACGGAGCCGCGATGCTCACCGGCAGCTCCGACGCCCGCGCCGGCATCGTCGCCTGGTTCTCCGCCCGCCTCAGCGAGTAGGACCTTGTCGACCCGCGTCCTCGTCGTCGGATGCGGCGGCATCGGCGGTGTGCTCGGAGCGTCCCTGGCACAGATGCACGACATCGACGAGAGCCTGCTGGCTCGCCCCACCATCCTCGCCCGCAACGCGGCCCTCGCGGCGCACGTGCGGGAGCGAGGCCTGCGGGTGCTCGGGGCAAGCGAGGCCCTGGGCCGCCCCGAGATCGCCACATCCACTGGTGCCCTGTCCGGCGGCTACGACCTCATCTTCCTCGCGACGCAGCCCCCCCAGGTCGAGGCCGCCGCCGCCGAGGTGGCGCCGCTCCTGGCGAAGGACGGCGCCCTCGTGTGCTTTCAGAACGGGCTCTGCGAGGAGCGCGTGGCGGCGGCACACGGAGGAGACCAGGTGCTCGGCGCGGTGGTGTCGTGGGGCGCCTCGGTGCGCGAGCCCGGAGTGATTGAGCGCACCAGCGCCGGCGGATTCACCCTGGGTCGCCTCGATGGCGGGACGGCCGACCCACGGCTGGTCACCCTCCAAGCTCTGCTCTCCTCCGTGGGGCCCGCGGAGTTGACCCCCAACTTGCGGGGCGCGAGGTGGAGCAAGCTGGCCATCAACGCAGCCATCAGCAGCCTCGGCACCGTAGGCGGAGACCGCCTGGGCGCCCTGATGCGACACCGCTTCATTCGCCGCCTCGCGCTGGAGATCATGAGTGAAGTCGTGGCCGTGGCCGAGGCTGAGGGTGTCCGGCTGGAGAAGGTCTCGGGCACCCTCGACCTGCCCTGGCTCGCCCTCACCGACGCTGAGCGGGCGGGCAAGAGCCCCGGCGGGCTCGTCGCCAAGCACGCGGTGCTTCTCGCTGTGGGCACCCGCTACCGCAAGCTGCGCAGCTCCATGCTGTCGGCCATCGAGCGGGGACGTGAACCCGCCGTGGACTTTCTCAACGGCGAGGTGGCTGACCGGGGCGCGCGGCATGGCATCGCGACCCCTGTGAACACCGCGACCCGCCAGCTGGTGCATGCCGTGGCGCGCGGAGAGCAGCAGAGTTCACTCTCGACAGCGCGCACCTTGATGGACGCCATCTCGTGATGGCTCGAGGCGAGACGCGCCCGCCTACTCGACGGGCTCGCCGGTGAAGGCTGCGGTGAACTCCGCTCCGAGCTCGGCCACGGCTCCGGGGTTGCTCGGGCGCGCGTTGGTCAGGGCCACCGAGAGCGACTTCAGCTCGGGCAAGTAGACAAAGGCCGCGCCGTATCCCGACGGGTGCTCCCCAGCGCGACTCCACGCGTCGTCGCCGCTCAGATCGCCGATGTGCACGCCGAATCCATAGCCCGCGTCCCCGGCCACGCCATCCGCTGGGAAGGCGAACTCCAGTCGTGTGGTCTCCGTGAGAAACCCCTCGTCCTCGAAGACGATGCGCAGGAACCGCTCGATGTCGGTGCCGTTCGACACGACCGAGAAGGCCCCTCCCCCGTTCTCGGGGGCGAGCTGGGGGTCGCGCTCGGCGCCGGTTCCGTCGTGACCAAGGGCGAGGTCGTCCGGCAGGTCCTCGTATCCGTCGACAAAGGTTCGCCCAAGGCCGAAGGGGTCGAGGACGTTCTGGTGCAGCGCCTCGCCATACTCCTGGGCGAGCGCCGCCTCGACCACCAGGCCCAGCAGGAGGTAGTCCGTGGCGGAGTCCCCGTACTTCTCTCCGGGCGAGAAGCGGGAGCCTCTGTCCAGCGCCGCTTGGGCGAGGGCCTGGGGCCCCTGCGCCGCGGCGAGGTCGATGGACGGGATGCTTCGCACGTCCTTGATGCCGCTGCGGTGCGCGAGGAGCTGGCGCAGCGTGACGGGCTCGTCGGTGACGGCCCACGGCAGACGTGTCGTCACGGGATCCGCGAAGCTGAGGCGGCCCTGGTCCACCAGACGGGAGACGAGGGCTGCCGTGTACACCTCGCTCAAGGTGCCCAGACGGAACGGACTCTGCCCATCGAGCGGAATCCCGCCTCCCGCCTCGCCAGCCGAGCCGATGCCCAGAGTTTCGTCTTCGGCGGTGAGGGTGACGGTGAGCCCGGGACCTCCGTAGGGACCGACGCACATGTCGGCGGCGTACTGAGCCATGAAGCCCAATGCCTGGCCCTCGGGGGAGCCCGCCACCTTGCAGTTGCCCGCGCAACCCGGCGCGATGAGGAGGGTGGCGAAGAGACTTGCGAGGAGGAATGGAGTGCGCACGGCCTACTCGTAGCGGAGAGGCAGTTCAAACACCACGCCACCTTCGCGGTCGTGGGCGGGGAACGGCGCGTAGCGCATGACATCGACGACACACTCCACGAAGTCCGAGTCTCCGATGGTCTCGTCGATGAGCTCGACGGCGCTCACGCGGCCATCGCAGCCCACCGTGAGCTCCACCTGCACGGTGCCCGCCGCCTCGGGCGCGCTGTCGTAGCAGCGGAGTGTCTGCTCCTGGAACGAGCGCACGGCCTCTCCGATCTGCTCGCCCGTCAGCCCCATGGAGGTAGCCATCCCAAAGTCCTCGTCGCTGTCGATCTCGAGGTCCGCGCTGAGGCAGCGCTTCGCTGACGGCATGCTTAGTTTGCTGTAGGAGCGCCCACCCGCTGAGCGCACGGAGAGCTCCAGAGTCCCCTCGTCGGTGCGCCCTTCATCCCCCACGGCAGCCAGCACGACGAGCTCGGCCGTAGAGCCGCCGTCGGGACAGTCCACCTCGAACTCCAGCTCGTGCACCCCGTTCTCGCGGCGCTCCTCGAAGGCGTCGCGTCGCAGACTGCGGCCGTCCTGCATCAGGTCCCACTCGATGCGCAGGTCGGAGAGTTCGCCCTCGGGCAGGCCGGAGATCCGCACCTCCACGCCGGCCTCGGCCACCGAACCCACCCGACACACGCTCGAAGCGGTGTAGAGGTCGCGGATGGCGACGCCGAGCACGCCCTCGGGTCCCACGGAGCTCCCGCCGACGGAGCCTCCCATGCGACCAGACTCGATGCCGTAGGTGGTCGTCGCCGTGCTTCCGCCGGTGTCGTTCTCCCAGCCGCGGTCGTCCAGGTCGAGGTCTACGTCGAGGCCCCCCTCCTCCGCGGAGCCGCCGTACCCGAGGTCAGACGCCTTCACGAGGCCGCCCTCTCCCTTGCTGGGCTCGGCAGCGGCGACGGCGTCACCGCCCCCCTCGGCGCCCGCCGCGGACGACTCGGCCTCGGCCGGACGATCGGGCTCGGGGGCTCGCTCTCGAGTCACTACTGCCCTGGGGCCGGCGTCGATCCCGAGCGAGGCGCGCACCGAGACCGCGTCACGGCGCTTCGGCAATGCGTAGGCAGGGTCGAGGTCGCCCTTCTCGAAGTTCCGGTCGTAGTGCTTCACCCAGGCTGCGAGGTCTTCGCTGAAGACCCGGCCCCGGGCCGCGCGCCGGCGGTCCACCATCTCTTCGAGCTCGTCGGATGGGATCGCCTGGTACCGGAAGGGCAGAGCCCCGCGGGTGATGCGGTCGACGCCGCGCACGCGGTAGCGGTCCCCCCAGCGACGCACGGTGTCGACGGCCTCGCGGAACGTGCGCGCCTTGCCGTCGGGGCGCTTGGCGTCACCGTCTGCCCAGCGCAGCAGGTGGGCCCGCAAGAACCAGACATCGTCGCGGTCG
This sequence comes from Deltaproteobacteria bacterium, assembly GCA_023954745.1. GTDB lineage: Bacteria > Myxococcota_A > UBA796 > UBA9615 > UBA9615 > JAGSHC01. The sequence goes on along the minus strand of JAGSHC010000131.1, from coordinate 13,433 downwards.
CGCAGAAAGGGCACCTCCCCTTCATGCACCGCCGTGAAGAAGGCCTTTCCGTCGACCCCCGCCGCCAGGGGCGCCTCCTCGGGGGTGAGGAGCAGCCGTGAGTAGAGACCCACGAAGCCGATGATCAGCTCGCGTGCCTGCTCGCGGCCGTCAACATCGACCACTGCCGTGATGGGGGCCGTCCCCGCCACGTAGCGCGTGGGGTGCTTCACCTTGCGGCGGTCCAGCTCCCAAGAGTCCGGGCGGGTCGAGAGAGCGCGGTACCAACCCTCGTCGCTGGCCACCACCTGGGTTGCCACGCGCATGCTGCGCAGAGAGCGGGCGAGCTCGTCGTCCTTGCCCGGGAAGCTCCGCATCGGCTGGGTCGGGAGGTCATCTCGACCGATCCACCCGCGAAGCTCGTCGCGGTAGTCCTCCGCGTCGCTGCCGCTGGCTGCCCGGCCGGCCCAGAGCACCTTGTCTCCCCTCCCCTTGCCGGGCAAGTCCCGCGGGCGCGTGCTCGGGGCTCTCCCGGCATCCATGGGACGGGGCCGCGACGGCGCGTACACCGCCACCAGCCGATCACCGTCGTCGTCCTTCTCCCGCTTGACGTCCAACGCGCTGAGGAAACGTCCCTGATTGGGCACGCGGCTGTTCAGCAGCCCGAGTTCGGACGAGCCCTGCTTGATGAGGGGCGGCAAGTGCACCGCGACAGCTCCGCGACCCCGCTCCACCGGGAGTTCGAAGCTGACCCGCGCACCGCCGATCCTGGGACCGAGGGCGGTGACCGTCGATGGGAGCGCGCGCGCGAACCGGTCGAGGGCCTCGGGGGAGGTGGAGAGCGCGTCGTCGAGACCGGGAGCCACGTCGCGGTCCCAGGCCCCGCGCGACTCGGCCACGAACACGTACAGCCCCGTACGCGCGAAGACGGCGCGCATGTCTTCGAGGTCGGCCCGCAGGATCGCGTCTTCCGTCTCCCGGGCCGACTGCTTGCTCTTGTAGACGCCCTTGAGGGGGAGGTCTCCGGCCAGGGTCAGCGAGGCCATGGAGCAGAGGAGCACCCCGGTGAGGAAGAGGCGTGAACGTGAGCGCAGCATCAGAAGCTCTTGCTCCAAGAGCCTTGTTGCGCCTTCACTCGCAGGCTCTTGAGCCCCTCGGCCGGGTGGAGCTTGTGGCCCGTCGTCGACGTGAATGAGCGCAAGCGGATGGTGTCGGGGTTCCCGGGCGGCAACGGAATCGGCAACGCGTAGACGTAGTCGCCGTTGGCGGTCAGGACGAGGCGGGTATACGTCGTGCCGCCGGTGTTGGTGATCGAGAACGACTTTCCACCCGGGGCGTACGCCACATGGACCGAGAGGGGCGGCGGTCCCTTGGGCTTCGCGGGGGCCGCCTTCATGGTTGCGTGGGCCGGCTTGGCTTCGGGCACCGCAGGCGCGCTCTCGGGCGTCGCCTCCGTGGCGTCGGTGGCCGCGTCGCTGGCCGCCTGCTCGCCGAGGAGAGCCTTGACCACCGGCTTGCTCACTCCGGCCTCGCTGAGGCGGATGAGATCCTGGGCTGTGGGCTCGACCTCCTGCGCAGACTTCGCCAGAGACGCAATGATCAGTTCATCGTCGACCCCAGCGTCGTGCATCGCGATGACGTCGTCGAGCGAGCAGCACGGGGCCTCCGCGGACGCCACCTCGGCTGGGGGCTCTCCGCATCCCACGAGGAGAAGGACGAACAAGGCACAGAACGCAAGCAAAGACCTCATGACGGCTCCCGAAACAGATGGAGGGTGTTTGCTAGCACAGGGACTGACCGGGTTTCGGACCGCTTCAGGGCATCGTGGCGAAGGGCCGGACGAACACGAGGCTGGCCGCTTCGGCGCCCCACCCGAGGAGCAATCCCTCGGTCAGCTGAAGGACCAGCGTGGGGAGGTCGGGCAGACGAGGGTCCAGCAGAGCGATCTTCCGCATCTGGAGCAGTCCCTGCACCGAGGACCACAGCAGCAAGGTGCGCTCCGGTGCGGAACCGGGCTGCAGCGAGCCTGCGTCGGTCGCGGACTCCACCAGGCGGGTGACCCGATCGAGCAGGCCCGACATGGCCATCCCCACCGCCTCGGCCTCCTGTCCCTTGAGGACCTCACGCGGCGCGGCCAGCACCCCACTGAGGAGAGCAAAGCGGGCAGGTTCATCCTCAGCGTGCCGGCGGTAGCAGTCCGCGGCCACGAGGAGCGCGAGCAGCGACCGGTCACCCGGAGGAAGCATCGACACCTCCGGGGCCTGCAGCGCGGCGTCGATTCGCTCGACGATGGCCTCCCCAAGGTCTCCGAGCACCTGAATCTGAAGCTCCGCGAGAACCGCCTCCTTGCCAGGGAAGTAGCGGTACAGCGCGCCCACCGACCACATGAGGATCTTGGCCATGCGCGCGATGGTCACGCCTTCGACCCCGTGCTCTTCCACCACCTGAAGGGCCGCGGCGAGGATCTGCGCGACGCGCTCCTCCCGCCGACGTTCTTTCGTAGGAGGACCTGCATCGCCGTAGTGAACCATGTTCATATTGTGAAAGAGATTCACGCCCTTTTCAACTCTGCTAGTTCTCACGATCGTGGCTACTCCTCCCGTCCCCATCGGATTGTCTCGCCGCGCGCTTCGGCTGCTCCTTCGCAGCAACGCGTGGGTCGCCGTCGGGGTGGGGAGCCTGGGCTGGTGGGTGGCTCGCAGCGCGGGGGTCACGCTGCACGGCGCGACCCTGGTCGTCCTCCTTGGTGGGACGCTGCTCATCTACAACCTCGATCATCTGCGCGACGACCGGAGTCGGCGACGCGACGACTCCCTGGCGCGGCCTCGTCTGGCGCTGGGAGTGCGGCGGGTTGTCCTGGCCCTGGGCCTCATCTGCCTCGGCGCGGGCTTTGTCGCCGGCGGGACCCCCCTCCTGATCGCGTCGATTCCGGGCGGGCTCATCGGACTCCTCTACGGGGCGCGGCTGGGGAGTGACCGTCGCCTCAAGGATCTCCCCGGAGCAAAAGCGTGGCTGGTGGCCGCCGCCGTGAGCCAGGTCTGCCTGCTGCTTCCCCTGGTGGAGGCCGGGATCCGGCCTTCGTTGGCCCACGTCCCCCTGGGGTTCTTTCTGATGGTGCTCTGCGCCCTGAACGCGCACTGCTTTGACTTGCGCGACCTCGACGTCGACCGCCGAGCCGGAGCGTCCACCTGGGCCACTGACCTCGGGGGAGAGCAGGCCCATCGGCGCCTGGTGGTGGTCTCCCTCCTCGCGACCCTTGGGGCAGTCGCGCTCTGGTGGGCCGGGCTCCTTCCAGCGAGCGCTCCGGGGACCCTCAGCATCGCGACTGCCTCGCTCCCGCTGGTCCCACCCGGGGCCCCCAGAGAGCGCTTCGGGGTCGTGGTGGACGGGTGGCTGGTCCTGCCTGCTCTGCTCAGCCTGCTCTGACGGGCCGCCTCAGCCGGGTGTGTCCGGGGCACGGAAGAACCAGCTGGAGTGCCAGCGAGGTCCGACTCCGAACACCCTGGCTCCCTCGGTCGCCTCGAGCCTCCACCCCGCGGGAGCCATCTGCTCGTAGTCATACGTGGGATGCCGCGCACAGAGGCCGAGGGCCGCGAAGACGCGCATGGGCGTCTCGTAGTGCAGCGCCTGGAGCGGGTGCCCCCGCCGCACTGGCGTGAAGTCGGCGACGCTGAGCATCCCGCCCGGCGCGACGCACGATGCGAGGCGCGCAAATGCCTGCTCCGCGCCGCGTGGGCCGAAGAGGTTCAAGAAGTAGTGGGCGCAGACCACGTCGAAGGAACCGAGATCCAGCGAGAGGGCGTCTGCGCAGTAGGCCTGGACCTGAGCGCCAGGGGCCACCGCCGCGACCCGGCGCTCGGCGCGAGCCAGCATCGACGGGGACAGGTCCACCAGGGTCAGACGTGCCCCTGCCCGTACCAATGCCGCAGCGTCACGCCCACCACCGACCCCGGCGATGAGAACCCTCTGCCCTGCGCGGACCCGCCGCGAGACCGCGCAGCTCGCGGCCCCGATGGCGCCACCGGTCCACAGCCGAGCTGCCAGGTCGTAGACACGCGACACAGACTCGTAGGACCGAAGAGCGGGGAGAGAGTCAGACACGGGCGAGACCCTACCGGCGCGTCCTGGTGGAGCTGTCAACGAACCACCCCGGGACAAGGAATGGGTCCGGAACGTAGAGAGCGGTGGCCCCCCGAAGGGAACCACCGCTCTCATGCCAGAAGCTCTGCGCCACTCTCGCCTCCCCGAGGGGAACCAGGAGCTGCCTCGCCCGAAGGCTCGGCACGCCGCACCCGAAGGTCCGTCGCCGCCGCCCGCGACCCGAAGGCCGAGAGCCCACACCGCCGTCCCCGGAGGAACGGACGCCGCTACAGCCCCGAAGGACTGAGCGAAGCTGGAACGAACGCCGCTTGGTTCCGCCATGACATCGGCGGCCTGCGCGACCCGTGTGTTCCTCTTCAGAGGTTTCAGGAGGCGGGTTGCCTTGACGATGCCGGACTCTCGCCCGTCACCGCGCATCCCGAGCGAACCCGGTCTGCCCCGCTGCGCCTGTTCGGCCCCCGCCGGTCACCCGGCGGCAGCGCCTCTCGTGCAGTTGATGTGTTCTTCAGGGTCTCACGCCCTCAGGTAGCGGCCGCGTTGGTTCCGCCGCTCCGGCCTCGACTTTGGTCTCTCGACCTGGTCCTCGCCGTCTTCCCTGAGGTCGCTTCCTGACTCGAAACCGAATCAGAGCGCTCCCCTCATGAACTCTCACCTCTACTTCAGAGACATCGAACGTGGTGCTCCGCGTTGCCGCGAGGCCCCTGCGCCCTGCTCGTCTCGACCCGCAGATTGAAGGCTGCGGCCCGATCTGAGCTCCTCTCTTGAGGTCTCTCCCCCCTTCAGCGCTTGAGAGTGTCGGCGTCCACTCCGTCCCCTCACCCTCTCGGGTTCGGCTCCCTGGCCCGAAGACCAGATCCGGCCGCGGCCTTTCCTCAGCCGCTGTGTTCCATCCTCGCCGTTTCTACGACCTCGATGGCTTGCTCCGCCTTTGACGACGCTTGCGCGCCGCCGTCCACTCCTGTCCGAGTTTCCTCGAATCAACACTCGTGGGGTTGGATTCACCCTTCAGGGTCTTCCCGATCCTCGAGGACGCCGCTGTCACCAGCGCCGCCTTCCCCTCCTGACCTTCTTCGCTCCGGTCCTGCCTTCGCAGTCGCTCTCGCTTGCACCGGTGCGTCGGGCCTTCAGGGGTTTGCTCCATGCTCCGAGCCGAAGCTCGAAGCCAGACCGACCGTCGTCGCCAGCGTTTGGTTTCCCTCCCGCCGGGACTCGTTCCCTCATGGGCTTCTCATTCTTGGTACCCGTCCATCCCGAAGGTTGGGGGGTCCCATCACGTATTCCAGACTGTGAAAGAGCACCGCGAAGCCGCCCCGAAGAGCGGTGCCGCGCTGACAAGAAGGACACTATCCAGTGCCCCCAACGGGCGCAACAGGCGGGACCCCCACCGTGCGTTTGCGATCACTTTCCCCAGTACTTCCAGCCACCTGCAGGGTTTATCGACTTCACTACCTGAAGACTGCCCGTCCGACGGAAACTCGGATCGCTGCGCCGTGTTCTTGCGGGGCGCAAGGAGCCGCGCAAGAACTGAAACTTCGGCCGCGCGCTCCTCCCCAATCCGTCGGGCCGACGGCGACGTGCGAGCGCGGGCCCTCGGATCGTTCACGGCAAGCACCTGAAATCACACGGCTTTATCGCTACCGCGTCTCGAAGTTCATCTTCGAGACGCTCGTGGTGTCTTCACCTTCGGCCGCGCGCGCGGATCGCTGACCTTGCGACTCCCCTCCAGACCGGTCACCATCCGGGCCGCCGTTCCTAGGAGTCCGCATGCTCGGCAAAGACCCGTTCCGCATTGTCTTCGGCTCAGGAGTCGTCCGCTTCGACGCCCACGACAACCTGTTCGTGAACCTCGCCCACACGGACGAGAGCCCACAACAGGTGCGCATTGGTTCGGAGTCCGGGACGGCTGTCTCCGCTCCCGAGCGTCGCGCGCGCGTGCACGGAACAACCGAGGGGGGCCAGGTCTCCGGCGCCTTCCCCGCGAGTGCCGACCTCCCCCGCGGCCTCACCGTCGAGGTGAAGGGATTCGAGAGCGCAACCCTCGCTGATGGCAAGTTGGTCGTGACCCTCGCGGCCGGCGCGACGATCCCCGACTGGTGGGAGTCCGGGCAGGACCATCACTTCGCAGCCGCCGACACTGCTCTGCGCCTGTGGGTGAAGTCCTCCATGCCCGCGGGCGTCACTCTGGAGGGCGAGGTCGCCGCTGGGGGCCCCCCGACGCAGCCCAAGCCAGCGGCCCGAGCGCAGTTTCAGCCCGTCTCCGAGACGGCAAAGGCGAAGCCGGAGCCCGACGCCCCCCCGAAGGCCAAGGTCAAGACGGACGAGCCCGCCGCCGCCGACGGACAGCCCTACCGGCCCGGCCGCCTGCCCGCAGGGCACTACAAGACCGCCGAGAAGAAGTCGGGCCTGGGTTGCAGTACCCTGATCGTCCTTGTGGCGCTGACTGCGGGAGCCGTGCTGGCCCTGCTCTAGACGGGCGCCTCGGGAGGAGTCTCCGTGGCCTTCATCGACCCTCACGTCGCCGCCCAGATCGAGCGACTGGAGTTGCCCTTCAACCGATACGGGCTGGACCCGTACGGCATCGACAAGGCGTACCTCAGGGGCTTCTTCAGCTTCCTGAACTTCTTCTACAACAAGTGGCTCACCATCGACGCCTACGGGATCGAGAACGTGCCCGAGCGCGGGCGCACCATGATCGTGGGGAATCACTCCGGCGGCATCGCCCTCGACGGCGGAATGATCATCGCCTCGCTGATGCTCGACAAGAACCCTCCCCGGCTCGCCCAGGGCATGGCGGAGATCTTCCTCAACAACACTCCGTTCGCGTCCACCGTGCTCTCCCGCGTCGGTCAGTTCACGGGTCTGCCCGAACACGCGGTGCGGCTGCTCAACGACGACCGGCTCCTGATGGTGTTCCCCGAAGGCGCGCGCGGCACTGAGAAGCTCTACCCCCAGCGAAACTCCCTCGTAAGGTTCGGCACCGGCTTCATGCGGTTGGCCCTTCAGACGGGCACCCCCATCGTCCCCACAGCATTCATCGGGGGCGGAGAGGCGATTCCGACCATCGCCAACCTCTACCGGCTGGGCAAGCTCGTCGGTGCGCCCTACGTGCCTGTGACTCCGTGGATTGCCCCCCTGCCCCGCCCCACGAACTGCCAGATCTACTACGGCGAATCGATGACCTTCGAGGGGGACGGCTCGGAGGAGGACTCCATCATCCAGGGGTACGTCGAGCAGGTGAAGGCCCGCATCGGCCAGCTCATCGAGTTCGGCGTCGACAACCGCAGCCGCCGAGACTTCAGCCGTCCCATTCCGGATTCTGCGGACGCGGTGGCCAACATCCCGAGCTCCGAGGACCTGGCATGAAGATCCTCGTCACTGGAGTCAGCGGACGCATCGGCCGCATCGTCGCCCGGCGCTTGATCTTCGAAGGACACGAGCTGCTCGGCATCGACCGGCGACCGTGGCCGGACGCGCCCAAGGGCCTGAAGATGTTCAACGCGGACATTCGCAAGCGCCCCGCCGAGAACGTGTTCCGGACCGAGAAGCCTGACGCCGTCATCCACATGGCGACGGTGACCCACTTCACGTCCCGACGAGCGGAACGCAACCGAATCAACCTCGGTGGCACCCGCCGAATCTTCGAGTTCTCTGCCAAGTACGGGGTGAAGCAGGTCGTCTTCGTAGGCCGCCACACCTACTACGGGGCCGCCGCGGACTCGCCGCTCTTCCACACCGAGCAGGAGCCGCCCATGGCGGTGTCCACGTTCCCGGAGCTTGCCGACCTCGTCGCGGCCGATCTCTTCGCCGGGTCGGCGCTCTGGCGCTACCCCGACATGAACACGTGCGTGCTCCGCTCGGTCTACACCCTGGGCCCCTCACGGCACGGCACCCTCGCCTCGTTCCTCCGAGGCCCGGTCGTGCCGGCGATTCCGGGGTTCGACCCGTTGTTCCACTTCATCCACGAAGAGGATGCGGCCAAGGCGATCTGCACCGCCCTCGAAAAGCGACTGAACGGCGTCTACAACGTCGCGGGGCCCCAGCCCGTGCCGCTCTCCACCCTCATCGAGGTGACGGGACGCCGCCGCTGGCCGATTCCCGAGCCCTTCCTGCCCCGCGCGCTAGGACGCTTCGGACTGCCCCGCCTGCCCTCGGGCGCGATGGCCCACATGAAGTTCCCTGTCGTCATCGACGGCGCCCAGTTCCGTGAAGCTACGGACTTCGAGCACGACTACGACGAGGTCCAGACCATGGAAGCCTTCCGCTGGGCTTGACCCGCGCGGCCGGTGCCTGGCGCCGACGGCGGGCCCTCTAGGGGCCCCTGCTTCGCGCGTCCAGTTCCATGAGGAGCTCCCGGAGGTCCTTCTCCGCTGGAGGTCCCCAGAGCGCTTCGGGCAGCTCCACATCCGTGCGTGAGAAGATCAGCAGGTACCGGCCGAGGTCCCGCTCCAGGTCCACGGTGGCGTGATAGCGGTACCCGCCGTGGTCGAGGATGGAGAACAACACGGGGCGCTCGGTGGTACCCACCTGGGGTTGCGTGACCAACGGGTCATGCACCGGGCTCTCGGACCGGACAAGGACGAGCTCCGGTGAGCGGCGGCGGAAGTAGTCCTCGTCCCACTCCTTCGCCCCGTGGGCACCGGGCAGACCCGCCACGTGCGCGTCGGTCAGGCCGACGAGGTCAAGGATCCCGCGGTCGAAGTCCCAGCCGAAGACGCCCACGTCCGCGAGGGCCACGGTCTTGATCGCCTCGGTCTGTTGTGCGGCACGAGCCAGGGCCTCGGCCTTGCGAGGCGCCTGCTGCATCGCGTCCCAGCCGCTCCCGGCACCGACCAGATTGCCGACGAGCCAGGCCGCGACACCTGCTGCTGCGACGCGCCGGCGGCCTCGGGTGACGGTTCCCAGAGCAACTCCGGCCGCGAGGGACAGCCAGAGCAGAGGCAGCGTGAGGCGGCGGGCACCGGGCATCCAGTCGCCGCCGGACCACACGGCGCCGGCCACGAGGACTGCGAGGACCAGACCGAGGAGGCTCAGAGCGCTGCGCCGGGGCACCAATGCGGCGAAGCCGAGGCCGAGCACCCCGCATCCGTACAAGAGCCCTTCGGCGAGGTATCGCAGGCCTGCGACGGGATCCGGCGGCTTCGCAGCGAAGGTGTTGGGAACCAGGGACCCGTAGTGGAGGAGACGAAAGACCTCGAGAGCGCCAATGCCCAGGACGATGGGAGCCAGGGCTCGCGTGCCGGCGGGCCGTGTCTCGCGCCGCAGCAGGAGGGCGCCCACGAGGAGGCCCGCCACGAGGACTCCCTCGGGACGAGTGGCCCCGAGGAGAGCGAGCAAGACGCCCAGACCGAGGGCGCCACCTCCCTCGTGGAGGAGCCGGTCGAGGCGCACGCAGATCGCCAGGAAGAGCGCCCCCCACAAGGCGGTCTCGAGGCCCGAGAGCGCATGAAAAGCCAGCGAGCCCGAGGCCGCGAGGAGCGCTCCGGTCACCCCCGCGGCGAGGACGGGGTCTCCCCCAGCACGCTCGGCGATGCTCCCAGCGAGGCGACTCGCCCTCCATACGGTCCAGACCAGAAGGAGAGCCCCGAGAATCCGCGCCGGGCCGATGGGGTCGACATCCGGGAGGGCAGAGACCCAGGACGCGGAGAGCATCGTCCACAGGAAGTTCGTGACTCCCTCCACCGGAGGCATCGAGCCGTCGAACGTGAGGGAGCCGGTCTCCAACCAGGTGCGGGCGGTGCGGAAGGAGATCCAGGCGTCGTCGATGGCGTAGGCGGGGTCTGCGAAACGACCGAGCGAGAGCGTGCACGCCACGGACGCCAGGAGGGCGACGAGACGTACTCCAACGGGCGGTCGCTCGGGCACCGGCGACGAGTCGGGCAGAATGGAGTTCATGGGCCATTGCAGGAAGAGGAGGTCACGGCGCGCAAGCCTAAACGGTTTGGCGGCGCTCGCGTGCGTGGCGCTCTGGGCCTGGCCGGCGATGGGCGAGGAGCCAGCCCCGGAGGAGCCAGCCCCGGAGGAGCCAGCCCCGGAGGAGCCAGCCCCCGAGGACGCTGATTCCTCGGCGGTCCCGAAGAAGACCGAGGTCTCGGTCCTTCCGGGCGCGGCCTACGACTCCAATCTTGGCTTCGGGTTCGGCGTGGTCGGAGACGTCGCGCGATTTCACCCGGACTACGACCCGTACAAGGCGCGCCTCTCAGCGCAGATCTTCCTCTACCTGGGACCGCGTCCGGCGGGGGGGGTGCGGGTCACGTACCAGCACCACTACGTCAAGCTCGACCTTCCCCAGCTCGCCAATGACCGCCTGCGCCTTCGCTTCACGCTCCGCTACCGATCACAGATCAACGTCGGCTACTACGGGATGGGGAACGCCGCGCCCGACACCCGCCCCTGGGAGACGATCGATCGCGAGCTGGATCCCGAAGGCTGGGCAGCCGCGCGCCAGTACAACGAGTACAGCTTCATCAAGCCCGAGTTCTCCGCGGAGAGCCTCTACCGCATCGCGGGGCCCGTCTCGGCGTACGGGGCGTTTCGGATGTGGTGGACCTGGGTCGATGTGGTCGACCAGAGCAAGCTCGCCGAGGACCTGGCCAGCCCCGACGAGAACCTCACCCGATTCCTCGTCGGGGCGCAGCGGCACGGAGTCGTGGAGGGCACCGCGGGCCTGATCTACGACACGCGCGACAACGAGATTGCGCCCAACACCGGCATGTTCCATGAACTCGCGGTGCGAGGCGGGCCCACTCTGGAGATGCCCGGGGGCTACGGGGGGCTCCACCTCCAGGCCAGGTTCTTCGGGTCGCTGCTCGATGACTGGATCGTCGTCGCGGGCAGGGTGATGGCGGACGCCCTCTTCGGTCAGCCGCCGTTCCTCGAGCTGTCGCGGTACGCCGGACAGTGGCCCGACTACGGTCCCGGCGGCGCCGTCTCGATTCGCGGGGTCCCCCTGCAGCGGTACCACGGCAAGATCAAGCTCATCGGGAACTTCGAGCTCCGCACGAAGCTGCTGCGCTTCAACCTGTTCAAGCGTCCCCTCGAAGCGGGCCTCATCGCCTTCTTCGACACCGGGAGGGTCTGGGCGGACTGGACTCCGCAACCCACCCTGGACGGCGAAGCTCTGGGCCTCGCGGTGGGCGTGGGCGGAGGGTTGAGGATCCAGTGGGGCGGCACCTTCATGGTGCGCGCCGACGTGGGCTGGTCTCCCGACGGGCTCGGGGTCTACTTCGACGTCAACCACATCTTCTGACGCGAACAGGCTGGGCGGGGATCTCTTCGTCGGCTTCCCCGCCCAGCCTGCCCGCGTCGAGCCGGGCTTGCCCCCGTCGTAGCCGCGTCGGCTTCCTTCGTCGGTCACTGCGACGTGCTCACCTCGAACGACATCGACGAAGCGCCGCCCCCCCGTCTCGTTCGACGCATTCGCACGCCATGGCGTGCACCCCTCGCTCGCCCAAGCGAAGAAAGCCACCCCCGCGTGGGCGGGAGTGGCCTTCTTCTCAGTCTGCGGGTCCGCCCAGCGAACCCGGAAGCTCGGCCCAGCGGGCCCGGCTGATTCAGCCCTTCTTCGGCTCGCTGACGATGTGCACGTCCAAGGTGTTGTACGGGATGCCGATGTCGGCCTCGTTCAACGCGTACCAGGCACCCTGGTTCATCTTCTCGAGCACGGTCCAGTAGTCGTCGTGCTCGCAGTAGGCGCGCATCTGGTAGTCCACGGAGCTGGCTCCGAGACCCGTGAGCACCGTGACGATGCCTTCGTCGTTGAGCACCTCGGGGATGCCTCCCATCATCTTGTTCAGGACTTCCTTCACCTTGAGCGGCTCGGCGTCGTAGGCAGCGCCCACGTTGACGTCCACGCGGCGCTTCGGGAAGTTCGTGTAGTTGACGATGTTGCCGCCGGTGATGCTGCCGTTGGCCACCGTGATGACCTGGAAGTCCGGGGTCTGCAGGGTGGTGGCGAAGATGCCCACCGCCGTCACGCCGCCGGTGGCGCCACCAGCGTTGATGACATCACCGATCTTGAACGGACGGAAGATGAGCAACAGCACACCCGCGGCGAAGTTGCCGAGGGAGCCCTGCAGCGCCATGCCGACGGCAAAGCCGGCGGCCGCGAGGACCGCGACGAAGCTCGTCGTCTTGATGCCGAACATCTCGAGGCAAAACAGCACCGTGATGAGCAGGCCGAAGGAACGGACGACGTTCTCACCAAAGCTGGCGAGCATCTCGTCGAGCTTGGCCTTGCGCATCGCCGCCCCAGCGAGCTTGGCGATCTTGCCGGCGAGCCAGCGACCAATGATGATGATGAAGACGACTGCGACGACGCGCGGGGCGTACTCGACGGCCATCTTGACGCCGGTGTCGACGTAGCCCTGAATCTGTTCGGGGGTCATGTCTGGGACTCCTTGTGTGGGTCAGGTCGCTCGCTCTAGAAGAGCGTGGCGACAATGGTGAAGGTAGTGGTCGTGTCGATGGGGCGGACGTCCGGCCCATCGACGCCGTCGACGTCCGGCGGCACGTAGTCGAAGTTCATCCCGAACCCGAGCTTCACGCTGAAGATCTTCGAGATGTTCGCCGTGATGCCCGTGTCCATGATCAGGCGACCGTCGAAGGTACCGTCGACGTTGTCGGCGCCACCGAGAAGGGTCTCGACGTTGAGCCAGAAGCCGAAGGTGTCGTTGGGCGTCAGCGTGTAGCCAGCGAAGAGTCGAACACCTGCGAAGTTGTTGGTACGCACCTCGACTGCGTCATCGACATCGGTGGTGGGGTCGTCCCTGAGGAGCTCGCGGGTGTAGTTGAAACCCGCTTCGCCTACGAGCAAGTGCACCGGCGTGTTGATGATCTTGTGGCTGTACCCCGCGTCGCCGCGGATTCGGTAGGCGAAGCCCGCGAAGGGGTCGTGGAAGACGCCCACGCTTGCGTACACCGAGTTCACATCCGGAACGATCGAGAGGTCGTAGCGGAAGTCGCCGAACACGCGCGTCGCGCTCGTCTCCCACTCGTCCCCGGAGGTGAGCTGGATCTTGCCGTCCTGATTGGTGTCCGAGACGGAGCGTCCGTAGTTCCCGCCCACGTTGAGCTTGAATGAGTGACGCTGGATGGCCAGTCCGAAGTGGATGGCGCCGTTGGCCGTGATGGACTGGGTGTTCCCCGCGAGCCAGACCACGCCGGCCTCGGCAACGAGGCTCACCTTGGCCTTCTTCGCTTCGGCCTCGGCGGCAGCGGCCTCGGCGGCTTCGAGGGCAGCGGCTTCCGCAGCAGCAGCGTCGGCGGCTTCGGCGGCGGCGACCTCGGCAGCTGCAGCTTCGGCGGCGGCAGCTTCGGCGGCGGCAGCCTCGGCGGCGGCAGCGGCTTCGGCGGCT
>JAGSHC010000205.1 GCA_023954745.1 Deltaproteobacteria bacterium | reverse complement strand
TGCGGCGCAGCCTGGGCTTGTTGACGCCGGATAGGGGTCAAGGGCCGGGGGGTGCGGCGCAGCCCGGGTTTGTTGACGCCGGATAAGGGTCAAGGGCCGGGGGGTGCGGCGCAGCCTGGGTTTGTTGACGCGGCCCACTCCTCGAGGACCGCGAGGAATTCACCGCCGCCCCCTTGACCGCCCCGCCTGATGAGGCGTAGTTTCCGATCGTTCGGAACATTCCGAACGATCGGAAGGCAATGACCGCTCCCAACCCCGACTCCTGGTCCTCGACGATGGAGGCCGTCGCCTCCACCTTCGCTCGGGCGGCCGGCGTCTACGGCCAGTCCCCCTTGCTCGGACGCCTGTTGGCCGTCCTGTTCTTCTCCCCAGATCCCATGACCCTCGGTGAGCTCTGCGAGGCGGTGGGCGCGGCGAAGAGCACGGTGTCGGTGGCCATGCGCAAGCTGGAGTCGGGCAAGCTCGTCCGCCGCTCATGGAAGAAGGGGGACCGGCGGGACTACTACGAGGCAGTGGGCGACCCCCACCAGCTCCTGCACGACTGGATGAGCACCTTCCTCGCCGCCGAGATGAGCGCCTGGATCGAGGCGTCAACCCTGGCCAAGGCCGCTCTGGACGCCGCTCCGAGCGACGGGCCCGATGCCGCCGGCCGGGCAGAGATTCAAACGCGCATCGAGGCGTTCAACGCATTCGGCGAGATCGTCGCCACCACCTTCCAGCAAGTCCTCGCGTCCCACCACGTACACGCCGGCCTGCCCCTGGAGACCGACTCATGAGACTCCTGCCCTCCCTCCTCCTCGCGGCGGCTCTCGCGGTCCCCGTGACCGCGGCCACCGCCGAGGACATCGACCCGCAGGCGCTGCTCACGAAGATCGACGACGCCGGTCGCAGCGACTCCAGCACCGCCTCGGTGACCATGCACGTCAAGACGAAGCGCTACGAGCGCACGATGAAGATGCAGAACTGGACGCAGGGCACCGAGCGCTCGCTCATCAAGATCCTCGAGCCCGCCAAGGACGCCGGCATCACCGTGCTCAAGGTGGACGACAACCTGTGGAACTACCTGCCCAACACCGACCGCACCATGAAGGTGCCGGGCGCGATGATGTCGGGCGCGTGGATGGGCTCGCACCTCACCAACGACGACCTCGTCCGCGAGACGCGCTTCTCCGAGGACTACACCTTCACGCTGGGGACCTCGCCCAACGAGGGGCAGGCCCTCATCGTGTGCACGCCGAAGCCCGACGCTCCGGTGCCCTGGGGCAAGGTCGAGGTCGTCGCGGAGCTCGACGGCGTGCCCGTGAAGCAGGTCTTCTACGACGAGGATGGCGAGGCCGTGCGCGCGCTGGAGTTCAGCGACATCAGGGAGATCAACGGCACCCGCGTGGCGATGTCCATGAAGGTCGTGCCCTACGAGAAGCCCGGCGAGTTCACGGAGTTCCGCTTCGATGAACTGATCCTCGATGCCCCCGTCGACGCCTCGCTGTTCTCCCTCCAGGCCTTGGGGAAGTAGACCCATGATCTCGACCATGGCCTGGCGCAACCTGTGGCGCCACAGACGCAGAACCCTGCTCACGGCGGGGTCCATGGGCATCTCCGTGATGGTGTGCATCGTGATGAACGGCATCTCCGTCGGCTTCATGGAAGGGCTGCGGGCCGCCGTCGTCGACCGGCAGCTCGGGCACGTGCAGCTGCACCATGTGGACTACCCCGCCAGCGCTTCTCCCTACGACACCGTGCCCGACGCGAGCACGTTGCTCGCGAAGCTGAAGGCCGATGATGGCGTCACCGAGGCGGCGCCCCGCGTCCTCGGCTTCGGGCTGTTCGGAGGGGACGGAGAGGAAGCGGCCACCGGCATGTTCATGGGGGTCGACCCGGCGGCGGAGTCGAACTTGACGGGCATGGCGGACCGCGTCACCGAGGGCGCCTGGCTCAGCTCGTCCGCCCCGTCCGCGGTCATCGGCTACCGCCTTGCGAGGGACCTCAAGCTGGCGGTGGGGGACGAACTCCTCGTAGTCACCAACGCCCTCGATGGCTCCATCGGCGACCGCGTCTACCCGGTGGTGGGGATCTACAAGACGACGAATCTGGCGCTGGACGATGGCGCGATGTTCCCGCTCCCCGTGGCGCAGGAGCTGCTCGTCCTCGACGACGCCATCCACGAGATCGTCCTGCTGACGGAGGACGCGGACACCATCGACGAGAAGCTCGACGGGCTCACGGCGCTCGTTGGCGACGAGGTGATGCTGCGGCCCTGGTGGGAGATCTCCCCGGAGACGGTGCAGATGCTGGGGCTTCAGGGCGTCACCATCTTGATGTTCGCGGTGATCATCATCGGCATCTCGGCGTTCCTCATCATCAACACGCTGCTGATGTCGGTGTACGAGCGCACGCGGGAGTTCGGCGTGCTCGCGGCGGTGGGCACCCGGCCCCGTCAGATCGTGGGCCTGGTGCTCGCGGAGTCGTTCCTGCTGGCGACGTTGTCGGCGCTCATCGGCCTCGGGCTGGGCCTGCCGTTGGACTACTACCTCGCCACCAAGGGCCTCGACCTCGGCATGGAGGAGGGCTTCCAGCTCAGCGGCGTGGTTCTCGACCCCCACGTCTACGCCGAGGTGACGCCGGACACCGTCATCGTTCCGGTCCTCGCGCTGTTCCTGGTGGGCGTCGTCGGCGGGCTCTGGCCGGCCATTCGCGCCTCCCGCCTCGACCCCGTCACCGCCATCCGACAGGACTGAAACGATGCTTCTACGCATGGCCACCCGCAACCTGACGCGGCGCCCCATCCAGTCGCTGCTCGCCTCCGGCGCCGTCGCCGCCGGGATGACGGTGTGTATCTGGATGACCAACTTCCAGGACGGCAGCTGGATCAGCATGCTCGACGACGCCATGCGCGCTTCGGCGGGCCACGTGGTGGTGCAGGCCGACGGCTACCAGGAGTCCAAGGAGTCGGACCTGATGCTGGAGGGCACCGACGCCCTTGCGAAGGAGCTCCAGGCCCTCGAGCCGGACGGGGTGGTGCTGCGCCGCATGTTCATCGAGGGGTTGCTCGCCTCGCCCGACAACACGGTGGGCATCGCCGTCAACGCAGTGGAGCCGGACCTCGAGAAGGGCGTGAACCAGATCTCCGACAAGCTCGTCGAGGGAGAGTGGATGACGCCGGGCAAGCGCCACGTGGTCATCGGGAAGCGCCTCGCCGAGAAGCTGGACGTGACCGTCAAGAACAAGGTGGTGCTTACCTTGGCGGCCGACGGCGAGATCACGGGCTTGCCGTTTCGGGTGTCCGGCATCTTCGAGACGGGCAACGTGCGCACCGACAGCTTCTTCGCCCTGGCTCCGCTGGACATCGTGCAGCAGCTGCTGCCGGAGCGGAGCGAGCCGGCGACGCAGGTGGCGCTTCAGCTCGAGGCCGTCAAGGCGCCCTCGGACCTCATCGAGCGCGCCACCGCGGCGGTGGGTGGTGAGGGGCGCGAGGTTCTGACGTGGCAGGAAGCCCTGCCCGAAGCGGTGGCGGCAGCGAAGCTCGACAAGTCCTTCACGATGTTCATCTGGGCGGTGCTGGCGGTCATCGTGAGCGTCGGTATCCTCAACCTGCTGCTCATGAGCCTCTTTCAGCGCACGCGGGAGATGGGGGTGATGATGGCGGTGGGCATGCGTCCGAAGGACGTGCTCAGGCTCGTGGTCCTCGAGGGCGCGATGCTGGGGCTCGCGGGGTGCATCGTCGGCTGGTCCGCTGGGCAGCTGCTCACCATCCCCATGGTCACCACCGGCATCGACCTCGCGCAGATGCAGGACGCGGCGCCCGTGTCCAACGTCGCCATCGACACCGTCATCAAGTCCCGCTTCATCTGGGCGAAGGACTTCGGCTGGTTCGCGTGGTTCTTCGTGCTGACCGTGCTCGGCGCCCTCTGGCCCGCGGTGCGCGCCGGCCGCCTGTCCCCCGTCGAAGCCTTGCGTCACTCCTGATGAGCTCCACCGAGGAAACCCAGTCATGAGCATCGTCTCCGTCCAGTCCGCCGCCCGCTACTACGACGACGGCCCCGTGCGCGTGGAGGCCCTCAAGGGGGTCGACTTGCGCATCGAGGCCGGCGAGTTCGCGGCGTTGATGGGTCCTTCGGGGTCCGGCAAGACCACTTTGCTGAACCTCATCGGGGGACTCGACACGCCCACGAAGGGCAACGTCTCCGTCGATGGCCAGGACATCGGCACGATGGACCGCGGAGCCCGCTCGGACCTGCGTCGGGACCGCATCGGCTTCATCTTCCAGAGCTACAACCTGGTGCCCGTGCTTACGGCCCAGGAGAACACCGAGTTCGTGATGATGCTGCAGGGCGTGCCGCCGAAGGAGCGGGCGCAGCGGGCGAAGGAGACGCTGGCGTCCGTGGGGCTCGCGGGGATGGAGCATCGTCGCCCCTCCGAGTTGAGCGGTGGGCAGCAGCAGCGGGTGGCGGTGGCGCGGGCCATCGCGACGCGGCCCGCGGTGGTGCTGGCCGACGAGCCCACGGCGAACCTCGACAGCGAGACGAAGGCGGATCTCATCGCGCTGATGCGTCGCTTGAACGAAGATCAGGGCGTGACTTTTCTGTTCTCGACCCACGACCCCGAGGTGATCGCGGCGGCGCGCCGTGTCATTCGGCTCAAGGATGGCCAGATCGCCTCCGACGAGACGCGTGCGTGAAGCGACTGCTTCTCATCGCGCTGTTCCCGCTGTTGATGGGGGCGTCCTCGGGCGACTTCGTCAAGCTGTCGGGGCACGTGAAGGCCTTTGGGCTGGGGACGGTGCCGTACGCCTCGCGGCTCATGCCCCCCGGGGCGGTGGGCTCTGCGGTGATCGATGCGCGGCTGAAGCTCAAGGTGAAGCCCTGGACCTGGCTGACCTTCTCCTTTGACCCCACCATGACCGCCACGCTCGGCGGTGCGGCGACGGGGAGGACCGGGGTGGGTCTGAGCGGCCCGGAGCTGGTCTCCATGACGGCGTACTTCGTGGACGGACCCACCTTCCAGCTGCGGTTCCGCATGGACCGGGCGTTGATGGCGGTGGAGATGGGGCCGGTGCGGCTCACGGTGGGTCGGCAGCCGATCACGTTCGGGCAGGGCCAGATGTTCACGCCCATGGACCTGGTGGCGCCGTTCAATCCGTCGGTGCTCGACACGTCTCACAAGCCGGGCGTGGACGCAGTGCGCGCCGACGTGTTCATTGGGATGTCCGGGAAGATCAGCGTGCTCGGGGTGTACCTGGGCGAGCAGTCGCTGGGGGAGACGGGCGTGCCCACGGGCGAAGACCCCGAGCCGGTGGACATCGAGGACGTGGGGGTGGCGGTGCACGGCGGGGGCACCGTCGTGACGGTGGATCTGCACGGCTTCCTGGGGATGCTCTACGGCGACTTCGTAGGCGGCGCCTCGGTGTACGCGCCCATCGGGCCCATTGGGCTGTACGGCGACGTGACGGTGACGGTGGCCAACAAGTACGCGTACCCGCGGGCGGTGGTGGGGGTGCTGGTGCGGCCCACGCCCACGACGACGGTGAGCGCGGAGATCTACGCCCAGCGCTTCGGCACGACGACGAGGACCAACTACCTCGCGATGCAGAGCACCGAGCGGTTCCTGCGGGGGGAGCTGTGGCAGGCGGGGCACCTGTACGGGGGGCTCGTGATCGCGCAGGAGATCACGCCGCTGGTGAGCGCGAGCGCGGTGGTGGTGGCGAATCTGCTGGACCCGAGTGCGTTCATCTCGGGGAACGTGGCGTGGTCGGTGGCATCGAACGCGGACCTGTCGGCGGGCGTGCAGATCGGCGTGGGCAAGAAGCCCGACGAGGAGCTCGAGAACCCGCTCTTCTCGACGCGCAGCGAGTTCGGCCTCATCCCGGTGACGGGCTTCGTGCAGCTGGGCGTGTACTTCTAGGGCGCCTCTTGCGCCTGCGACCTTCTCGCCGGTCCGGTACGGTCCGCCCGATCATGCAGACCCTCGCTCCTTCTTCTGCTCTCTGGCGCCTGCTCACCCTGCTCTTGATGCTGGCGGCGCCGTCTCTCATGGCTCAGGCCTCTTGCCCCGAGGGCAAGGTGCTCGGCTGGGACCAGGCCACCTGCTGCTGGCCCGGCCAGAACGTCGGCCCCTTTGGCTGCACCGGCCCGCCGACCTCGTGTCCGGTGGGGCTCGTGATCACCGGCGAGGGCTGTGACCGTCCCGACTCTGCCGCCGCGGCGCGCAACGCCTACAACCCCGCGCTGCTCGACCCGAGCAAGGCCACGGAGACGGCTCCCGACGAGTTCACGGTGCGGTTCAAGACCACCCAGGGCGACATCCTCATCGACGTCACCCGCGCCTGGGCCCCCAACGGCGCCGACCGCTTCTACAACCTCGTGCGCATCGGCTTCTACAACCAGGTCGCCTTCTTCCGCGTCGTGAGCGGATTCATGGCGCAGGTGGGCATCCACGGCGATCCGAAGGTGAGCGCCGTCTGGCGCGAGTCGGTCATCCAGGACGACCCGGTCGTGGAGAGCAACCTGCCCGGCTACGTCACCTACGCCATGGCGGGCCCGAACACCCGCACCACCCAGCTGTTCTTCAACTTCGCGGACAACCACCGCCTCGATCGCGACGGCTTCTCGCCCTTCGGCCGCGTGCGAGACATGGCCGTGCTCGAGAACCTGTACGACGGGTACGGCGAGGGCGCTCCGAGAGGCCGTGGGCCCAACCAGCTGTACATCCAGGACCGAGGCAACTCCTACTTGAAGACCGAGTTCCCAGACCTGGACTGGATCCTCGAGGCCACCATCGAGCCCGCTGCAAAGCCCGCGGCTGCCGACCCCGCGCCTGCGGACCCGGCACCAGCACAGGCCGCGCCCGCGAAGACGCCCGAGGCGACCCCCGCCGGCGACTGACCCTCCTCCCCCTCTCCGCCGGTCCGACCAGCCGGAGGCTGGGGCGCATGAGGGATCTCTTCGACATCACCGAACCGTGCGGGGCCTCTTGGGAGGCGATGACGGACTGCGGGGACGGCTCACGACACTGCGCCGGCTGCGATGAGCCCGTCTACGACATCGCGTCGCTCGCGCCGCGCGAAGCCGCCCGCGTGGCCAGCGACCAAAGCAATTGCCTGCGCGTCACTCGAACCGCGGACGACCGGGTCCTCACGAAAGGACGCCTCGCCATCCTCGCGGCGTCCCTCGTCCTGAGCCCCGCGGTCGCCGCTGCGGGCCCGCGCGCGCCGCTCGAGAACCACCGCCCCACCGAGAAGCAGCTCGAGCGCGGGCGCGCCGACGCCGCGAAGAACGTGGTCGTCATCGAGGGCGAGCTGGTCCTGAACCCTCACGCCAAGACGGGGGTGATCAGCCCGGACGGGGTGCGGGTGAGCCTCGGCCTGAGGAGGGGAAACGTCACGCTGGGGCGCCGCGGGAACTGAGCCTTGGGCCACTGAGCAGCGTGTGCCCGCCCCTAGATCTCCGGCGGCCGCCCCGTCAGCGTGTTCACCACCACCCCGGCGCAGGCCAGCCCGAAGGCGCCGGTCACGAAGCCCAGCGTGCCCTCGATCTGCAGCCGGTCATCGCAGCTGTGGCCGCGGTCCTCCTTCGGGGGACACACGCACTGGAAGCCACCGGTCGCCTGGTCGTAGTACAGCGCCGTCGGCTTCACGGGCCGCTCGACGCTGAACACCACCGGCACGCCGGTGCCGTCCCGCATGTCCCAGCCGTACTTCTTGCGCAGGATCGAGCGGATGTCCCGCGCGAAGGGGTCGTTGAAGCTGTCCTTCAAGTCCGCCACCCGGATCTTCGTGGGGTCCGTCTTCGCCGCGGCTCCCATGGAGCTCACGAAGGGAATCCCTCGCTCGCGCAGCCGGTCCATGAGGTGCGTCTTCGCCGTGATGTTGTCGATGCCGTCCACCACGAAGTCGGGCGTCAGCCCCTCGGGCAACAGCTCGTCCGCCGTGTCCGCGCCGTAGAACATCTCCCGGGTCTCCACGACCACGCGCGGGTTGATGAGCCGCGCCCGCTCCGCCATGGCCTCGACCTTGGGCTTGCCGATGTTGTTCTTGAGCGTGTGCAGCTGGCGGTTGGTGTTGGTGACGCAGACGTCGTCGAAGTCCACCAGGGTCAGCTTTCCGACACCGCTGCGCACCAGCGCCTCGATGCAGAACGAGCCCACACCGCCGACGCCGAACACCACCACGTGGCTGCGCAGCAGCCGCGCCATGGCCTCGTCGCCCACCAACCGCGCCGTGCGGTCGAACCGCCGCTGCTGCCGCGGCAGGGTGTCGTCGGGGTCCAGGTCCTTGGGAACTGGACTGGGCTCCTGCCCCTTGCGCGTCTTGCCCGTGTCTCCGGGGAGGGAGCTGCGGGCGATGCGGGGGTTGGCGGACGGACTTTCGTGAGTGGCGGTGCTCATGGCCGGGGAAGTTGAAGGATCACCGGCCTCGTGGCAAGTGGGATCTGACGGCCGGCACCTCGCGCACCCCCTATCCGAACAGCGCCTCCGCGTTCGCTGCCGTGAGCCGGGCGATGGTGTCGGGGCTCTCCCCCCGGGCCGAGGCCACCCAGGCGATGACCTCCTCGAGCCGCTCGACGCCGAAGTCGTCGGTCTCCACGAGCAGCGCGTCCTCGGGAATCGCGGCCACCATCGCCTCGCGGGGCTCCCGTCCCACCGAGCGAGGCGAGATGGACAGGGCAAAGCCCGCCTTCACCCACGGCGCGATCATCTCCGCCGGCCCTCCGAAGTCGTGGACCATGCCCCCCAAGGTGGAAGGAAAGCCCTCCGCAGCGAGCATCTCGAGGCACGCACCGTGGCGCCGCACCACGTGCAGGATCAGCGGCAGACGCAGCCGCGCGGCGAGGGCGATCTGCGAGGAGAACGCTCGCTCCTGGCGGTCTCGGGGTCCCGCGCGCTTCATGGCGTCCAGGCCGGTCTCTCCGATGGCCACGACGCCAGCTTGCGCCGCCCGCACCCGCAACGCGTCCAGCTGCTCCTCGAGGTCCTCGGTGAGGTACCAGGGGTGCAGCCCCACCGCGTGTCGTATGCCCTCGCCCACCGGGGCCCGCGCGTCCGTGGCTGCGTCGACCCCCGGCACAACCCAGGCCCCCTTGACGGAAGGTGCCTCCCGCAGATGGGCGTGGGCGTCGAACCGAAGCGGGACCAACCCGTCGCCAGGAGCAGTCAGCTCCCTACCCCAGGACGGGAGTCCAGGTCCCCGTCTCCAGTGCGTCGCCCTTGAGCTCCTCGTGGTCTTCCCACCAGTCGCGTGCCTCCATCGGTCCCCAGGGGTGATCGAGAGATGCCTCGATGCAGCTCAGCTCCCCCCACAGCTCGAGCGCCGTCTGAGGCCGCTGGGCGGGGTCCTTCTCGAGGCACTTGAGCACGAGCTCGTCGAGATGCGGAGGAAGCGGCCACGGCGCCTTGCTCGAGGGGGCCTCGGGGGCCTTCTGGATGTGGTCCATCAGCTGCCGAATCGGCGACGCACCCCCGAAGACCAGCTTGCCGGTGAGGAGCGTCCACAAGGTGGCGCCGAGGGAGTAGATGTCGGCGCGGCCATCAGCGGGTCCCTCACCCAGGGCCAGCTCCGGCGCGATGTAGGCCGGCGTGCCCGTCGGAACGCCGCTGCCGGTGATCTGGGCGTCGTCGGCCATGGCCTTCACGATCCCGAAGTCCACCACCTTGAGGAAGTCGTGCTCGACCCCCAGCCGACAGGCGATGAGGTTCGAGGGCTTCACGTCGCGGTGCACCAGGCCCATCTCGTGGGCCTCCGCCAGCGAGCGACAGGCCTGCTTGAGGAGGTAGATGGCGCGCGCCGGGGGGATGGGACCCTCCTGCTCCAGCAACGAGCCCAGGTCCATCCCCGTGAGCAGCTCCATCACGAAGTACAGCTCGCCGGTGTCCCCGACGCCAAAGTCGTAGAGCTCCACCGTGTGCGGTGACCGCAGCTTGCTCGTCGCCTTCGCCTCGAGATGAAAGCGGCGCCAGGCCTTGCTGCCTTCTTGAAGCTCCCCCATCCGCTCGGGACGGATGAGCTTGACCGCCGCCGGGCGGGCGAGGAGCTCGTGACGGGCCAACCAGACCTCGCCCATGCCGCCCTCGCCGATGCGCTTGACGAGGCGGTAGTGGGTGTCGCCCAGGGGTGTGGTCTCGTCGAGCATCGTCTCGTCGATGCGTGCCACCGGCCCATCCGTCTGAAGGACGACCCGTTCGAGCACGTTCTGGAGCTCGCGGAGGTTCCCCGGCCACTTGTGCTTCTGAAGCCGCTTGAGCGATCCGCTGCTGAACCGCTCGACCCGGCGCCCCATGCGCTCCCCGTGCTGATGCAGGAAGTGCTCGGCGATGGCGGGGATGTCGCGGCAGCGCTCCCGCAGCAGCGGAGTGCGGATGGTGTTTCCCCGCAGCGCATCCCACAGGTCCTCACGGAAGCGGCCGCGCACGACGAGAGCCTCGAGGTCGCGGGTGGTCGACGCGATGACGCGGACGTCGGGCCGCGGCGTCCGGCCCTGGGCACGCACGGCCTCCATGCCGTTGATCATCTCCGCCATGCCGTCTTGGGTGGGCTCCGGCAGCTTCTCGACGTCGAGGAGGAAGATGGTCCCTCCATCGGCCATCTCGATGCGGCCGATCTGATGTCCGCCCGTGCGCTCCAGGACCATTCGGTCCGAGCCCGAGCTCTCCCAGCGGGGCTCGGGGCTGAAGAAGCGACGGTCGGTGGCGCTTCGAGACGCCATTCCACAGTCGAGGGTCACGAAGACCTCGTCGGCGCGCATGGACTGAGCGTGCACCGCGCTCGCCACCACCGACTTGCCCGTGTTGGCGGCCCCGGTCACCAGGACTCCCCCGGTGTTCGCCGAGGCCGCCTCGATCTGGGCGCGCAGGGTCTGCACCGTGGGGCTCTCGCCGAGGAGAGGGCCGGCTTCACGCACATGGGCCTCAGCCCAGAGGTCTCGGGCGATGCGCCGGCTGGTGGATGCAGCCTCCTCCAGCGCAGCGATCAGATCTGCGGTGCGCATCGAGGCGGCCGCCAGAGCGGCGTACATCTCGATGGTCTCGTCATCCACATCGTCGAAGGCGCGCGCGCGGCTCGAGCTGAAGGTCACCAGGCCCACGACGGTTCCCTCGACCCGCAGGGTGATCCCCACGAGCACGGCGAGGGGCTTGCCAGCCCCGGGCGAGTCCGGCGCGTAGGCGATCTCCGAGACGATGCCCTCGGGGTCCGTGATCCGGTAGGGCCCCGCCGTGTCGAGGATGCGCCGAAGGACGGGGTAGGCGTCGATGTGGAAGCGCCGGTCGGCAGAGGCCTTGTCGAGGCCCTCGTGCACGACGGACACCAGGAGCCGTCCCTCCAGCCGGAGCAGGTTGGCCGCGTCGGCCCCCACGGACTCGCGCAGCGCCGACAGGATCCGACGGTGACGGTCCTCCTCGCGGAGACCTCCCGTGAGGTCGAGCGCTAGTTCTACGATCCGATGCTGCACGGCGTGAGTGCTCCCCGGCTGCACCCTACATGGGCGGCTGAATGTCCCGGAGAGCGACCTCCAACCATGAGCGGAGGATGGCGTCACCCTCCCGTCTTGCCTGGCACGGGACCTCCACGAGGGCCACCGCCTTGCCTCGGGCTCGGTCGGGGAGCTTCCCGCCCGGGGGCGCGTCCACGGCGCCCTTGCTCACGTAGAGGGTCTGGCCCGGCTCG
>JAGSHC010000093.1 GCA_023954745.1 Deltaproteobacteria bacterium | reverse complement strand
GCGTCGTCCTGGCCGACAGGGCTGTAGCTGAGGTCCCAGCCGCGCCACCCCACCTGGAACGGGCCCAGCTCCGCCACCGGGAACGCGAGCGGGTCAGGACCCTCCTCGGTGCCGTCGTCGTCGTCGCCCGCCGCCGCGTCGTCGTCGTCGGGCGACGGGCAGGCGGACAGGACCATGAGCGCGGAGAGGAGCAGGGCGAGGCGAGTGTGCACGGCGACTCCAGGGGCGCTGCGGCGCCCTCGTGGGACACATCGTAGTCCCAGACGCCGCTCGCCTCTGGTCGACATGTGCCGAGGGCGGAGGGGCACGTCCCGAACCATGCCCCGAACGCGCTCGTGTGGCAGGATGGAGCCGGCGCCAGCGTCATCGCTACAAGGGGTAACAGCGGAGTGTTCGAGCACGGATGACGGACCCCGTAGGCAAACTTCCCATCCGCCCCACGGGCGAGGCGGGGAGCGGTGACGAGCCCCTCGAGGAAGTCATTCCCGAGATGTCGGCAGACGATCTCGCCGAACTGATCGACAACCTCGATCCGATCCCGTCGTCAGTGAAGCCCGAGGACGCCTCGGTATCCCACTACGACCTGGAGATCTGGGACTCGGAGCCCCCGAGCCTTCCCCTCGCGGTGATCGAGGAGCCGCCCCCGGCGGTCCGCGAAGACCCTCCGGCAATCCCCGCCCTCAGGGCGGCGCCTCCGTCCTCCCCGGGTCTCGACGGAGACACGTCCTCCAGTCCACGTCGGGCGCCGGACGACACCTACCGGTCCATGCCGGGAGCACCCATCCCCAGTCCCCGACGCGACGACCCGGAGTTTGGTTTCCTCCCCCCTGTCGCCGAGGGCCCCCTGGCCCTCCTCGTGCTCGACGACTTCGCTGACGCCTGGGCTCTCGAGGCCCCGCTCACTCGCATGGGTTGGCGGACGAGCGTGCGCCTCGGCGGGGACGAGGCTTTGCACGCCATCCACGAGGAGATGCCAGACCTCGTCGTGCTGAAGGCCTGGGGACACGGTGGTGAGGGGCTCACGTTCCTGCGCGTCTCGAAGCGGTTCTTCCCCGATGTCGAAAAGCGCGTCATCGCCGTCGGGTGCGGAGGACGTGGCGGCGGACTGCACGACGTCCTCATGACCGAAGGAGTTCGCGCCTTCATCGAGGGCCAGTCCACTCCCCTCGCCCTCGAGACCCTGCTGGGCCACCTGGGCGTCCAGACCGAGCCCGGCGAGAGCTCGCACACAGCCTCTGTCCTGGACCAGCTCACGGCCGCTCTCACCGTGGGAGAGTCCCCGGAGTCCACGAGCCTGGGACTGCTTCCCGGCACGCTCATCGGTGACCGGTTCGTGGTGGAGCAGGCCATTGGACGGGGTACGACGGCGACGGTGTATCGCGTCCGAGACCTGCTCCTCCAGGTACGCGTCGCGTTGAAGGTCTTGAGCCTCTCGGCCGCCATGGACAACGCCTTGGAGCGCTTCCGTCGCGAGATGCTCGTCTGCAGGGAGCTCATTCACCCCAACGTCGTCAGGACCTACGACTTCGGGGTCACCCGGGGCCAGCCCTTCTACACGATGGAGCTGCTCCAGGGACGGACCCTGGACGCCTACTGCGGGGTCGACGGGAGCAAGCCCTGGAGCGAGCGCCCCAACCTGGCGCAGCGCATCAACCTGATGGTGCAGGCCTTCTCGGGTCTGGATGCGGTGCACAAGGCCGGCATCCTTCATCGAGACATCAAGAGCGACAACGTGTTCGTGCTCGACCAGACCGCGCAGGTCAAGCTGGTCGACTTCGGCGTCGCCAAGTTCGAGGGGGCGCAGGTCGCCATCAGCGCTGAGGGAATCGTCCTGGGCACGCCGACCTATCTGGCGCCCGAGATCCTTCTCAACGGAGAGCCCGCGTCCCGAGCCACGGACATCTACGGAATGGGCGTGGTGGCGTGGGAGATCCTCGTGGGCCAGATGCCTTGGGAGTCACCGGACCTGGCGAACCTCATGGCCGCCATCGCGGTGCAGGCGCCCCCAGTCCCTCGCACTCTTCAGCCCGAGCTCACGCGGGACGCATCCGACCTCTTGCTCCAGCTCATCGACCGGCAACCCGGCCGACGCCCCCCCACCGCCCGCAGCGTGGCCGTCCGCCTCGACCGGGAGGCGAAGAAGCTTGGCTGGCGGGACGAGGACAGCCGTTCATGACCGTCAGTGACTCCGGCGGACGCCGGATGATGGGTCCCTGGCTGCTGTCCGACATCCTCGGAGGCGGCATCTCCGCCCAGGTGTTCGCCGGAGCCCATCGGTTTTCCGGTAAGGAAGCGGCGGTCAAGGTCCTTCGGCAGGACCGCAGCCGGCGGCTCGAAGACGGCGTGAGGTTTCTCCGG
Source organism: Deltaproteobacteria bacterium (assembly GCA_023954745.1). Taxonomy (GTDB): domain Bacteria; phylum Myxococcota_A; class UBA796; order UBA9615; family UBA9615; genus JAGSHC01. Next base: position 21,278 of record JAGSHC010000093.1, on the reverse strand, counting down.
GAAGGCCGGCTCCTCAGCAAGCTCGACCATCCGTCCATCCCCGAGCTCCTCGACATGGGGGTCGGCGACCGCTCACGGATGTTCCTGGCCATCCAGCGATTCCCAGGGCGCGACATTCGGACGATTCTTCAGGGCCTCGGCGGTCGCACCGTCGAGATCCGTCGTCAGGTGCGGGACGACCTGCTCCTGCCCGCGTGGACCCACGTCGCGGCCGCCCTCCAACACGCCCACCAGCGCGGCATCGGCCACGGCGACGTGACGCCGTCCAACATCCTGGTGGACGGCAGAGGTGGCGCGGCAGGCCTCGTGGACTGGGGCCTCGCACGCCGCTTCGATCCTCCGGCAGAACCCGACCCTCCCCTGGACGGACCCAAGGGAGTCCTGCGAGTCCATGGGACCCCGGGCTACGTGGCGCCCGAGACCCTCGGTGCGGAGCGGGTGCAGCCATGCCCCGCCACGGACATCTACAGCCTCGGGGCGGTGCTGTTTCACATTCTCGCGTTCCAACCGGCCATCCAGGCGAGCACGGTCCCCGGGCGCCTCGCCGCTGCTTGGCAGCCGGTGCAGGACCCCCGTGAGTTGGCCCCGGACATGCACGTCCCGGATCACCTCGCGGTGCTGGCCATGCGTGCGATGTCGGTGGATCCCGCACACCGGCCTGCGAGCGCGGCGGAGTTTCGAGCCGAGGCAGAGACCGCCTGAAGCGGCTCGTCAGCGGCGCAGCCCAAAGCGAGCTCGGTTGACGTCGAAGGCGGCGACGCCCGAGCCCTCGCCCAGGGCTACGCGGGACGCGATGCGCCCCAGGAGAGGCCCCAGCTTGAACCCGTGTCCAGAGAGTCCAGCCAGCACGCTGATCCTCGGGTCGTCGAGCTGGGTGAGCACGGGATCTTCGGACTTGGTCACCGCATAGAGGCACGTCTCGACACGGGCAAGGGTCGGGACCGAGCGCAGGGCCGGGCCCAGCGTGCGCCGCAGCGCCAATGTCTCTTCGTGGGTCACGGGCATCCGCACGGTCGGGTCATCTGCCGGCCCCGTGAGTCTGTGACCCGCCATCTTGGCGCCGTCTCCTGCGTGAGCGGGCAGTCCGTAGACCAGGCCCTCATCGAGCCGGGCCCAGTTCACCGAGGGCGCGTCCGGGTCCCCGGGAGCCGCGTAGCCCACGACCTGACGGCGCGGCACGATGCAGGAGACCTCGGGGAGCACGCGCGCCGTACACGCACCGGCGCACACCAGGATCCGCTGCGCCTCGAGCTCACCGGGGTGCTCTCCCCCCACCGTCAACGACAGGCGTGAGCCTCGACTCACACCCGTGACCGGGGCCTCCGTGCGCACCTCCACCCCTGCCTCCCTCACGCGCTCTCTGAGGACCCGGATGGTCCTGTCCGCTGAGATCACTCCCCCGGTGCCGTCGAGAAGCACGCCATCCGTCCGACGGATCCCAAGGGCTGGGAATCGCTCCCGCGCGGAGCCGGGGGAGAGTTCCTCCAGGTCCGTGACTCCGGCGTCGAGGGTCGCCCGCCGAAAGGCGCCGAACAGGCCGGTCGGAGGGCCGAAGAACACGGCAGGCACGGGGCGGATCAGCGACTCGCCGCTCTGCGCTTCGAGCTCGGGCCAGTCGCGATCGAGAGCCTCACGCACGAGGTCGACGTAGAGAGGCGAGCCGTAGGTTGACCGCGTCATCCGGGCCCGACCGTGTGAGCTGGCTCCGTCGTGCCCTGGCTCACGCGCTTCGAGCACGACGACCTCGCACCCGCGGCGCGCGAGATGCCAGGCGCTGGCGAGCCCCGCGAGGCCCCCTCCGACGACGACCTGCTCGACCATGTTCAGCGTCCCCGACGCTCCGCCTCTTCGACCCGGAATGCGTCCCATGCCTGGAGTTGCTCTTCGTCGAGCACGGATCTCACCTGCTCGTCGGTCGCCTCACGCAGCGCGTCGGCCTTCTCCCGCGCGTCGGCCCAGGTTCCGTCCTCACGCGCGGCGCGGAAGAGAGCGAAGATGTCCTCGCGCTCTTGCGTCAGCGCCGAGTCGAGCCTATCCACCTGACTGCCGTCGAGGCCTGCGTCATCGGAGAGCTGCGTGAGTCTCTCCGCGGTGCGCTGCTCCATGCGCTCACGCCGGCGCTCCATGCGGGACTCACGCTCCTCTTCGAGGGTGTCGCGCACCAGCTCGCCCACCCGCTCCCGGACCGCAGGATCATCCGCAGCAAGCACCTCATCGAGGTTCTCGGGGGGACGGTCGGGAGGACCCATGCGCCTCGCCTCACGGGCGATGGAGCGGGCGAGATCCTCGTCGTTCATCGCCGCGCTTGCTTCGGGACCGCGTCGGCCACCACCCCTGCCTCGCCGCTCCCCACGCGCCCGGCGGGAATCGATCTGCTCACGCAGCGACGCAACGTCCTCTTCGAGAGCAGCGACGCGCTGCGCGAGTGCTTCGTCGGCGGCGGCCGGGGGCGACTGGGTCGACCAGACGACGAGCCCCAAGACTCCGAGGGCGACGACCGCGCCAAGAGCGATTGCGGGGTTGGACTGGCTCATGACATCGACGCTACACCGAACGCCCGTTGGAGCAAACCAGCCGTGAACGCCCTCCGCAGGTAGAACCCTCTGGGCATGGTCTGCACCCACTGAGCGTCGGCGTCCAGGGTCCAGGTGGTGTCCCGCGCGGTGGCGCCCTTGGGACGGAGTTGGAGGATCTCTCCCACGCGGGCATCGAGCCCCTCGAGGTCCCCCCGGACCACTCGCTCCGTGATCTCCTCCCAGTCCGCCTGCAGCCGCCCGCGCTCCTCCTCGCTCGGGGCCCACAGGAGCGCAGCCCCCAACACGCGGGTCGCCAGGGGCCCATCTCCCACCACCGGCAGGAAGAGCACCCGGTCCAGCTTGCGACGGCACCAGCTCTCCTCCCATGTGCTCGCCAGCCCTCCATCGAGCGGAGCGACACACACGTAGGTCGACTCACGCGGTCGAGCCATGGAGTCGACGGGGACGGTCTTGAGTTCTATGCCGAGGTGTGGAAAGTCGGGCTCAGCCCGAGACGCAGCCGACGCCCCGAGGGCGTACTCCACGAGCTGACCCAGCCAGCCCTTGTTCGCCCGCAGGTTCGGGGGCACCGGGAGCCCAAACCTCTCCGCCACCTGCACGACAGAGCGCCCCGCGATCCGCTGGGCCCGCACCAGGAGTTCGGCGTCGTCCACCGGAGGCCGGGGACGAGGTTCCGTCATCGGAGAAGCTCCAGCGTCTCGCCGTGAGCCGGGACCACGAAGCGTGAGCCCGCCGTGATTCCCGCTCTCTCCGCGGCGCGAGCCAGCTCTGCCGGCCCCTCATCCAGCGGTTCGTCCGTGAGGTCGAAGGTGTTCCAGTGCATGGCAACGAATCGCTTTGCTCCCAGCTGCTGAAACGCCCTCACGGCTCCGTCGGGATCCATGTGCTGATCCGCCATGAACCACCGGGGCTCCCACGCTCCGATGGGAAGCACCGCAGCGTCGAGGTCCGGGAAGACCCTCCCGATGGCGCGGAATCCATCGAAGAAGCCCGTGTCCCCCGAGTGGTAGACGGACCGGCTCCCTCGGACGACGTACCCTCCCCAGAGGCACCGGTTCGTGTCGGCCAGACCGCGGCGATGCCAGTGCTGGGCCGGGACGAGAGCGATCTGGACCCCCCTCACCTCCACGGCCTGCCACCACGCCAGCTCCACTCGGCGACGGCACGCCGCCGGAAAGGTCGGCGTGAGCCCCGTGGGGCCGACGAACAACGTGTCCTCTCCGAAGCGCCTTCCCAGCGCCCGGAGAGACCCTCGGTCGAGGTGGTCGTAGTGGCCGTGAGTCACGGCCACGACGTCGATGTGGGGGAGCTGATCCGGCAACAACGGAGTAGGTGCCTTTCGCCTCACGGGCCCCGCATGACCGAACACGGGGTCGATGAGCACACTCACGCCGTCCACGGTCACGAGGGCGCTGGCGTGCCCCAACCACGTGAGGCGCCCGGCGTCGCTCGCGCTCGCCAGCGCGGACGCCGCATGCTCCGCCAGGCGTGGAGCCTCCGCTCCCTGGCGCTTGCGCGCCGACCAGGGGTTCCTGCTGGTCTGCCACTTCAGCAGCCGACTCACCGCAGGCTCGACGTTCACTCCCCACGGATTGAGAAAGCCCGACCCCGTCCGAGGGTCCTCGAAGAACACCGAGAGCGCCGGATCGGCGGCTGCCTGCGTCACGTCGAGGTCCTTGGGTTCGGTCATGGACAGACGATGCCATCATCGACCGATGGCGCGCACGCCCAAGCCCGTTCACGAGCAGTTCTTCGACCGCGACCCGGTGCCTCTGGCGCGAGCCCTGGTGGGCACGGTGCTCCGGAGGCGCCTCGGCGGTCAATGGCTCGCCGCGAAGATCGTCGAGACCGAGGCCTACGCTCTCGACGAGCCGGCCTCCCACAGTTCGTTGGGGCGTACCCCCTCGCGGGAGCCGATGTTCGCCCCGCCCGGGACGCTCTACCTCTATTGGTCACGGGGAGGACCCTCCCTGAACCTCTCAGCGCGTGGCTCGGGGGACGCCGTGTTGATCAAGGCGGCGGTGCCTCACGTGGATTCCGTCTCCCCTCCGCAGGCCTTGGAGCACATGCGCACCCTCCTCCCCCCACTCGCGAACGGCCCCCGCGCCACCCACAGGCTCTGCTCGGGTCAGTCTCTCCTCTGTCGGGCGCTCGACCTGCACGTCAAGGAGTGGACAGGGCTGCGCTTCGACCCAGCGCGCTTCGTCCTCGAGGACCTGGGCGACCGGCCGGAGCTCGTCCAGGCCCGTCGCCTCGGGATTTCGGCGGTGCGGTCGACCGGCCTGCCCTGGCGATTCGTCCACCGTGAGCACGTGAGGTCGGCCACGAAGAACCCACTCACGCGCCGGGGCGCCGCGCAGGGCGTGGACTACTGGATGCTGCCTTCGGGAGGCTGAGGCTACTCGACCGCGACTTGGCTCACGGGCCTCACGGCGCTCGACGCGCTGGCGGTGCGCCCCGCTTCGTCAGTGGCTTCCACCGTCATCGTGAGTTCGTCGCCGCGCACCCCCGAGGGGCTGTCGAGCACGACCGTGACGGCGACCACCTCACCCATCCCGGGCTCGCATCCGAAGGAGCCCGAGGTGCACGGCTGGAGCGCCTGGCGAATCGACGTGGACTCGGTGACCTCATCGTCGTCGGCGTCCGTGAGGCTCCAGCGAATGGTGACCTCCCGCCAGTCGAGCCCGGTGACCCGCGCTGCGCCCCAGAGGTGGGTGCCGCCCTGCACCCCCCTGGTCATCACGAGGTCGTCGAGGCCCGCGGTGAGCTGGAAGAACTCGGTCTCCCCCGTCCCTGGAACGACCAGTGGGTCCGTGTCCAGGTTCGGGAGAGAACAACCTGCGAGGAGGGTCAGAAGCAGGAGGGAGGGGATTCTCATCGGGTCCTTCCCCCGAAGCGCACCAGCGCGACGTCCACAGCGATGTGGGAGGTGTAGCGGGTGAAGCCACCCGGCGGCGGCGGAAGCACCACCAGGTTGAAGGGCTCGAATTGCACCCAGACGTGGTCTCGCCCCAAGAGCCGGATTCCGGCCCCTACCTTGAAGAAGGGACCGGCGCGCAGGTCGTTGTCGAACTGCCGCAGGTACCCGCCCAGGACCTGGGCGGTGAACTCGACGTTCGGAACGATGCCGCCCACGACTTCCAGGCCGCCGCCGACCCGCAGACTGAACTCACCGCCCTCGGCAATGCCGATGGATGCGGTGACGACCGGGGCCAGCGCTGGCGGCAGACCGCGCCCGGCGTCGCCGAACTGAGGCCCCCAGGTACCAGTGATGGCCGCGTGGTCGGACATCCCCTGCCCATCCGTGATGGCCCAGATGAGCCCGAAGTCCCCGCGGAACCCCACCGCAAGGGGTTCCGGCTCGGGCGCGAACTCGTCGGAGACCTCGGCCTGGCCCAGGGCGACAGTTGGAATTGCGAGGATCCCCAGCAGCGCGACGATGAGCAGGACGGTCCGCATCAGATCTGCGCCCCGATGATGAGCGCGGCCACCGGATTCACTGCGTTGCCCGCCTGCCCCCCGAGGGTGCCGAACTGGAAGTTCTCGAAGATCATGAATCGCAGGCTGGCGTCGAAGAAGAAGTACTTGCCGAGGGTGACGATGACCCCAGGCCCACCCATGAACGTCATCCGAGGAGTGGTCGCCCCGCCCGATGGCGTCTGATCCGCCAGCATCATCCCGGCCCCCATCTGCCCATAGACCATCATCCAATCCACGGGCTTGATGCCGTAGTTGAAGTGCCCTCCGATGAGGATCATGTCGATGCGGGGGGCGGACTCGACGTCGAGGGCGGTGATGCAGCCCTCCCAGGTGGCCCGGAAACCAAGGTGGAGCCGTTCGGCCACGGCCTCGAAGCGGTGACCCGCCATGCCGCCGTACCAGGCGCAGGGCTTGAGGCCGACCTTGGGCTGCCAGTCCGCGATGCCCACCAAGCCCGAGACCTCGAAGGCCTTGCCCCGCACCTCGGCCACCGCCTCCGCAGGACCGACACGGGGGGTCTCCGCGGGAATCAACGGGACGAGGGCCAGCGCCAGGAGCAGGGCCAACGGGAGGGAGCGACTCGACACGTCAGGGCTTCTACAACAAATCTTGCCCTTCGGGCAGGGTGAGCCGCGCTTGCGCAATGCCAAAGCGTGATGAATGTTACCGCCCCGCCGACGCCCCAATCGGCGGCATGCAACCGCCCGGAGCCCGGGCAGCAGGAGCGCAGCGTCGTGAGCAGGACCCTGATCATTGCCGAGAAGCCCAGCGTCGCTGGAGACATTGCCAAGGTCGTCGGAGCCGGGACCAAGGGGGCCCACGGCTACGAAGGCGACGATCACATCGTCTCGTGGGCTGTCGGGCATCTCCTCGAGTTCGCGCCTCCCGAGGAGTACGACGAGCGCTTCAAGCGCTGGCGCCTCAAGGACCTGCCCATCATCCCCGAAGAGTTCAAGCTCAAGGCGACGCGGGGCAGCACGAAGCAGCTGACCGCCCTGAAGCGCTTCATCAAGGCCAAGGATGTCGACCTCGTCATCAACGCCTGCGATGCGGGGCGCGAGGGTGAGCTGATCTTCCAGGAGATCTGGCGCTACTCCGGGAGCAAGAAGCCCGTCAAGCGCTTGTGGCTGCAGTCGATGACGGCCGCAGCGATCAAGGCGAGCCTCGCAGCGCCCCGGGATGCCTCCGAGGTGGCGGGCCTGGCCGACGCAGCCGACTGCCGCGCCGAGTCCGACTGGCTCATCGGCATGAACGCAACGCGCGCCCTGACGGTCCGACTCCGGTCGTCCCGGGACCGCGTCGTGTGGTCCGCCGGCCGCGTGCAGACCGCGACCCTTGCTCTCGTGGTGCGCCGCGAGCTGGAGATTCTGGCCCACGAGCCCGAGCCCTACTGGATGGTGCAGGCCAACTTCAAGGCCAGCGACCACGAGTACCCCGGCACCTGGTTCGACCGGAAGGCCAGCGGTCCCAAGGACCGGATCTTCGACGAGAAGAAGCGCGACGCCCTCGTCAAGCTGCTCGAGAGCAAGCCCAAGGCCACCGCGACCGAGACCCGCAAGGACAGCAAGGAGACGGCGCCGCCGCTCTTCGACCTGACGTCCCTGCAGCGAGAGTCCAACCGGCGACTCGGCTTCTCAGCCCGCCGCACCTTGTCCATCGCTCAGTCGCTGTACGAGGGGCACAAGCTCATCACCTACCCCCGTACGGATTCCCGGGCCCTCCCCGAGGACTACGAGCCCCACGTGATGACCGCCGTGACGTTCCTCGGGACCGATCCTGCCTACAAGGCGGCGTCCGATCGGCTCATCGCCGGCCCGCTCCAGAACACGAAGCGGAACTTCGACAACAACGCCGTCAGCGATCACTTCGCCATCATCCCCACGGGAGCCGGGTCGATGAAGGGCCTGCGCGATGACGAGCGCAAGGTCTTCGACCTCATCTCCCGCCGCTTCCTCGCTGCCTTCCACCCCGTGGCGGTGTCGACCCAGGTCGAGCGCATCACGACCGTGGAGACCGAGGAGTTCCGCACCCGCCGCAAGGTCCTGAAGATCCCCGGCTGGCGCGCCTGCTGGGACCGTCCCGCCAAGGACGACAAGGAGAAGGAGAAGGACAACACGCTGCCTGCCCTGGTGGAGCCTGGCGTGGACCTCCTCTCCCACGAGCTCGAGGAGAAGGAGACGAAGCCCCCCAGCCGGCTGAACGAAGCGACCCTGCTGGGCTTCATGGAGACCGCCGGTAAGGAGGTCGACGACGCTCACCTCAGCAAGGTGCTCAAGGAGACCGGTGGCCTCGGCACGCCGGCCACCCGCGCAGAGACCATCGAGACGCTCCTCTCGCGGAACTATGCCGAGCGCGTCACCGGCATCGGCGGCCGCAAGGCGCTGCGCGCCACGGCCCGCGGCATTCGCCTCATCGACTCGCTTCAGCGCATCCCCATCGAGCAGCTGTGCTCGCCGCAGCTCACTGCGGACCTGGAGAACTCGCTCCGCGCCGTCCAGGACGGCAAGCGCCAGCGCGACAAGTACATGCAGCAGGTGCGGGACTGGACGAAGGAAATCGTCGAGCGCATCCAGGGATTCACCTACGACGGGCTGTACGACTCCGAGCCGGTCCTTGGCACTTGCCCGCTGTGCAAGACCAAGGTCCGCGAGACCTTGCGGACCTACGTCTGCGAGAACGGTGGCAAGGACGGGAAGTGCTCCTTCGTCGTCTGGAAGGAGGTCGGTGGCCGCTACATCGACCGCAAGAGCGCCGACCAGCTCGTCAACGGCTCAGAGACCCCGGTGAAGTCCGGCTTCTTCAGCCGCGACGGCCGGGAGTACGAGGCGAGCCTGCACCTGACCGACGACGGCCGGGTAGAGATCCGCAGCAAGGGTCACGGCGAGCTGCTCGAGGCCTCGGGCGAGCGCGTCGAGCCGGCGGACGTCGGGCCCTGCCCGTTCCACCCCGACGAGGGATGGCTGGTGCGTCGCGGACCCCTGGGCTACCGCTGCGACGGCTTCGCGGACAAGAAGTGCAAGGTCAACCTCCCCCTGGAGGTCTGCAAGCGAAAGCTCAGCCTCGAAGAGTGCACCGGCCTCATCGGCAAGGACCGCAACACGGGTCTGCTGGAGGAGTTCACCAGCAAGCGCGGGCGGCCGTTCTCGGCGACGCTGCACCTCACCGATGCTGGACGTCTTCGCTTCGAGTTCCCGCCGCGAGGCGCGGGAGGCGGAGGACGCAACCGCAAGGAGTTCCCGGTCAACGCCGAGCCCATGGGCAAGTGCGGGTCCTGCAAGGACGGCAAGATCATCGAGACCCCCACGGACTTCCAGTGCGACAACTGCAAGGTCCGGGTGAGCCGAGAGGTCTGCAAGCGCGAGCTCAAGCGCGAAGAGGCCACCGAGCTCTTCACGAAGAAGAAGAGCGCGCTGCTGGAGGGGTTCACCTCCCGCGCCGGCAAGCCCTTCAACGCCTTCCTGAAGCTCAAGAAGAGCGGTGGACACCGCTTCGAGTGGGCCGACGACTAGGTCGTTCGGGGGCGCGAGAGCGCCTCGGGGGCAATACGAAGCCCGTCGACACCGCCTCTCATGTGAACTGAGGCACGCGCCTCAGTTCAATGAGAAGCGCGGCTACGGCGTGATGGCGATGTAGCCAGTCCCAATCGCTCCCACGCCGAAGTTGCTCCAGAAGCGCTCGAAGCCCTGGAAGTCGGGGCCGTCGGCGGTGCGGATGCCCACGAGGGCGAGTCCGTAGTTTCCAGCCCCGGGGAACGCGTCGGCCGGAAACATGTATCGCTCGACGCTTCCCGCATCGCGCAGCTGCAGAATGATCTCCTCGGTGGTCTGAGGCCGGTCCTCCCACACGACGAATCCCTGCGTGTCGACGACGGCGCCGTAGACCAGAGCAAACTCCTCGGCCATCTCCACCACCAGCGAGGCGCCGGCCGGGTGGGTGGCGGGAATCATCGACAAGTCGGGGGGCTGGGGCGCGGTCACCGTGGCCACGCCCTCCTCGCCGTCGACGTGGGCGTGCACCTCCACCGAAGCTCCCGGCGCATAGCGCACCGTCGGCTGAATCTGCGCGTCGTAGATGTAGAGACCGTTGTCCTCGTTGGCGAGCTCCACCGGGGCTCCGTCGAGGTTCAGCCAGACGGCGTCTGCATCGGGGACGAGGTTGCTCTCGAGGTCCGTGAAGCTCACGGGGCGCGCAAGCACCACTCCTGCCTCGAACGGTTGGGCAAGACCGGAGAACGCCGCATCGACAGGCCCTCCGAGGACGAGGCCGTTTGCGGCGACGTCAGCAGCGGGGCCAAAGCACCCGACAGTGGTGGACAGAAAGGGCAAACAAACAAGCAAAGCCAAACGCATGGAGATCAATCTGATCCCAAATGGTGCGCTTGGCCACGAATTCGCCCTTACGGGCGCTTACCACCTCTTTCGCGGGGTTCGTCCTCCGGCCTCTTCGGCCCGAGCCGGCTACTTACGACCGCCGCCGCTCCCGCCACGTCCGTTCCCGCGCCCCTTGCGCCGGCTGTCGCCAGGGCGACCGCCCTTCTTGGCCTTCGGGCGGGCCCAGCCCTTCGCCCGGAAGGGCCGACCCTCTTCGTCCCGGCCTCGTACGCGCTGCTCCCGCTTCGGACGCTCGGGCTTGGGCAGGCGCAGAGCCTCCGCCACGGCCTCGCGCACCTGGTAGGGCACGGTCAGGCGCGGCTTGCTCACTGGCTGGGCCACGACACGCTTGATGTGCTCGACCTCACCGCGGCTGAGTTCCCGGTATTGGCCGGGGTCCAAGCTCTTCATGGCCAGCCCGCCCAGACCGACGCGCTTGAGCTTGAGGGTGCGGTGCCCGATGGCCTCGACCATCCGGCGGATGATGCGGTTGCGCCCCTCCACGATGGTGATGAGAAGCCAGCTCGACGGGCCCACGGTGCGGACGAGCTCGACCGCCGCCTGGGCCGTCTTTCCGTCCTCGAGCTCGATGCCACGCTCCAGCTCCTTGAGCTTGCGGGGCTGTGGGGTGCCGGTGACCTTGACGAGGTACGTCTTCGCCACCTGGTAGCTGGGGTGCGTGAGGCGATACGCGAGTTCGCCGTCCGTGGTGAGCAGCAGCAGACCCTCGGTCCAGTAGTCGAGACGCCCCACCGCCGCGAGGGCGGGGTGTGGGTCCTCGATGAGCTCGAAGACCGTCTTGCGGTCCTCGGGGTCGTTCCGCGTCGTGATCACGCCCTTGGGCTTGTGCAGCATCAGGTAGGTGATCCGCGGAGGCGGCGGCAGAGGCTCTCCGCCCACCTGGATGGTCTGGGCTCGGGAGTCCACCACGGAGCCGGGCTCGGTGACGATGCGGCCGTCGACGGTGACTTCACCCTCGCGAATCAAGCGCTCGCAGGCGCGGCGCGATGCCACGCCGTGCTCGGCGAGGACCTTGACGAGATGGTCCGGCTTCATGAGGACTCTCCGTTCCGGGGCTCCTGCCCCTCCGCTGCCCGCAACCGTCGGTCGACCTCCTGGTCGAGATGCTCGATGGCTCGGCGCGCAGCGTACTCCTGCAGCGTGATCTGTCCCTCGGCATCCGGCTCGCCGGGCAGCGACGCCATGTCCTCGGGCCCCAACTCCGTGAACTCCATGAGGCTGGGCAAGTCGCCGAGAGAGGCGAGACCGAAGAGTTCGAGGAAGGTTGGGCTCGTCTTGTACACCATTGGGCGGCCCGCCTCAGCGCGCCGACCCGCGATCGCGAGAAGCTTCCGGTCCAAGAGGGCGCGCAGAACGCCCCCGGAGTCCACGCCCCGGATGCGCTCGACATCGGAGCGGGTGCACGGTTGGCGGTACGCGACGATCGCCAGGGTCTCCAGGGCAGCCTTCGAGAGCCGCGCCGGCCGCCCCCCCACAAACCGTGTCACGTGGGGTCCTGCATCGTCGGTCGTCCTGAACTGCCATCCAGCGCCGGTGCGCGCCAGGCAGAACCCCCGGTCGGGCCCCGCAGAGTGCCGGTCCGCCAGCTGCTCCAGCGCGACGGTCAGCCGCTCCTCGCTCACCTCCCCTCCGAGGACCTCCAGGAGCTCGAGAACGCTCAGGGGCTTGCTCGCCACGAACAAGACCCCCTCGACGGCCGCAATCAGGGCGTTCATGCAGCCTCCAGAAGGATCGGGGCCCCTGGAGACACCTGGGTGAGCCGCACCCGACGCTCGTGTGCGAGGTGCAGCACCGCGAGGAAGGTCACCACGATGAGCGGCCGGTCGGCGTCGACGGGAAGGAGGCGCGACAGATCGAGGCCCCCCGCCGCGAGCAGCTGACCCAGGACCTCGGCCATTCGGTCCGCCAGGGGCAGCAGCGGTGCCGCCACCTGATGCACAGAGGCTCGCTGCCGGGAGCGCTCGAGCAAGTCGCGGAGGGCGGAGAGGAGGTCGATGAGGTCACAGTCCAGAGGCCCCTCAGACCCCGCCACGGGCTCCGGGGCAGGGCGAGCAAACCAGTCTCGGCCCCGTCGTGGCAGGAGGTCGAGGGTAGAGGCAGCCGTGGAGAAGGACTTGTAGTCCAGGAGGCGGCGAATCAGGTCCGCGCGGGGGTCATGCTCTTCTTCTTCGTCGTCCAGCAGCGGGTTCGCCGGGAGCATCTCCCGCGACTTGAGCAGGCAGAGCAGGGCGGCCGTCTCGACGAACTCGCCCGCCACCTCCAACTCGAGCTCCTCCATCAGCTCCAGGTACGCGAGGAACTGCGCCGTCACCTGCGAGAGCGCGAGCCGGGCCAGCGGCAGCTCCTGCCGGCGGCACAAGTGCAGGAGAAGGTCGAGAGGCCCCTCGAACAACGGAAGCCGGAGAAAGGGCCCGTAGCCGGCGGGCCGCGCGGGAGCGGCGGAGGTCATGAGCGCCCAGGAGTTGGTTCAGTCGCAGGTGCCAGCGGCCGAACGGACCGTGCACGCGCCTCCCTTTAGCAAATCGCACCGCACGATGGTGCGCATCCCGGGCTGCACCACGACCTCGGCGCAGGCGAGGGTCGACCCGTCGCTGTCCATGGACACCGACGGGCCGCCGACGGGGAACGCCCGCCGCACCGAGTCGCCACCGACCGCGACGAGGCCCGCGGACTGCCTGCCGCGAGCCAGCCCGATGCGCGCGCCGCTCAACTCGACCCCACCCTCTCCGGGCGACCACCCTACCGATTCGGTTGGTTGCACCCATTCCTGAGCACGCCTCTGAATGTTCGGCCGATGTGGACTGATGACAGGCCAAATGGGATCATGCGGGCGTGATCGAGCCCGACTCAGAGCCCCTGGAGCCCGATCTCCTACCCACCGACAAGGACCGCAGTCCTCTCGGAGTCGACGGCCCCGCGGACATCTCCACCAAGAGCATGAAACCGCCGTCGGAGCAGTCCGAGCAGGAGACGGTAGAGATTCAGCTCACGGGTCCGGCGAGCGGCTCGCCGTCGGGGAGCGGCGCCCCCGCACTCCACATCCGCTCCGACGGGCTCATCGACGAGGTCTCCGACGAGGTCGCCGAGTTGTTTGGAATGGGGCCTCTCACTGGCCAACACTTCGTGGACATCGTCGACGAAGAGGAGCAGGAGAGCCTCGAGCGGCTGCTGCGGCTCGTGTTGGAGATGAGGCGCGAAGGGCTCGCCGAGTTCAGCATCTATCACCCCGAGCGTGGGACCCAGAGGTTCTCGGCGGAGGCCTATCCAACGAGCGGCGCCGACGGCGTGGGGGTGCTCCTCGAGATCACCGACATCACCGACAAGAGTGAGGCGCGCAAACGCATCGAGTCCATGATTCCCTGGGTCCGCGCCATCACCCGCGATTCGGACGAGGTGATCCTCCTGGTGGGACCCGAGGTGGGCGAGCACCTGGTGAGCGGCTCCACCCGGACCGTGCTCGGCATCGACGAGAAGCAGTTCTCCCTGTTGCACCTGCGCAACGCCATTCACCCCGAAGACCAGATGCGCACCATGCTGGCCTTCGAGGAGGTCAAGGAGAACCCCGGAAACGTTGCCCGGCTCAAGTTCCGCACCGACGACGGGGCCGACGGCTGGCTGCACATCGAAGCCCAGGTCTCCAACCGCACCACGGATCCCGATGTGCGCGGCGTCGTGTACATGCTGCGTGACGTCACCGAGCGCACCATCCGCGACCCGGTCACGGGGCTCCCCAACCGTGTGCTGCTCCTGGACCGCGTCGAGCAGCTGATCGCGGCGCGGGCCAAGAGCAGCTACGCCCTGCTGATCATCGGGCTCGACCGCCTCCCCTTCGTGCGGGGAACTCTCGGCCCAGCGGCTGCCGACGCCATGGTGAGCGTGTTTGGCGAGCGCCTCCTGGGCCTCGTGGAGGCGGGGTGGACCGTGGCCCGCACCGGCGAGGCAGAGCTGGCGTTGCTCGCCACGGGTCTGCACTCGAACCAGGAGGTGCGCGGACTCGTGGAGCGCATCGGCAAGCTGTCGGAGCAGTCGTTCAACCTCGCCAAGCAGGAGCTGGTCAGCAGTCTCACCATCGGCATTGCGCTGTCCACTCGGGGCTACCTCGTGGGCCGGTCCATGCTCCACGACGCCCAGACCGCCTTCGAGCGCGCCCGGGAGAAGGCCGCCACCGGCGGGCGACAGGTGGCGAACACCCAGGTGTTGAACCAGAACGTCGACCGGGTGCAGATCGAGACGGAGCTGTACCGCGCCCTGTCCGAGGGGGAGCTCCGGCTGAACTACCAGCCCATCGTGACTCTGCAGGACGGCAAGCTGCGTGGGTTCGAGGCCCTCGTGCGCTGGAAGCACCCGGAGCGCGGGCTGTTCGGGCCCGAGCGTTTCCTCTCCGTGGCCGAGGAGAGCGGGCAGATCGTGGCCCTCGGAGCCTGGGTCATCGACCGGGCCTGTGCACGGCTCAAGCGGTGGGAGAAGTACACCGGCTTCGCGGCAGATCTCCAGATGGCCGTCAACGTGTCCGCGCGGCAGCTCGGTGACGTGGGCATCGTCGGCGCGGTGGAGCAGGCGCTGCTCACCCACCGAATCCAGCCCGGGCGACTCAAGCTCGAGGTCACGGAGACCGCCCTCATCCAGAACCCCGAAGCAGCCGCCGCCACGCTGCGCCGGGTGCGGCAGCTGGGGGTCGAGGTGGCGCTCGACGACTTCGGCACGGGGTACTGCTCGCTCGCGTACCTGACAAAGTTCCCCGTGGACGCCCTCAAGATCGACCGGGAGTTCGTCTCCGGCACCGAGGGCATCCTCACGTCGGAGCGCGGTGAGCCGCTGGCGCGCGCCATCGTCGACCTCGCGCGGTCTCTCAAGCTCGACGTCGTGGCCGAGGGCATCGAGACCCAGGAGCAGGCAGCCGCACTGACGTCGTTGGGCTGCAAGTATGGTCAGGGCTACTACTTCGGCCGGCCCCTTGGACCTCGCCTCGCGCGCGACCTCATCGCCCGGCAAGACGGCTGAGTTCCCGGAGTGTCCGTGACCCACCCCCGCGACCGCTTCATCACCGTCTTCGGTCGCAAGCCCGTGCTCGAGGTGCTCGCGGACCCCGCCGTCCAGGTCGACAAGGTCCTGCTCTCCCGCAAGGCGCGGGGCCCGGAGGTGGACTCCATCGTGCGCCTGGCGCGCAAGGGGAGCGTCGAGCTGCGCAAGGTGGACATCCAGCAGGTCAACCGCCTGAGCAAGAGCGCGAAGCAGGACCAGGGTGTGGCCGCCGATGTGGTCGCGCCCCGCATGGGCGCCGTCGAAGACTGGCTGGCCAGTGGCCAGAGTCGCGGGGCGCGGGCCGTGCTCGCCCTCGTAGGAGTGACGACTCCGGCCAACGTCGGCATCGCCATTCGCAGCGCCATGGGTGCAGGAGTGGACGGAATCCTCATGCCGCGTCACGGCACCGCGAAGCTCTCGCCCATGGTGCTCAAGGCGAGCGCGGGGCACGCCTTCCGTGCCCCCATCCTCCGGTGTCAGCGCGCCGAAGAGGGCCTCGCGGCAATGAAGGAGCGGGGCTTCTCCCTGGTGGGGCTGACCTCGGGCGGGGGGAAGGACCTCTTCGCGTGGCGACGGCCCAAGCGGGTGGTCCTGGTGCTCGGGAACGAGAGCACCGGCCTGACTCCCGAGGTGGACGCGATGTTGGATGAGAGGGTCCGCATCCCCATGGCGGAGGGGGTCGAGTCACTCAACGTCGCCTGCGCCGCGACGCTGGTCTGCTACGAGGTGATGAAGCGATGAAGAACCGGCTGTTCCTTGGTGCCGCTCTCCTGCTGGGAGCCATGACCGTCGGCTGCCCCTCCGAAGAGGCGTCCGTCCCCGACCCCTGCGCCAGCGAGGACGCCCTGTCCACCTGCCTGCAGCCCACCATGACTCCCGCCTACTACGCGCAGTGGAGCAGCGGGTACTTCGACACGATGGACACGGCCGAGGACCGGGATGTGGTGCCTCCCTACTCGGAGTTCATCGCCCGATGGGAGTGGTATCCCTGGCTGAAGCTCACGGCCTTCGGCTTCGACAACATCATCGCCACCGACCAGCTGCTGCGGTTCTACCCGTCGACCATTCCCGAGCGGGACTGCCGCTTCTTCGATGAGCAGCCCTTCGGGCGCTGCCGGGTCGTCTTCTACTACGAGGACGAAGAGCACGAAGGCCGGGGCTGCCCGATCTACGAGGAGTTCACGTTCAACGACGCAGGCGAGATCACGTGGATCGAGGCGTGGTCGGACCTGCCTGGCTTCCTCCCCATGCCCGAAGACGACCCCTGGGCCGAGGGCGACGCGGTGGACCGACTCTCCACCCGCATCCCGGGGCTGGGGAACGCGGACGGGCGGATCGACCTGAACGGGGAGGCCATGAACGACGCCGCAGCGACGGACGAAGACATCGCCGACTTCCAGACCCGCGCCAACGACTGGTACGCCACCTGGGCCGCGGAACAGGAAGCCAACCGCGAGTTCATGTGGGAGGTGGGCTGCGGCTGGTAGGCGCGGCTACCCGAAGTACCTCGGCCACATCTGGATGATCGACGCGATCATCCCGAGGGCGGAGCCCACGAGCAGGATGATGGCGAAGATCTGGACGGTGGCGCCTTCGCGGGCGCGGTCGAAGCGCGGCAGCAGGTAGCCGAGGATGATGCCGCCCAGTGCCCCGCCAAAGTGGGCCGCGTTGTTGACGTTGGGCATCACGAAGCCGAAGACGAAGGCGATGAGCGCCCAGGCCGCCATCTTCCGGCTGAGCTGTCTCCCCCAGGCCCCTCCCCGACGTCTCCCGAAGGTGATGAGCACCCCCATCAGGCCGAACACCGCGCCCGACGCGCCGATGGACGGATACGGGACCCCCTGGCTCATGACGCCGTAGAGGTTGCCCACCAATGCGCCGGTGATGCCGGTCAGCACGAAGGCGACGATGAAGCGCGCCGGCCCCATCTCCAGCATCACCGTGGGCCCGAGCAGGCGCAGCCACAGCATGTTGAACGCGAGGTGGATGAGGCCGCCGTGCAGGAAGGTGGCGGTGGTCATGGTCCACCAGTGGCCCAGTCGCCAGGCGTCGCCACCGGTCATCCCAAAGGTGTAGAGGGCCGCGCCGCTGGGGCTGAGGAGCGAGAACATCCCGCCAAAGCCGATGTGCTTCCAGTCCAGCGCGAGCGACGCTCCGTACAGCGCCACGCACGTGATGAGGATGCCCGCCACCAGGTCCGTCTTCCCGCCGAACAGCTTCGCGAACACGTGCCCGAACCCGAACATGCCGGGGTGCTTGAGGCCGCAGTGCGGACACTCCGGCTCGTCGGCGTCGATGAGACGCTTACAGCCTGGGCAGAGGATGGCGCCCTGCGTCTTCCGAACCTTCATGTGCCCTCGTCGTCAGGTGCGTTCGCCCGGCGCTTGCCCGCCCGTGGGTGCGCCTCCCGGTGCACATCCCGCAGCCGCTCCGAGCTCACGTGAGTGTAGATCTCCGTGGTGGCGATGTCGGCGTGGCCGAGCATGGTCTGCACCGACCGCAGATCCGCTCCCCCTTCGAGCAGGTGCGTGGCGAAGGAGTGCCGCATGGTGTGCGGCGAGACGTCCTTGTCGATGCCCGCCTGCAGCGCGTACCGCTTGATGTTCTTCCAGAACCCTTGCCGAGTCATGGGTCTGCCGGCCCGCCCGCAGAAGAGGAACCGGCTCCCGGGGGCTCCTGGCAAGAGGGGCCGTCCCTCTTCGAGGTAGGTGGCGATGCTGCGTAGGGCGTGGGGCCCCACCGGCACGATGCGCTCCTTGTTCCCCTTTCCTCGCACCACCAGGATCGGCGGGTCTGCCCGCAGCGAGTTCAGTTCGAGCCCACACAGCTCCGAGACGCGCAGCCCCGAGCTGTACACCAGCTCCAGCATCGCCGTGTCGCGCAGTCCACGAGGCGTCTCCACGCCGGGAGCCGCGAGCAGCGCCATGACGTCGTCACGGGTGAGGACATCGGGGAGCTTGCGGCCGCTCTTGGGACTGCGCAGGCGCGCCGCCGGGTCGTCCTCCCGTACGCCGTCGACGACGAGGAACTTGAAGAACCCTCTCACCGCGGACAAGGCACGGGCTCGAGAGGTCGCGGACAGCCCGCGCTCGTGAAGCTGGCCGAGGAAGCGCTCCAGATGGGCCCGGTCGACTCCATCGACCGCATCGACGCCCTCGGCAGCACAGAACGCTGCGAGACCCGCGAGGTCCGACCCGTAGGCCTCCACGGTGCGCGGCGACAGCCCGCGCTCGACCCGGAGGACGTCGAGGTACAGCCCGATGAGTCCATCGACGGAGCGGTCAGCCACGACCAGCCGCGAGCTCCTGCTCGGTGAGCAGCGCGTCCTCGAGCTCCCGCCGGAGCACCTTGACCCGCCGCGCAGGCAGCTTCCTCCCCCTCTGGTCCACCAGGTAGAAGGTGTCCGACGCCATGTCGTGGCGGGTGGCGATGCGCGCGACGATGAGGTCGAGGTCGAAGTCCCGGAGGATGGCGGTGATGTCGTGGAGCAGCCCGACGCGGTCCTGAGTCACGATCTCCACCACCGTGGAGCTCTCGCTCACCTCGTTCGAGACGACGACGCGGGCCAGCCCCAACGCTCCGGCGCTCTCGGCTGGAGGGGCGCTCGTGCGGGCCTTTGCGAGCAGAGACGACAAGTCCTGCTCTCCGCGCGCCACCGCCGAGAGGGTGCGGTCTACCCGGCGCCACCGGGCGGCATCGACGCGCCGCCCCCGTAGGTCCGTGACCCAGAAGGTGTCGATGGCGACGCCGTCGTCCCGGGTCACCGCCGAGGCCGATGCGATGGAGAGACCGCAGCTCCCGAGGACCCCCGCGAGCAGCGAGAACAACCCGCGCTGGTCCTGGCTCGCCACCGTCCACTCGGACGCCCCGCGCCCCGGCTCGTCCCGCACGTGGCTCACGAACGGCGCGCTCGCCGCGTGCTCCGCAGCGTGGGTGAGCTGGTCGATGAGGATGGCGTGGGTGGCGAGGACCTCGGGCGAGTTGCGCTCCAGATACCGGGGCTGCCCCTTCACGGGGACCTCGAGGAGCCGCTGCACCAGGGCCGGTGCGCGCTTGCGCCCCACTTCGGGCATCAGGAGGGCCTCGACCTGGGCGCCGACCACGTCGATGTCTGGCAAGGCCCCCTCGGGCGAGCTCGGGTCCAGCGCCATCACGGCGGCGCGGTACGCCTCCTCGAGGAGGGACTGCTTCCAGCCCGACCACAGCTCGGGGTTCGTCGCCCGCGTGTCCGCAAAGGTCAGCGCCATCAAGTCTTCGAGGTGGGACCGGTCCGGGATGATGGCCCGCAGCTCGGCGAGGGTGCGGGGGTCGTGCACGTCGCGGTGGTAGGCCGTCTCCGACAGCACCAGGTGATGCTGGACCAGCCACTGCACCCGCTTGATGGCTGGGCTCTCCCACCCCATGCGCCCCAGGATGCGCGGCATCCACTCGGCCCCCACCCGGCTGTGGGCAGACCCATGGGCCTTCGCGATGTCGTGGAAGAGCGCCGCCAGGATCAACGGACCTCGATGCTCCGTCGTGCGCCACGACCGCGCGAACAGAGGCGCGTCTGCGGCCACATCGTCCTCCCCGAGGCGCTCCAGCTCACGCACGGCGTACAGGCTGTGGACGTCGACCGTGTAGAGGTGGACCCGGTTGTGCTGGGCCTGGCAGAAGACCGCGCCGAACTCGGGGATGTACCGACCCAGAAACCCGGACCGGTGCATCGCCACCAACACCCGGAAGATGTCTCCGCCCTCGAGCAGCCCCCGGAAGGACGCACCGATCTCTGGGTCGGAGCGACGCTTGCGGGTCAAGCGTGGCAGGGATGCGCGCACCTCCTCCATGGTGTCGTGGTGCAAACGCCCGCCGACGTCCTGAAGGAATACGAAGAGCTGCATCGTGACCCGGGGATCCACCAGCGCGGATGGGTCCGTGCACCGGACGGACCCGCCCTCGAGCCGGAAGAGGCCGTTCTCCGACACCTCCACCCGCTCGCTGGGGACACGCGCGACGGGCGCCGACGGGCCCAGTGTCAGGGCGTCGACTCCGTCCTCGGGCTCATCCCAGTAGTAGCCGAGCAGCCGCGCGGCGTAGAGCCCCGCGAAGTGGGCGAGGTTGTAGGCGTGGCGGTAGTAGGCGCCCATGAAGTGCTCCGCGGCCAGGAGGCCTCGCGACTTCCGGAACCCGAGGGCTCGGGCGATGGGCTCCTGGTGCTCGAAGAGCAGGCGGTCCTCGGCCCGGCCGGCGCGCACGTGCAGTTGATTGCGGACCCGCAGCAAGAACTCGTGGGCATTGCTCATGGCGCGGTAGTGGGCGGGATCGACGATGCCTCCCAGGAGCAGGTCCATGTCGCCGCGCAGGCCGCGCAGGGCCCTGCCGATCCAGAGGAGCCAGTGCAGGTCCCGCAGGCCGCCCTTGCCCTCCTTGACGTGAGGCTCGAGCCGAAACACGGACTCCCCGTACTTGCTCCAGCGGCGCAGGTTCTCGGGCCGCACGCGGGCGATGAGCGAGGCGCGCCAGCCCGCGTCGAGCCGCGCGGCCACTCCGTGAGTCAACGCGTCGTACAGCGCCCCGGACCCCGCGAGAAAGCGCAGGTCGAGCAGGGCGTGCTGCTTGAGGGGGTCGGCGTCACCAGCCTCGAGGATCTGGGCCACCGTCCCCACGGACTGACCCACCTGGAGCTTGCAGTCCCACAGGGGGTACAGCAGCTTCTCCGCCAGAGGGCCGAGCACTGCGTCGGCGCTGCCATCCGTCAGGAGGAGGAGGTCCACATCCGAGCGAAAGCACAGCTCTCGCCGGGCGTACCCCCCGACGGCCACCAGGGCCAGGGCGCCCCTCCCCTGCGCATCGCTGATGACGCCGTCCT
>JAGSHC010000289.1 GCA_023954745.1 Deltaproteobacteria bacterium | reverse complement strand
GACGCGGCCGACGACGACGACGCGGCCGACGACGACGACGCCGCCAACGACGACGACGCGGCCAACGACGACGACGCCGCCGACGACGACGACGCGACGGCCGATGACGACGACGCGACGGCCGATGACGACGACGCGACGGCCGATGACGACGACGCGACCGGCGACGACGACGACGCCACGGCGCCGCCCCTCGCCCCGGGCGACGTGGTCGTCGCGGAGATCATGGTGAACCCCGCGGCGGTGGACGACACGGACGGTGAGTGGGTGGAGGTCCGCAACATGACGGGGTTCTCCATCGACCTCTCGGGATGGTGGATCACCGACCTCGGCCCCGACCAGGTGGAGATCTCGCCCAGCGCCCCGCTGATTCTCCCGGCCAACGGCTACCTCGTGCTCGGGAACAACGCGACGCCGTCCACAAACGGCGGCGTGCCTGTGGACTGGTCCTACGCAGGTGGGTTCGACCTGGCCAACTCCGGGGATGAGGTGATGCTCCTCGATCCTGCGCTCAACATCATCTTCTCGTTCCTGTACCAGTCGTTCTTCCCCACCGACCCGGGGATCTCCGCGATCTACCCCGGAACCGTCTCCTACCCAGCAGTGCAGAACCAGGGGAACTGGTGCCCGACGCCTGTGGGCGGACCGACCTACGGCCTGGGGGACCGGGGCAGCCCGGGACAGGCGAACGGCGGCTGTTGAGACAGAGGGGGCGCACCGCGTCTGGGCCATGCGGGGCCCTACCTTGCCCGGGGCCATGCGCTCCGCTGTAATGGGGGTACATGGGCATGGATCAAGGGCAAATCGCTGAATTCCTCGCTGAGGTCAAGGGCTTCTCAGCCATCGACCGCGAGGGTCTCCTTCAACTCGCTGAGCAGATGGAGACTCGTAGCTTCGATACGGGCGCAAAGCTCATCGCGAAGGGCGCGGACGGCGACAACATGCACATCATCCGCTCCGGCAAGGTGCGGGTGTTGCTCTCGGACGCCGACGGCAACAGCAAGCTCGTCGTGAATCTGGGAGCGCGTGACCTCGTCGGAGAGATGGCGCTGCTCACCGGAGACAAGCGCAACGCGGATGTCATCGCTGATGAGCCGGTCGAGACGGTCGTCATCGACCGCGAGACCCTGCAGCCGCTCCTCAGGGAGTACCCACCGCTCGCGCGCTTCCTCACCGAGATTCTCGGCAAGCGCCTCGAGCAAGACGGCGGAATGGAGTGGGTCGGCAAGTACCGCTTGCTTCAGAAGATCGGCGAGGGCGCGACCAGCCGCGTCTATCAGGCGCTGCACCCGGCCCTCAATCGCCTCGTCGCCATCAAGATGCTCAGTCACACCCTGGTGTACGACACCAGTTTCCGTGACCGCTTCCTGCAGGAAGCGCGCACCATTGCCGGCCTCGTGCACCCGAACATCGTCCAGATCTTCGACACCGAGTCCGCCTACGCCACGTACTTCATCGTCATGGAGCTGGTGGGCGGCACCGACCTGTCCAAGCTGCTCAAGTCGCGGCGGATCCTCGCTCCCACGGAGGCGATGGACATCCTGCGGCAGATGGCCAAGGCGCTCTCCTACGCGCATGAGCAGGGGATCGTTCATCGCGATGTGAAGCCGGCCAATTGTGCCGTCGACAAGTCGGGTCAGGTGAAGCTGATGGACTTCGGCATCGCGCGCCGGATCCAGAAGAACCCCTCGCAGAAGCGAGCGAAGGTCGTGGAGGGAACTCCCCGGTACCTCGCCCCCGAGGCAGCGGTAGGAAAGCCCGTCGATGGCCGGGCCGACATCTACTCGCTCGGGATCATGGCGTTCGAGATGGTCACCGGCCGTGTGCCGTTCTACTCGGAGACCGTGCGCGAACTGCTCCAGATGCACGTGCGCAAGGCCCCGCCGGACATCGAGCGGATTCGCTCGGGCCTGCCGGACGGCCTCACCCAGTTCATCAAGGGTGCGCTCATCAAGCGGCCCGACGAGCGCCTCGTCGACTGGGGACGGATTCTCGACTACCTCGAGCCCGATGGGCTCGCCCCGGACATCCGCTCGCGTGAGTACAACACCGAGTTGGTGACCATCACCTACCCGTCGACTGCGGACTCTGCGGTGCGTCGCAGCGTGGAGCGGTTGATGACCGATCTTCGGGGGGTGAAGGACGTCGAGCTGGGCCACGCCCGGGTCGTTCCCGTGGGGGGCGGACCCGGATCTCCGCTCAAGACCTCCCTCCCCGCTGACGATTCGGAAGCCACCAAGGCGGACGTTACGCCCTCGAAGGCTCCGTAGCGCTGGTACTCCAGCGCGCGGTGCGCTAGACCGCTGCGGTTACGGGCCCCCTGCTCGGTCGGAGTCTCTTGTGATGCCTCACCCCACAGGTCTGTTGATGACGGCTGCGACCGTCACCCCCGAAGCCGTCTCTCGCGCCTTGAACGAGCAAGGCGGTCCCGAGTGGGACGAGACGGTCTTCCAGATGCTCACCGGCATCGATCTGCGAGGCCTCGCCCAGGGCAAGCCTGCCGCAGGAGTCGGCACGGCCATCGCCTTCGCCTCGAGCGGCTGGTGGGTTCGCTGCGTAGACGAGCTCGCAGACCGTCTGGCCGCCGAGGCCGGAGAGCCGGTCCTGGCCGTGTTCGAAGCGCCTGACGCTCGCGCAGCGGGGTACCACCTCGCGCGACCTGGCGGCACCTCGGACCGCTCCGTGGCCATCGCCGCACCTCGCAAGCCCCTGGACCTCTGGAGCCAAGGCGTCACGAAGCTCCTTGGGGGCGACTCGGTCTCCGGCGCTCCGCCTCTGGCGGACATCGCGCAGATCGTGCATCACAACGACCCTTCGGGCACCAACCTGCCGGGGATGTTCAACTTCTCGTTGGCCAGCGGTGACTCCCAGGAGCGCAGCGTCCTCGGGGAGGTCCACGGCACATCCCTCGTGGGCGGGTACGAGTGGAAGCCTGGAGCCCGGCGCGACCCCGCCGAGCAGCTTCCCAAGACCATGCGGGTGATCACCTTGAGCGGCCCGCCGCGTCTGCCTGGCCCCCCCCGGTGGGCGAAGGCCGACCGGAGCGACTCCATCCGCATCGCCCAGGAGGTGATGGAGGACGACGGTTGGGTCTGCCTGGTCCCGAAGGTCGGCGAGGTCCTTGGAATCTATGGATCCGCCGTGCAGCTCTCCCAGCTGGCGCCGTTGCCGCGGGATGGGCGCTGGGCCGGCGTGTTGCACCCCCGTGAGGCCGTGCGTATCGGCCATTTCACGGAGGAGGGGTTCGCCGAGGTCGAGCCCGTCGCCCAGACCGGTGTTGCAGACGGACGCGCCTTCGATCGCGCCCTCAGCCTCGTGCTCGAGCTGCTGCCGAAGCGTGCCCCTGAGGTGGTGTACGACGAAGCGACCCTTCGGGCCGACGACGACCCGGCCGGTCTCCTGGCCTGGCAGCTCCCGGTGAACTCGGAGCTCTCCCAGAGCTACCTGGGCTCGTCCGACCCGACGACGCGGCTCGAAGTGCTCGTCGCCGCACTCAACGCGGTCGAGTAGACCGAACCCGAATCAGCGGGGCCCCATGGGGACCTCGCCGCGGCCCAGGACGCCCAGATCGGCGTAGGTGAACGGGTGTGGATGGGCCAGCCTTGGCCCCCCGACCCGTCGCACAGTGCCCCGCGGTCGGAGGCGCGGATCCAGGAGGCGCTCCAACGGCGGAGCGTCCTGGCCTCCGGTTGCGCTGAGTCCCGCCATGGCGCTCCCGGCCGCGTCGAGGCTCAGCGGCGCGAGGTCACCCTGGACCACGAGGGGCCGGTCACTCCCCGTCCAGTACCACCGCTCCCCCATGGCAGCCCCGATGCCGCGCCACACAGAGGCGGCGCCCTGGGGGCCGGCGGCGGTGAGTAGCGAGACATCGGCCTCGTCCAGCTCTCCGTCCTCGGCGATCCCCAGCCCGACGCCCACGAGGAAGTGGTCGCGGGCGTCGCCTTCGAGCCAGTCGGCGGCGAGGAGCCAGCGCTCCGGCCGCATCTTCTGCCCCAGCCGGTCGACGATGTCCGGAATCCCCGCCGTCGCGCTCGCGCGGGAGTCGTTGCGCTCGATGGTCGCGATGGGAGCCTGACGGGTGTACTCCCGTCCCACGTGCACGCCGTACCCTTGCAGCCAGCCGGGGAGCTCGGTGTCGCTGACGAACGGGGTGAGCATCAAGAAGTGGGTGTGCAGCGGCTGCCGAGCGAAGCCCAGACGATGCTGGCCCGCGAAGTAGGCCGCCATGGGGCGGCTGAGCTCGGTGGACGTAGCTCGCGGTGCCGTGATCAGGCCGGGCAGAACCAGTGCCGCGACGAGGCCACAGGCAGCCACGCGTTGGCTGTCGCTCCGCGGGAGCCGCACCACCGCCACCCCCAAGAGGATCGCGGCGGGAGCCAACACCGGGGCGTAGTAGCGATACGCGGCGGGGTAACCGAGGAGATCGCCGGCCACCAGGAGGGGCGCTGCGGTCCCCACGCCAAACAGGGTCACGAGGACCTCGGGGGCCGCGAGGCGGCGCCGGAGCAGGAGGCCGAAGGCGACGAACACGGTCCCTGCGAGCAGGATCGCGAGGGGGACGTGGAGGAAGCGGAGCCAGCTGTCCGCGGGGATGTGCTCCGTCTCACTGAGGAGGGCGAAGGGAGCACGCTGCACCAAGGTGACGGCGTCGTCGATGCCGATGAGGCCGATGAGCTCGCCCGGTCCGAGGGTCTTGATCGACACAGCGGCTTGCTGGGGGCCAAGAGGGTCGCGGCCCAGGACGAAGGGGAGCTGAGCCAGGGCCGCAGGAACCGCCAAGGCGAGCGCCCGCAGCCACCGGTGCTCCCGGCGGTGGAGGAGCGCCCCCGCCACCAGGACGGCCAACACGGCGACGTGCAAGCTGTAGACCAGGGCAACGCCAAGAATGGTGCCGAGCAGGGCGACCGCTCCGAGGTGGGCTTCGGGCCGGCGAAGCAGCTCGATGCACGCCCACAGGAGCAGGACCTCGACTCCGGCGATCTCGACGGTCGTCGCCAGGTACTTGCTGTGGGCTGCCACGAGGGCAGGGGAGCCCAGGGTGAGAGCGGCTCCGCACACAGCGCCTGCGATGACTCCCGCGCGGCGGGTCGCGAGGCCCGCGCTTGCTGCGACCAGCAGCCCGTAGTGGGCCGCAGCGAGAGCCTTGAGGGCGAAGAGGTCCGAGAGCCCGAGGCGAAGCAGGGGTGCGAGGACGGCGGCCCCGAGCCAGGTGCCTACGGCGTCGGGGTGCACCGAGCCCACCCAAATCGGCGGCCACACCCCGGCCGCCATGGACCGCGCCGCGAGCAAGACGTCGAGCTCCCCCGGCCCGAAGGGCGTCCCGGCGGCGTCCCGGCCGAGGGCCACCAGCAGGACGACCACCGCGCATCCTCCGAGGACGGCGGCGGACACCAGCGTGGGGCGCCACGGTGTCATCGGCTCGGCTCCCGGACGATCGCCTGGGGACCCAACGCTGGGTTCAGCGACGAGCGGTAGTCCACTGGACCGAGGGACAGCTCCCACCCGGGCTGTCCGCGGAGCCAGGTGAGCAGTCCGTCCGGGGTCGCGTCGGGCAGCGCCCGGGACGCGAGACCGGCGACGAGGACCGCGTCGTACACGGAGAGCGCGTGGGCAGCCCGGAGGTCGTCGCTGCCAAGGCTCCCCTCCAACGCGGGGTCGGCGCGATGTGCGTCCGGCAGGGGACCGCGGCGAGGGACCAGGACCAGGGTGCGCGCATGGGCCGGCGCGTCGCGAGTGACGGGGACCGCCACTCGGCCGGACGGGGAGGTCGGGTCGATCTCGATGCGGACGGGACGCTCAGCGGGGCCACGGCTCTCGTTGAGCCGGCGGGCCGCGAGCCGCGCGACATCCGCGAAGGCATGGTCCCGCTCCAGAAGAACGGACACCACCACCGGGCTCATCAACGCAGGTGCGGGATTCCTCTCGGGTGGGCGAGGCCCACAGCCGAGGGTGCAGAAGGTGCAAAGCGCCAGTGCGAGCAGCGCGAGCAGTCGGGCGCTCCCCATGACACCAAGGTACTCCACGGTCGGGCCTCGTCGCAGGGCCGTGGCACGATCCGCCGGTGGAGCTCTCCATCGACCCCCTCGTGGCCGCCCTCGCGGGCCTCGTGCTTCTGTTTGCAGTGCTTTGGCTGCGGGCTCGTACGGCTGTGGGCCGAGGGAACGCGCGGCGGGGGGCGGTGGCGCGCGCGGCCGAGGCGGAGGCTGAGGACCTCCTCGAGCGGCACGGATTCGTGATCCTCGGCCGCCAGGTCAGCCGTGACTGGCCCATGGACATTGACGGCGAACGGGTCCTCGCGAAGCTGCGCGCGGACCTCCTCGTCCGATTCGAAGGAGCGGACTACGTTGCTGAGGTGAAGTCTGGGGTCGAGTCCACTCGACCCACTTCGCCCGGAACGCGCCGGCAGCTCCTCGAGTATCTGCTCGCGTTCGAGGTGGAGGGAGTCGTCCTCGTCGACATGCAGGACCGCAGACTGCTGTTTGTCGAGTTTCCGATGATCGATGTGCATGACTGACGAAGCCCAACTCAGGCCAAACCGTGTACCAAGTCCCGCACCATCCCGTGGAATACTGCGCATGCAACGGGGAGAGCGTTGAGCGAGACGAAGACGGATACGCGGTTTTGTCCGGTACACGGTGACTACAGCCCCCGGCTGGGTCAGACCGTCTGTCCGTCGTGCGAGGAGGATCCGATCGCGTCGCGGGCGTCGCTGCGTTCGGTCAAGGTGATCACGGCCGAGATGGCCGCCATCCCCGACACCGACTCTCTCGGGCTCGGCCCCACGCACTCCGACGAGCATCTGACGACCATCGACGACATCGCGAAGTGCCCATCGTGCGGCAATCTCGTACCCCTGGAGACCTTCCAGAGTGAGGCCGTGGGTGAGGTCTGGGAGGGCGAAGCCGCCCTGTGGGCAGAGGACGGTGTCTGTCGGAACTGCTACCGCGATGTCCTGCCGGCGAACCTGCGCCGCTGGACCACCGAGGAGTGGGTCCGACATCACTTCGAAGGCTGGAAGAGCCAGGTGCGCAAGGTGCACGATGTCGAGGTGATGGTCGATTCGGAGCACGACTCGTGGCTTCCGGGCGAGGAGCGCCATCGCATCCTCGACGTCGAGGGGACCCTCTCGGCGCGTCGGGAGCACCTCGCCCGCGCCCAGATGCGCCTGCGCGAGCTGAAGGCGGAGCTCGAACTGGCGGACGATCCGGTGGACTTCGTCACTGAGCTTGAGACGGCGCGCGAAGGACTCGGGGCAGAGGCTCGCAAGGAGCTCGAGCGCCGGCGCGATGCAGATCTTGCGCGGGAGACCGAGCGGCGCGTGGGCTCGGTGACGAACCTCTCGCCGGCGCAGGCACTCATGGAGTCGGGGCTGGATCCCGACGAGCTGCTGGGAGACCTGGCGCGCTCCACCGGGTCGAAGCGAGAGATCGTCGTCCCCGACTTCGCCGATGTCGCCGGGCCCGTCCCCACGGCGCCGTCGCGCTGGCCGCTCGTGGTG
>JAGSHC010000340.1 GCA_023954745.1 Deltaproteobacteria bacterium | reverse complement strand
TCGAGGTCCTTCATCTTGAAGCTGGCAGTCCTCAGCGATTGCACTGTGAGTTCCAGTGAGGCGATTTGACCCTCCGCGTCTGCCAAGGCGTTGCGTAGCCCGTCGCGCTCGTCGATGGTGGTGAGGAGCTGCGGGTCGATGCGGTCGATGTGCGCGTTGACTTCGGGTTCGGAGGCGGAGACCGCAGCTTCGCCCTTCGAGCGCTCGACCCGCACGAGCAGGCGCCCCGCCTTGGTCTGGTTGGTCGCCAGCTGGTCGAGCTGGCCGATCCACACCTCCTCGATGCGCCCGATGTGCTCCCGGACCTCCCGCAGCTCTTCGAGCACGTCGGCGATGGCCTTCTGACGAGCCGGCCCACGCCGCCCCAGGTCCGCGCGGCGGTTCGCGTACCGCTCCTCCAGCTCCCGCAGGTCACGGCTGCGGATGTCCAGCCGCTCCACGAAGAAGCGGGTCCGGCCCTGCATCCGATCGATGCGCCCGGAGATGCCGACCTCCTGCGCGGTGAGCTCCCGGACCAGCCGGTCGCCGGGAGTATCCGAGACAGGAATCTCCAGTCCGCCATCGGTCAGGCCGGGGAGCGCAATCTGCGCGGGACTGCTCGACGGCAGAAGCGTCGCCAAGGCGACGGCCAGGATCACGAGGTATCTCACGGCGTCGACTGTACCTCTTCGGCTGCGCGCTCCTCGTCGCCGCCGACCTCTTCGGCTGCGCGCTCCTCGTCACCGCCGACCTCTTCGACGTCGGGCTCGGCCCCGGAGCCGCCCTCCTCTTCGCCCCCTATCTCGTCCTCACCCCAGCGCCAGTCTGCCGGGGGCTCCTCGAGCCCCCAGGGCGGCGAAGTCATCCGGTAGACCACGGCCTCGTTCCCGTCGGGGAAGCTGGCGTGCCCCGCAGGCTCCCAGTCGAACCAGGTCAACAGCTTGAGAGCTCGGGCCCGCACCGCCAACCCGTCCACCCGGTAGTCAGTGACGTCGTAGAGCCAGTAGATACAACGGTCGTGGTCCCGCCAGTGGGTCGCGGCCTCGCCAGGCTCCATGAGGTTGAAGTGGCTGCCAGCCAGCTTCATCTCCCAGAGCCGCTCGTTGTCCGTGATGAGGTAGCAGGAGCCGTCCTCGAGGGTGTCCGAGGACAGCTCCGTGCTCTGGAACCCTGGGTGTCGCTCCTGGAACTCCTCCACCGTCGTGTAGTACCGCTCCACGTTCGCGCTCACCCCCACGAGGCCCACCACGGCGGTGGCGGCGAGGAACCCTGCAGCTGTGACGCGCAGCCCACGGTGGGAGCTCTTCTCCAGCCACCCCGCAGCCCCCGCTGCCAGGAGCAGCAGCCCGAAGCCCGGCAGCAGGTCGTGCCGGTAGGCGAAGTCGTTGAAGGTCGCCAGCGCACAATGGGACAGGAGCGCAAAGCCGAGCAGGGCCCAGCCGAGACGACCGTGGCCCCCGCGGACGCACCACGCCACGCCGAGAGCCACCGTGAAGAGACCCAGCGGCCCGTCCAGGGGCGCGAGGTAGTCGAGGATCCAGGCCTGGCGCCCCATGGTCTCCACGTAGCCCAGAGCGTCGTGGTAGCCCCCCTGGGTGGTCAGAGCGCCGGCACCGGCGAGGATGGAGACCCCGTAGAAGAAGACCAGGGTGAGCGGGCCCGCCCAGAAAGCCAGCGTCCGCACCTTGGGGTGCCGCCCCCAGACGGCGCCGAGCCCTACGAACAACAGCAGCGCCAGGGACGGAGCGAGGATGCCCCACTCGACGCGGGTGGCCACCACGAGACAGCCCGACGCCGCGGCCGCCGCCAACAGGAGGCGGTCCCCTTCCCTCCACGCCAGCACAGACTGCAGCAGGCAGAGCACCACGAAGAAGCTCGGGATCGCGACGTTGTAGATGCTCGTGCCCCAGAAGGCGTGCGTCGGGTGCACCGTCAACAGCAGCGCGGCGGCCACCGCCGCTGCATCCCGCCGGAAGAGGGCGCGGGCCAGGAGGCCAAAGAGCACGACGGTGACTCCCCGCACGGCCATGTTGAACGCCAGCGCGCCGGTCAGTTCCTCGCGGCCCAGCAGCCCCCCCAGAGCCCAATATCCCCAACGGATGACCGGATAGGTGACATAGGGCTGCCAGCCGTGAGCCGAGGCGGGGGTCGACTGCCCGTAGTAGCACTCGGAGTAGGACGCTTCGTGCCCCAGGGGCATGAAGCGCTCGAAGGTGGGGAACCAGAGCGCGCAGATGGCGACGGCGACCAGGCCCAAGACAGCCACGGCCGCCCTGGGCGCCGGGCTCAGCGCGCGCGCTTCGGCGAGCAGGCGCGGTCCGGTGATCAGCGCAAGGGCCAGCCACACACCGAGCTGGAGGGCGACGACGAGGGCGTCGTGGGACGCGAGCCAACTCCACACGTCAGTCGGTCTCCGCCGGCGCCACCGGGAGGGTGATGACGAAGGTCGCCCCTCCCACCATCATCGAGTCCTCGGGGGCGAACGCGGGCTCGCGGAACGTCAGCGACCCGTTCATCCCCTCCATGAGGCGCAACGACACCGACAGACCGAGACCGGTGCCCTCCCCCACGTCCTTCGTGGTGAAGAAGGGCTCGAAGACGTGAGATGCCACGTGGGGCGGCAGCCCTGGGCCCTCGTCCTGGACCTCCACCTGCACGACATCCGGCGCAGTCTCTGGCTGGAAGGCCCGGGTGCGAATCCTGCCCCCCAAGGACATCGCCTCGGCGGCGTTGACGTAGAGGTTGAGCAGCACCTGCTGGAGGCGCGGCTCGTTGGCGATCACCCTGGGCAGACCGGGGTCGACTTGCTCGTCGAAGCTGACGGCCTTGAAGCGCGGCTGCACCTCGATGAGACGCCGAGCTGCGTCCAGCGGCGCCGCGATGTCGACGGTGTCGAGCTCCTCGGCGGTGTTCTCCGTCGGGCGCGCGTAGCTGAGGAGCTCGCGAATGATGTGGTGGATCCGATCGAGTTCCTTGCGGATGCGGGGGAGGAAGTCCTCCTTGAGGGAGCCATCGTCGTCCTGGTCCAACAGATCGACGAACCCGATGATGGACGCGAGGGGGTTGCCCACCTCGTGCGCCACCCCCGCCGCGAGCCGCCCGACGGTGGCCATCTTCTCGGCGAAGACCAGCTCCTTCCGGGTGCGCTGCAGGTCCTCGTTGATGCGCTTGAGGTCGGACACCTGCTGGTCGTTGCGAGCCCGGTACGTCTCCAGTGCCAGCGCGAGGGCGTCGAACTGCCCCGCCAGCGCCCCCAGCTCGTTGGCGGCGTCGCTCCCGAGGCGGACCTCGAAGTGGCCGCCGGCGAGCTCGCGCGTACCTCGCTCCAGCTCGCCGATGGGCAGCAGGATCCGGCGACGGAACAGCGCGAACCCGAACAGGCCCATGCCGACCGCAGACAGCAAGGTGATGACGCCGAACACCGGGAGCGTCCGTCGGTCCACGGGCCCGATGAGCGGGACCCCCACCGGGAGCGCGACCCGCACGGCGCCGATGACCCGCCCGCCGAGGTCGGAGACCGGCGCCGTGGCGACCGCGTGCACCTGGCCCGCGAACAACGAGTCCTTCACGGTCCACTCGCCCCGCTCAATCTGGTTCCCGGCGATGGCAGCGCGCACATCGATGCCCTCGAGGACCCAGCTCTGCAGGCCCTTCTCGGTGTCCTCGACCCCCGAAGGCAGCGGGCCGAGGGTCGCGACGGGCCGGACCCCGGAGTTGACGACCACCACGAAGGGATTGGTGCCGCCGGGCACGTCCGCCGCCCGCAGCGCGTCTCGCCAGGGGCCTGGCCGCGTGGGGTCGGGAGGACCGATGGAGTCCGCGACTCCACCCAGGCGCACCGCAAAGGACCGCGACAGCTCCGACGCCAGGTCGGCGCGCAACGCCTGCTCGCGCCCCTGACCGAGGCGCCACAGCAGCACCGCGTTCAGCACGACGGTGATGACGGTCAGAATGGCGAGGTTGAGGACCACATCGGCCCACAACGAAGAGCGGCGCTCACTCACGGAGTGAGGGTAGCCGACACCTGCGACGAGTCCGGCCTCAGGCGTACATCTCGTCGAGCAGCCCCTGGTACGCCTTGATGACGTTGCGGCGCTTGAGCTTGAGCGTGGGCGTCATCATGTCGTTGTCGGTCGTGAATTCGTCAGCGATGAGGCGGAAGTGCTTGATGCGCTCGAAGCCCTTGAATCCATTCGCGCTCACTCGCGCGATCTCCGCGGCCATGAGCGCCTTGAAGGCGTCGTTCTTGATGAGGCTGGACAGGTCCGGCGACACGCCGTTCGATGCCGCCCACTCCGTGGCCGCCTCGGCGTCCGGGACGATGACGGCTACGTTGAAGAGCTTGTTGGCCCCGAACACCATTGCCTGGTTGATGTGCCCCGACAGCTTGAGCTGCTCCTCCAGAGGCGCCGGCACCACGTACTTGCCGTTCTCCAGCTTGTACTGCTCCTTGATGCGCCCCGTGATGTAGAGGTAGCCGTCGGCGTCGAGGCGCCCCAGGTCTCCGCTGCGGAAGGCGCCGTCCTCGCGCACCACCTCCGCCGTCTTCTCCGGCAGCCCGTGGTAGCCCTTCATGATGTTCGGACCCTTGATGATGATCTCGCCTTGGTCGCCCATCTCACCGCCGACGGCGTCCACGTCGATGATGATCTCCACCCCGGGAATCGCCTTGCCCACCGAACCGATGCGCTGGTTGTCGGGGTAGTTGGCGGTGGCCACCGGGGAGGTCTCCGACAGGCCGTAGCCTTCGTAGACGGTGATGCCCACGTTGTCGATGAACTCGGCCACCTCGCGGCTGATGGCCGCCCCGCCCGAGAACGCATAACGCAGCTTGCCGCCGAGCAGGTCGCGGACCTTGCTGAACACGAGCTTGTCGAACATCCCGTGCTTGGTCTCCACCCACCCCGAGGTCTCGCCCTTGGCGGCCAAGGCGCGACGCTTGGCGGCGTTGGCGAAGGCCGCGTTCATGAGCGCGCGGCGAATCGGCGGAGCGCTGGCAGCTCGCTTGTTGAGCTTGTCGTAGACCTTGTTGAAGATCCGGGGCACCGAGAAGAGAAGAGTGGGATGCACCTCGCTCATGTACGGGATGAGGTTGTTGACGTCGTCCACGATGGCGCTGCTGCATCCGAAGCTGGTGAGCACGTGCAGCTCCAGCGTCTGCCCGAAGCTGTGGGCCCAGGGTAGGAACGACAGGGACCGGTCCTCACTCATGGGGAGCAGGGTCTGCATCGCGTTGACGTTGCTGACGATGTTCCCGTGGCTGAGCTGCACTCCCTTGGGATTGCCCGTGGTGCCCGACGTGTAGATGAGGCCACAGAGGTCCTCGGGGCTCGGGTCCGCCGCAGGGACCGGGTTCGCGGCCCCATGGGCGCACAGAGAGGTGAACGAGGTGGCGTCGTCGGCGTGCCCCCGGAAGTTCACCATGTGCTTCAGCGCATCGATCTCTTCCACGACCGGCCCGGCCTTCTTGGCAATGTGCTTGCCGGCCACCAGGAGGACCTCCGCCCCGGAGTCCTCGAGGATGAAGCGCCAGTCCTCGGGGTTCTGCTTCTCGTACATCGGCACGTAGAAGGCGCCCAGGGAGTAGGTGGCGTAGGCCCCGATGGCCCACTCGGCGCTGTTGTTCGCGATGACAGCGACGACGCCGCCCTTGCCGACCCCGAGGCTCGCCAGGCCGGCGCGGAAGTCATCCACCGCCTTGCCCCACTCGCCGTAGGTCATCCACTTCCACTCGTTCTTGCCCACCCGCGTGCCGAAGCGGGGTCGGTCGGGAAAGCGGGCGACGCTCTGGGCGAGCAGGTCGGGGAGGTTCTTGAACACGGCGTTGGCGGGGGCGTCGGACATGGGGTCTCCCGGGGGGTGCCGAC
This sequence comes from Deltaproteobacteria bacterium, assembly GCA_023954745.1. Lineage (GTDB taxonomy): Bacteria > Myxococcota_A > UBA796 > UBA9615 > UBA9615 > JAGSHC01. The sequence continues at coordinate 18 of JAGSHC010000340.1, read as the reverse complement.
TCTAACAAACGCTCGCCT
>JAGSHC010000172.1 GCA_023954745.1 Deltaproteobacteria bacterium | reverse complement strand
CGAGTCCGGTTCGTTCACTGAGCCCGAGTCCGACTCCACTACCTGGACCGCACCGTTTGAGGACGGCGTGATCGAAGTCACCGTGTCCGTGCGCGACAGCCGCGGCATCGCGACGACGACGGTCCCGGTGCTCGTGGGTCCGGGAGTCGACGGCGACGGCGACGGCTACGCGATCGTGCAGGGAGACTGCGACGACAACAACGCCGACATCTTCCCCGGTGCGCCCGAGCTGCCCGACAACATCGACAACGACTGTGATGGTCAGGTCGATGAGGGCAGCGATGAGGTCGACGACGACGCCGATGGCTTCAGTGATCTCGCCGGCGACTGCGACGACACCGACGCCTCCATCTACCCCGGCGCGACCGAGGTCAGCAACGGTGTGGACGACGACTGCGACGGCCTGATCGACGACAACACCGACGCGTTCGACGACGACGGTGACGGCTTCACCGAAGAGGACGGCGACTGCGACGACACGAACGCCGGGATCCACCCCGCGGCGGCGGAGCTGCTCGACGCGGTCGACAACGACTGCGACGGCGTCGTGGACGAGACCACCGTGGGCTACGACGACGACGGTGACGGCTTCACGGAGCTCGAGGGCGACTGCGACGACGGCGACACGGACACCTACCCCGGTGCCTCGGAGCTGCCCGACAGCGAGGACAACGACTGCAACGGTCAGATCGACGACGGCTCCTTCATCACGGACGACGACGGCGACGGGTTCACGGACCTCGCAGGCGACTGCGACGACACGAACCCCTACACGAACCCCGCGGCCCCCGAGTACCTCGACGGCTTCGACAACGACTGCGACGGCGTCATCGACGAGGACCTGAACACCAGCGATGACGACGGCGACGGCTTCAGCGAGGCCCAGGGCGACTGCAACGACAGCAACGCGGCGATCTACCCCGGCGCGCTCGAGCTCGACGATGGCATCGACAACGACTGCGACGGCCTCGGCTACACCAGCCCCCCCATCGCGGTGGCGACCGTCGTTGGCCAGCAGCAGTCTTGCTCCCCGGTGCAGCTCAGCGCCGCGAACAGCTACGACCCCGACGGCGACACGCTGGACTTCACCTGGTTCTTCACCACGGTGCCGCCTCTGTCCGACCTGACGGACGACGACATCCTGGACCGCTTCGGCATGGAGCCTTCCTTCGTGCCCGACGCGGCCGGCTACTGGGCCGTCGCGCTGCAGGTCACCGACGGGTACTTCCAGTCGTCGCCGGCCACCGTGGGCTTCACGGTCTCGGCGCGCCCTGGCAACAACGCACCAGTCGCCGCGTTCACCACCGGCAACTCCAACCTCTTCGACTCCACCACCTGCTCCACGGACGCCTACGGGGCCTGCACGACCTGCCCCGCCTGCGAAGTCAACGAGCTCGTCGACGCCACGGCGAGCAGCGACGCCGACGGAGACCCGCTCTGGTACACCTGGGACGCGGTCAAGGTCAGCGGTGACGGCTCCGCCCCGGAGCTGACGGTGACCAGTGTGGGCACTGCCACCACCGCCATCAGCGTGGGCACCACCTGCGGGACGACGGCCGCCGGCCTCTTCGAGATTTCGGTGGAGGTCAAGGACTGCAACGGAGCGACTGACGACACGTCGCTTCAGGTGAACCTGTCCTGTCAGGGCCTCTAGTTCCCTGAGCAACCGACTCTCAGAGAGGGCCTCGGCATTGCGCCGAGGCCCTTTCTGCTTGGGACAGTCACCAACGTGGTTTTCCGTGAGGTTCTGATGGGTTGGAGGGATCACGTCGTCACCCGGCCACTGATCGATCGTTGATCGTTCGGTGTCGTGGCTCGCGATTGTCTCGTGATCCCGGGCATCTACCGGCCAGGCACGCGCGCCCGTCAGCCTGGGGAGTACCGGCGACACAGAAAACAAGAGGGCCAACCGCCTGGATTGTTAGGACTTTCTAGTCCTAGCGGCGAGGGCGGCAGGATCCCGATTGATCGCGCGAAACACCCCCTCGTACAGTCGATTTCGAAGGTTGCGCTCATTGACATCGTGATGATTGCCCGGGCGCGGAGCGGCTCTTGCTGCGCCGCACCCGACTCGGGGCTTCGACACCGAACTCCCCTCACCGTGAAAGCTGTGGGGGGACCGAGGACGAAGCCGGAACCTCATGGGCGCCGCCGGATGAAAGAAGTCGGCAGGGCAGGACAGGGAGCAAGCCGTCAAGGTCGTAGAAACGACGAAGGCGGAACGAAGCGGGGGTGGAACTCCGCGCTGGTAGACCTGACCCGCTTGATGTGTCGAAGAGGCCATGAACCCCAGGGTGGGCCGCTCCAATCTGACTTCGTCCTTGGACGGGGTGAGCACGGGAGCAGGGACTCGCGGGATGCACTCCGAGGGAGACGGGAAGTTCAAGAGAGACGCACGTGCTGGAGTAACCGCTTCAGCCAAGGCGATGCCCGGAACACGTCAAGAGTCAGGGCTTCGGCCCGAAGACTGCAGACGGAACGGCGTAGGCCACACCGAGCCGATACGGCGTCGCTGATGCTCTGAAGAACACCTGAACTCCGAGGGAGGCGGTCGAGACACTCCGGTGCCTCGACGGACCCTGAGACTCGAACCTCGCAGGGGATGCGGGACTGGGCAGGCCGTCACGACGAGCACGACATCAAAGAGAGCCCTGGGTCTTCGGACCTGGGGCTCTTCTCTTGAGGGCGGATGCTGCCCGCGGGGCGGGCGGCGCAGTCAGGCCTGGAGCGCCTCGATGTCGGCTACGGACTTCGGCGTGGCGGCCGTGAGGTTCTCGTGGCCCTCGGCAGTCACCAGGACGTCGTCTTCGATGCGGATGCCGATCCCCCGATACGCTTCGGGCGCCTGCTCGTCGTCGGGAGAGACGTAGATGCCTGGCTCGATGGTGAGAACCATGCCCGGCTCCAGCGGGCGGTTGTCTCCCTGGCCTGGGCCATCAGCCATCTGGTAGCGGCCGACGTCGTGCACATCCAGGCCGAGCCAGTGGCTGGTCCGATGCATGTAGTACCGCCTGAAGGCCTTTGTCTCGATGGCTTCGTCGACAGACCCTTGCAGCAGACCGAGCTGGATGAAGCCGTCCGTGAGCCCGCGCACCACCTCGTCGTGCATTCCCTGGAGCGTGGCTCCGGGCTTCGTGTAGTCGCAGGCGTTCGCCTGCACCTGGAGACAGAGCTCGTAGAGCTCTCGCTGTGGTCCGCTGAACCGACCGCTGATGGGTGACGTGCGGGTGACGTCGGTGGCGTATCCCTCGATCTCCGCCCCAGCGTCGATGAGCATCAAGGTGTCGGCCTTCAACTCGGCGTTGCCGGCGCGGTAGTGGAGGATGCAGGCGTTGGCGCCGCCCCCGACGATGCTGGGGTAGGCCCAGCCCCAGGCGCCGTTGCGCCGGAAGATGAACTCGATGAGGGCCTGGATCTCGTACTCGCGCATGCCCGGGCGCACCTGCGCCATGGCCTCAGCGTGTGCCTCGGCGGTGATCGCCGCCCCTGCGCGCATGAGCTCCAACTCGTCGGGAGTCTTGATGAGCCGCAGGTTGTCGAGAACGGTCGACGGCTCGAGCAGACCGCGAGGACCCTTGAGCGGCTTGCGGCCACGCCGTAGCCCGGCCAGGACCTGGTGGACGACCTTGTCGGCTTCCGGTCGACGGCCCACCGCGTAGTAGAGGCTGTCGACATCTGCCAGCAGGGTCGCCAGGCGTGTCTCGAGCTCCTCGATGGGGTAGGCCTCGTCGGCACCGTACGCGTCTGCTGCGCCCTCGACCCCGGCTCGGAGTCCCGTCCAGATCTCCTTCTCCCGGTCCTTCGGCATCACGAACAGCGTGTAGCTGGGAGCATCCTTGCGCAGGAGCGCCCAGGCGTTGGGCTCGTCGAAGCCCGTCAGCCAGAAGAAGTCGGAGTCCGGCCGGAACGGGTAGTGGACATCGCCGTTGCGGTGCTGCTCCACGTTGGTGGGCAGCAGGATGGCGCCGCCGGAGGGCAGGCTGTCGCGCACGCGGGTGCGGCGCGCGGCGAAGGAAGAAGCTGGAAGCGCGTGCATGGCCGAAGTGTAGGCCACCAGTCTGCGACTGCCAGCGAGGGCACCGACGCGCCCCGTGGGACGCGCCGATGCTCTGACCTCAGGCGCTGAGCTCGGCCTCGGGCGGCGCGAGGCGGGCGTCGAGCTCGCGAAGCAACGTCACCCGGTTCTTGTGGGCGACCTCGTAGGCGCGCAGCGTCTGCAGCGCGGCCTCGTCGAAGGTGCCCGCGTCCAGCGCGGCGATGACCTTCTTCACGGAGAGGTCGTCGTATCCCTCGACGGCGAGCATCGACGCGTCCGAGGCGCGGAGGGTCACGATCCGCTGGTTGAGTTCCTGCTCGCCCCGCGTCAGAGGCTCCAACTCGACCCGCTCACCGGCCCAGGCCAACACGTCGCGCGCGGTCTCGAGGACCGTCACCTGCGCGTTGCGCACTGCGCCCTCGCCGGTCTTGCGGGCCTCGTCGGCCTTGTCGACGAGCGTCTTGCGGGCCTCGTCGGCCTTCTCCACCACGGTGTTGCGGGCTTCGTCAGCCTTACTGGCCAGCGTGGCGCGCCGCTCCTCGAGCTCCGAGATGCTGCGGTCCTTGAGATTCTTGAGCTGCTCGCGCGTCTTCTCGACGCGTTCGGTAATCACCTGCTGCATGGCGTACTCCTCGCTCGTCTCCGAGCTGGTCACTGTGAGTGAGTGAGTGGTCACTCACCCGGACCATAAGCACGCCGATCATGCCGTCAAGCAGAAAAGTGAGTGCTCACTCACTTCTGCGTGATCGAGCGACTCCATAGGTGATCGAGGCAAAGAGACTCCCAAGGGCGAGTCCCACGGGCACGCACCCCACCAGCCAGGCCAGCCACAGGTCGACACCGAAGCCCACCGGGCCCCGGGTGGCGTACAGCTCCCGCACTCCCGCGAGGGTCAGGGGGAGCCAGCCCCCTTCGAGGATCAGGTGGCCCACTTGGACCGAGGCAAAGGTGAGGAACGGAGCCACCACGGGGAACGACACGTTGCTCGCGATCCAAACCGCCAGCTTGTTGAGTCGAAACGCGAACGCGAGGAGCAGCACCAGAGCCGTGTGGAAGAGATAGAACGGAGTCGCGCCGATCATCACGCCCACCAGGACCGCCAGGGCGAGCTCCCGCGGAGCCGTGTGCTCTCGGAGCAGCAACCAGCCCAGCTTGTGCAACGCGCGCCGCCCTCCGAAGACATCCCAGCCAAGGGGAGGTTCGGGCGCCGCGGCGAAGGCGTCGCGGAAGCCGCCGGCCTCGTCACGGATGTTCTGAAGCAGGTTCGCCACCGGTCAGGGCCGCCCGTCGCTGGGGTACTTGTCGAGGACCCAGGAGGACCGGACGGCATCCGTCACCCCACCCGCGCTGATGATCGCCGAGTAGGCATCGGCGCTGGCCCCCGGCGTGCGGGTGAGGTCCGGCGAGTCGTAGTCCACGTGCACGAGCCCGAAGCGCTGCTCGAACCCGTGGGCCCACTCGAAGTTGTCCGTGAGGCTCCAGTGGTAGTAGCCCCGGACGTCGGCGCCCGCGGCGATCTGCTGTTGCAGCACGTCGAGGTGTTCGACGAGGTACATGGGCCTGTCGTCGTCTTCGTCGTCCCCGAGCCCGTTCTCGGTGACGTACATGGGGAGTCCGTAGCGCGCCTCGAAGGTCGAGATGATGTCGGCAAAGCCGGTCGCGTCGATGGCAAAGCCCAGGGTGCTGTGGGGGAGCGACGGCTCGTAGTCCTCCACGTCGACGAACGGAATCCCGCCCAGCGCCCCCCCGCCCGTGCCCGTCACCCGAATCGGCCCGTAGTAGTTCAGGCCGATCCAGTCGATGGTGCCTGCCAGCTCGGGGTAGTTCCCCTCGTCCATGGGGAGGTTGGAGTCGGCCATGGTCGTGGTGAAGGCGGCGTCGAAGTCGAGGTCCACGTCGCCATCAATGAGGGCGACGTGGAACGCGTGGTTGTAGATCCAGTCGATGCGTTCGGCGGCCTCGACGTCGAGGTCACTGGAGGCGTCCATGGGGCGTACCGCGTTCGTGCTGGCCGCGGCTCCACACAGAGCGGCGTCACCATCTCCGTCGGCGTCGTCCGTGTCGAGCTCGCGGAGCGCGCGGCACGCGGCGGCGTGGGCGAAGAGGTAGTTCGCGTGGACCTTGCGGGCTGAGGCGAGGTCGAGGAAGCCGCCCGGGGGAAACGCCTCCGCGCCACAGTCCCCGTTGAGGTAGCCCACCGTGATGACCGAGAAGGTCTCGTTGAGGATGGGGTAGAGGTCGACGTACGGGGCCACGGCGGGCGCCACGTAGCGCACGAACTCCTCGAACTCGGTGACGAACCGGTTGTCGGGCCCGACGGCCTCGGTCAGGGCATCGACTTCGTTCTCGTCGCCCGTCGGGTTCTGGATCCAGCTGGGGACCACCCAGTGGTGCAGGGTGAGCATGGGCTGGAGACCTGCTGCCACCGCTGCCTCGAGCACGTCGACGTAGTGCTGCAGCTCGGCCTCGTTCCACACGTCGTCCTCGGGCTCGATGCGGGCCCAGTCGATGCCGAGGCGGTAGGTGTTGGTGCCGAGAGAGGCAGCGAGCGCGAAGTCCTCGGCGTAGCGGGTGTAGAAGCCGGAGCCTTGCTCGTTCGTCTGGCCGTCCACGATGCAGCCGCGCTCGGCCCACACCGTCCAGTTGCTGCGCACATCGAAGGCGTCGTTCGGGTCTGGGTCGTAGTCCCCCTCCACTTGCCAGGATGCGGACGCCGTCCCCCAGAGAAACTCCGCAGGAAAGCCAGCCGGGTCTGGCTCGGGAGTGGGCGTCGGCTCCGAGGAGCAGCCGAGGAGGAGCCAGAGGAGAAGGGGAGTGAAGCGAAGCATGCGGAGCGAATACCCAACTCGGCCCTTCACCGCAACGTTCGGGCGGAGCGACGCCGGCAAACATGGCTCTGGCATGATCGCCATTCACCCGGAGTTCCCCTGCGCTCAGTGCTCTTGCTCGCGGCCTCGATCGCCCTCCTGGTCCCCGCCTCGGCGTGGGCGCAGGAGGTCTCTGACGAGCGTCCGCCGGAGCGAGGGGGCCGCTCCGTGGAGGCGCCGGGCGGCACCGTGGTGCGGGCACCGCAGCCCGTGCCCCCCACCGAGCTCCTGGACCAGGATCACCGGGTGATGCGGATGGGGCTGCTGCTCGATCGCGCCGATGTGCTCGACACCTTCGTCGCCCGTCTCGCCCGCCAGGCGCGGAGGGTCCTGGACGGGGAGCAGCCCGACTGCTCGGCCCTGGGGACCATCCGGCACGCCCTCGACTTGTCCCTGGCCGCGTCCCGCGACGCGATCGTGACCGTGGCCGCTGAGCTGCCGCTCCTCCCCGATGCCCAGGGCCTCACGGGGCTGCGAGAGCGCGCGCAGCACGTGGAGGAGCGACGGTCCGCCGTGGATGAGCAGCTGTGGCCGCCTCTCGGGGCGGCGCTACGTCAGAGCTGCCCATCTCCAGCCCCGCGACCGCCGACGGTGTGGCTTCCACCGGACGAGCTCACCTCGGTCGATGGCAGCTCGATCATCTTCGTCAAGACCGGCGAGATCGACGAAGTCGTCTGGCTGGACGGACAACCCGCGGCAGTCTCGGACCCTTCGGGCTGGGCGGTGCTCGTCGCCCCGACGCGGCCCGTGCGTCTGTGCGTCGCGCCTCCCGACAAGGACGAGTGTCCCAAGCTGGTGGAGGTAGAGGCCACGCCGGTGGCGGCCTTCGATCTCAGCGATTGACCGGTTCGGTGCCCCGCGCCAGCTGCCAGCGAGCCTGAAGGGCCGCCAGGTCCTCCTTCGTGGCGCGGGGGCCCAAGACCCGAAGTGCGGCGCCCGCCGCGGAGGGAGCGAGCGGCGCGGCCACGGCCGCCGTCTTCACTCTCTGGTCGAGCAGGCCTCCCTCCTCGGGGGAGCGGAAGGGGCGGCGACTGAGCCAGACCGCCTCCATCAGCGTGCCGAAGAGGTCCGCGAACACCGGCTCTCCGCACTCCTCGGGGGGCGCCTCGGTGGTCCCGGCGGACAGCGCCAGGACGCAGAGGTTGCGGCGGTGCTCGACGCGCTCGGGCTCCAGTTCGGTCAGTCGGACGGTGTCCTCCGCCGCGCCCGCGACGTCGTCGGTGCGCCACCGAGCCCACGCGCGCAGGGCGAGGAGTCCAGGGTCGCTCTCCACGAGACCCGCGTCGTCTTCCTCGTTCAGCGCTTGCACCACGGTGGCGGCACGTCCGCGCTCCAGGTGAAGAACTGCCCACTTCGTGAGTACCTCGGCCCGGAGCCGTGACGGACGGTCGAGGGCGTGTCCGTAGGCGACCTCTGCCGAGGTGGCTTCTCCCAACGACCGCTCCGCGTCCCCTCGGAGAAGCCACGCCTCTGCCGCCCCAGGGTTGGCCTCAGTCCACGCCCTGGCGGCCCTCCGTGCTCCCTCTGCGTCGCCGCTGGCCAGCCGCGCTCGCGCCTCGAGCCTCCGCGCGGCGGTGGTCTCCGTCCAGCGTGGTGGGAGCTCCTCCAGGAGGCGAGCTGCGTCGTGGGGGGACCCCTCCTCGAGCATGCGGGCGGCGAGGAGCAGCTCCGACGGACGGGTGCGCTCGGGGGACAGAAGCCGGCTCAGGGTGAGCATGGCCAGGTCAGGGCGGGCCGCGATGCTCCACTCCCAGGCGAGATCCTCGAGGGCCGCCGTGAACCCGGGGCGGAGGGCCGCGGCACGCTCGAGCAGTCGGCGCCGGGCCAGAGGGTCGTCGCTCAGGGCGGCGGCGACCCACGCAGCCTCCGGGAGCAGGGCCGCAGCCTCCAGGAGCGCCGGGGGGAGGGTGTCGTCTCCCATGGACTCCGCCAATGCCTGACCGTAGTCCCTCAGCGCCGCCACATCGGGAGCGATGGGCTGGGACCACGTCTTGAACCAGGGCTTCACCTCGGGCGACTTCAGGCGCGCCGTCAGCCACGCCATCATCTCGCGGAGCGTCGGGCCCTCACGGCCGACGTCGCTGAGGAACACTTGCGAGGTGCCCCGCGAGCCCGGGGTGCACACACGGACCTCGTACCGGGCGAGCCCGATCTCGCTGCTCACGATGAGGAAGACCCGAATGGTCTCCCGGTCCCGCAGGCTGCGTCCCAACAGAGGAGGGTCGTTCCGCCCGAGAGACCGAGCTGGGGGAAGCTCCTGGGCGAGGCAGGCCCCGTCGACGGGATCTCCAGTGCGGGTGGCTGGGCGGGCAGGGATCCACTGGAGCGTCGGACCCGTGGGGTGCACGTCCCGGAGCGCGAGCCACAGGTGGAGCCGCATGGTCGCCTCGAGTCCGCGGGTGCGGGCGTCCCAGTTGGACGCGATGCCAGCGAGGATCTGGACCTCGGGACCCACATCAGGCGGGGCGCTGTCCGGCGGACCCGCTCCCGGGCGGTAGACTGCGTTGCCCTGGGTGTCGGGGTGGACTGGCGTCGGCCCTTGTTGACCGACGGCGATGAGGAGCACGAGCAACAGCGCCGCGGCGGAGCCCGCGGCTAGGAGGAAAGCGATGAGCTCCGCTCTGCGCATCTTCGTCGGGTTCCTCGGGGGCATTCTCTGCGTCCTGCTTCTCGGGGTGCTTGGGCTGTCCCGAGCGACGAGCGGCTTGTCTGCAGACCTGGCTGGCTTGAGTGCCTGGAGCTCACCCCAGGAGTCCCGCATCCTCGATGCCGACGGCGTCGAGCGGGCACGCTTTCGGCTGGTGGATTCCTCGCGTTGGCCAGGGGGCGAGCACGAAGAGCTTGTCGAGGCGTTCCTCGCCGCCTCCCCATCACCATTCTACGAGCCTCGCACGCTCGCGGCGACCTCGCTCGGCCCCGCCCTTCGCCGCATGCTCGCCGGAACCGCTCCGCCTGCGTCGCCGCTGAGCTCCGAGCTGGCTCGCTGGCTGCTGTCGAGCGAAGAGGCCGGGCCTCTACGACGCCTCCGGGAAGACCTGCTCTCCACCTGGCTCGACGCGCAGGTTCCGTTGCCGCGTCGCGTGCTCGCGTGGATGGATCGCGTCCCGATGTGTCTGGGACGCCGGGGGGTGGAGCAAGCGGCGCGTGTGTGTCTGGGTACCTCCCTCCAGGAGTTGGACCTCGGCCAGCGCGTGACTCTTGCCGCCGCCGCTGCCTGGCGCCTCGACCTGGCGGGGGACCGGGACGTGCTGGAGGCCCGGCGCGCCCTGGTCTTTGATGCCCTCGTCGTGAGGGCCCGGCTTCGAGGCCTCGAAGCAGCCCGGTACGCCTCGCGAGGGGTGGCGGTCCCGCGTCCGTCGGGGACCTCTGCATGGGTCGAGCTCGTGAGCCTGGGGCCGCGTCACGTCCTGGGGCGTTCCAACGACACGCGCCCGGTCACCGTGCGCACCACTCTGGACTGGAGCCTTCAGGAGCCGCTGCTCGAGTCTGTGGCCGAGACGGGCGGTTTCGCTGTCCTCGACCCGAACTCGGGAGAAGTCCTGGCCTTGGGCGGAGACGTCTTGCGGCCGCTGGGGACGGGAGGGCCCACCTCGCTCGACCTCGCCGCGTGGCTGGGCGCCACGGTGAGGCGCGCGAGCGTGACGGGCCAGCTCGAGGCGCCAGCGGAGCGTCTCCCCCTGGTCCTGACCTCTGGCCTGACCTTGGGCGAGGGGAGCGGCGCTCCGGGGGAAGATGCGGGGGAACTCGCGGGGGGGACTGTGGTCCCGGGCCGTCATCCGCTCCTCAGCGGTCACCCGTCCGTCCTGCTGGGGGTGCAGTCTCTCAGTGATCTGCCTCTCGAGGGAGGCGCACGCATCGCTCGCATCGGCGAAGCCACCGCCGCCTTGCACGAGGATCTGGTCGCGGTGTGGTTCGGAGAGAGCGTCGCCGTGCAGCGCGTCTTTGGTGGGCGACTCTCCGGGGTCGCGTTCTCCAGTCCCGAGCGGTACAGCTGGACGCCGTGACCTTCCGTCGCACTTCTCGCCAAGAAACAACGCGGCGACACCCCCGCCTGGGATGCGCCGCGTTGTCTGGATTGCCTGCGCCAGCTCGCTGACGCGAGCCTGCGTGCGTCGGGCTAGTAGCTGGACGCTGCCTTCTCGTTGCCCGTCGTCACCGTGAACTCGGCCCGCCGGTTCGGGGCCTCGGTGAGCCGGTCGGCGTCGCCCACGAGGGGGCGCTCTTCGCCGTAGGAGATGACGCTGAGCTGCTTGGCGAGGACCCCGAAGTCCACGAGGTAGTTCTTGACCGTGGTGGCGCGACGCTCGCCGAGGGCGAGGTTGTAGATGTCGCTACCCCAGTGGTCTGCGTGGCCCTCGATCTGCACGCCCACATCACTGTGCGCGAGGAGAATCTCGGCGTTCTCTCGGAGCGCTGTGCGGGCGTCCTCGGTCAGCACCGCGCGGTCGTACTCGAAGTGCACGCGCAAGAAGTTGGCCTTGAGGGTCGCCATCTCGGCGTCCGTCAGCGGAGCCTCGCCCACCGCACTCTCCTCCGCAGAGGCCTCCGTGGAGCCCGACGTAGCAACGACTTCCTGCTTCTGAGGGCAGCCGGAAGCCAGCGCGATGAGGGCGAGGAGGGAGAGAGTGGAGGTCACATCGAATCGAATCATGAGGCGGGTCGTCCTAGGAGTGGATGGGCGTGGGTGCCCACACATTCTGTTGTAGGACGAGCGATCGTCGGCCGCAAGGGGGTTTTCGGAGATTTGTGCCATTGTTGGCGCAGCGTGTGGATGTGCTTGTTTTCAAGGCACAAATACCGCTTCAGGCGAGGGTCGTTGCGAGCCTCTGCGCCAGCATCGACGCCATCGCCATGATGGTGACCTGGGGATTCACGCCAAGTACGTCTGGGAAGAGGCTCCCGTCCATGACGTAGACCCCCTCCTCACCGTGCAGCTTCCCCCCGCTGTCCACGGCCGAGTGGGTCGGGTCATCGCCCATGCGGGTCGTACCGTGGGGGTGGCTGGAGTACACCGCCATCAACTGCTTGAGCCGCACTGTGTTCGGATCCAGGTACTGGGCGGCTTCGGTGGGTGACGTGAGCTCGGGGACTCCGTAGACCCCGGCGCGGACCGAGCGGGCCCCCGCAGCGAACAGGATCTGGGCCGACCGCAGTTGGGCGAGCACCAGCTTGCGCCGGTCTGCGTCGACGACCTGGTAGTTCACCTTGGCTCGCCCGGGGGTCCCGCTCGGACGCACGGATCCTTCGGAGGCGTCCGAGATGAGCCCGCCCAGAGCGGTCATCTTCGAGAAGTCGTTCATGCCCGTCATGCCGTCGTTCCCGAAGGGGAAGGACATGTAGAACACCTCGGGGGTGGCCCAGAACGACTCGAGCATCACTCCCTCCGACCGATGCCACTCGTCGCAGTAGAACCCCTGGGGGATGCCGCGCCAGCCCTGCACCTCCTCGTTCATCACCCCGATGACGCCGGACCCCGGGTGCACGTGGAGGTGTTCACCCACGTGGTCGTTGCCGAGGTCGTTTGCCTGGAGGAAGACCGGGGTGCGGATGGCCCCGGCCGCCACCACCACGGCACGAGCGCGCACGGTGATGGAGTGGAGCGGCTCCCGGGTCTCGGGGTCGAGAAGCGCCGCGCGCACCCCCACCACACGACCGTCGTCCCGGACGACTTCGTCCGCGCGGGCGCGAGTGACGAAGCGCGCACCGGCCTGGGTGGCCCGGGGGATGTAGGTCTTGGCCACCGACAGCTTCGCGCCCGATGGGCAGCCCATCTGACAGGCGCCGCACCCCATGCACGCCGGCGCGTTGCGCATCATCGGCCCGCCCGACCACCCCAGGGCGTCGAGCCCGCGCTGACAGGCGGCGTTGTTTCCGCCGTAGATCGAGGGCCGGGAGGCCGTCACCTTGATGAAGCGCTCCGTCCGTCGGAGCCATGGCTGAAGCTCATCCCAGTCAAAGGCGAGGTCGTGCTCGGCGCGCCATTCCTCGAACCGCCACTGGGGGATGGTGAAGCAGATGGCGGAGTTCACGACGGTGCTGCCACCCAGGCACCGGCCTCCCGCGACGGGCACGTAGAGGTTGCCGCTCATCACCCGCTGGCCGTCATCCGCGTACAGCTGACGCCAGGCGACCCCCTGGTCCTGGGAGAAGGCCCGCTCATCGAAGTGGCCGCCTTCCTCGAGGACGAGCACCGAGAGGCCAGCGTCGGCGAACTGCATGGACGCGGCGGCGCCCCCTGCTCCCGAACCGATGATCACCACATCTACTTCGGTGGTCTGCTCTGCCAGAGCAGACCACTGCGCGTCGCCGGGCCCGAGGATCATGACCACTCCTCGCGAGGGAGAGCGTCTCCCGCGCTTCCGCAGGCCCGGTGCACGCCCATCCGCTCACGGACTGCGGGATGGGCGAAGTACGCCAGGCCCAAGAGGGTCTTCACCCCCGCGGCGAGCATGCGCCGGGAGTAGACCCGTGAGCGCTCCCAGCGACGCAGGTACTTCTCCTTCTCCCGGGGCGGGAGGTCGGTGAACCGGCGGGTGCGCAGGCCGAAGGCGAGGGTGCCGTGCTCGAAGAGCAGGAACATGGCCTTCATCTCCGTCGCCTTGTCGCGCTCCAATCCGGCGACCATGTGGTCCACGTACTCGGGGACCCGCGCTTCCCGGCCGGTGATTCCCAGGGCGTTGCCTTCGGGGAACATCACATCCGCGAGGTCCGCGACGATCTGGAACTCACGACGCGTGAACGCCCGCAGGGGACACGCCGGCTCCACGTCCTCGTAGCGATGGGCGTGCCCGTGGGCCGTGTATCCGACGGCGCCCACCAGGGCGATCCCTCCGACAGCACCACAGGCGCGAAGCGCAGTGCGGCGCGAGAAGCGAGCGGACGAGTGGGGGAGGATGCGTTGCGCCATGTTGGGTCAGTGGTTCAACCAATTATCACCCGAACGCGCTGCCCACAAGGGAACGGGCGATCCCGATCGGTACGGAGAGACGCCAGCAGGGGAGCCGCGCGAGGGGGCGGGGCGCCGGCAGGTCGCGGAACCGAGCTCAGTCGTAGGCGCAGCGGAAGCCCGGTCCCGGGGACCAGGCTGCAGAGTCCGGGGCAGTGCGCGTGAACACCATCTGACTCTCGCGGTTCGCGAAGCCAGCCACCCCGCCGCCCTTGAGGAACGGAGCCTCCCCCGGCGGCGGCTCGACCCACTCGGGAGCGTTCCCGATGAGGTCCAACACGCCGGTCTCGGACGCCCCATCGGGGTAGGAGCCGACGGGGGCGAGCGCGGCCCCCCCGGCGATCAGCTCCGGCTGGAACGAATTGCCCCAGGGGTACATGCGTCCGTACGTGCCGGCGGCGGCGCGTTCCCACTCCGGCTCGGACGGGAGGCGCCCTTGGGCCCAGCCGCAGTAGCGCCGGGCGTCGACCCACGCGATCGACGTTGCGGGGAGGGCGTCGGATGCGTTCGGGGTGTCCGACCAGGCCGGAGGCGCCGTCGAGCCGGTCTGCCGGGCAAACGCGCGGTAGGCGGCGCGGGTGACCTCGG
>JAGSHC010000203.1 GCA_023954745.1 Deltaproteobacteria bacterium | reverse complement strand
CGTCGTCGCCGGAGTCGTCGTCGTCCCCCGTGGCGTCGTCGTCGTCGTCGTCGCCGGAGTCGTCGTCATCCCCCGTGGCGTCGTCGTCGTCGCTAGTGGCGTCGTCGTCGTCCCCGGTGGTGTCGTCGTCGTCGACCGGGTCGTCAGGGCAGCCGGGAAGGACGAACGGCGACAGGAGGAGGAGGAGGCACAGCAACAGTCGGCGCATTCAGAGCTCCCCCGCGCCAATCCCGACGGGCGCCCACGAAGCCTACCTGCTGCCAGTTGCTGTCAACAGCGCACCCTCGTGCCTTGCCCGGGGGAGCCTGCGCAGGGACGATGTCCTGATGACTGACTTCGCCGGCTTCTCCACGACCACTCTCGACTTCCTGCGTGGGCTCGCCGCCCACAACGACAAGGGTTGGTTCGACGCCAACAAGAAGGCCTACAAGTCTGGCTTCACCGCCGATGCGAAGGCCTTCGTCAGCGCTCTGGGAGAGCACATGGCGGAGATGGCGCCGGATCTGCACGCCGAGCCCCGCGTGAACGGCTCCATCTTCCGCATCAACCGGGACACGCGGTTCAGCAAGGACAAGACGCCCTACAAGACCCACATGGACTTGATGTTCTGGCTGGGTGAGGGCCGGAGCCGGGAGTGCGCGGCGCTCTTCTTCCGCATGGGTCCAGACAGCCTGCACGTGGGCGGAGGGCTGCACATGTTCGACAAGCCCGTCCTCGAGGCGTTTCGCGCGTCAGTGACTGGGGCCGGCGCCGCGGAGCTCGATGCCCTGGTCGCGGGGCTGGACGGGTACACGCTAGGGGCGGAGGACTACAAGCGTGTGCCACGTGGCTACGACGCGGAGCACCCCCACGCCCACTGGCTGAAGCACAAGTCGATCCACGCTGGGCTGACTCTGGACCCGCTGCCCGAGGAGCTCACGACGGACCAGGCCGTCGAGTTCGTCGCCGGCCACTTCGAGCGGCTGCTGCCACTCACGCGCTGGGTCTCGGCGCTGGTCGAGGGGACGAAGGCCTGACCGCGGCGGACGACCGCTGCGCCCCTATCCGAACACCGCGTGCAGCTGCTCCTGCCAGGCGAGGAGCTCGCCCGACGGACCGTACAGCTTGCCGATGGTGGTGGAGTAGCCGGCACCGGCGCTGACGGTCTCGTAGCGGAAGAAGCACCAGTCTCCTGCTGTGCTGGGGTCCGGCCGGACGAAGTGGGAGGTCCACTGGATGGACGACGCCGGGCGGGGGCCGTCGAGCTGCTGCAGGACCGGCGCCGGCATGACGTCGAGCAGGGTGAGGATGCGCTCGTAGCCAGGAGTCGCGCCGTCTTTGAAGCGCATCATCGAGGCCATGGTCAGGCCGTCCTTGACCCCGGTGAAGGGGAAGGAGCCCTCGGTCCAGCGCACATCCATCATCTGGATGAAGTCTGGCGTGATCCCTGGGACGTGGGGGAACTTCACGAAGCCGTCGGGATCTGGCACCTCCGTGGGAGGAGCCGGGGCGGCGATGATCGAGTCGCGGTCCGCGCCAAAGATGCCCGTGGCGCGGAGCCGGGGCGTTCCTTCTTGGAGGATCTCTGCCTCGAGGAACGAGACGGCGCGACCTTCCCGGAGCACCCGCACTGACAGGTGAGCGGGCTCCTTGGTGACGGGGCCGAGGAAGGTGGTGGTGAAGGTGCGAGGGAGACGCTCCGGGGCGACCTGGGTGCGCATCGCCTTGAGGGCCGCCGCAGCGACGATGCCTCCGAACGCGCCCCGGCCCTGCATCCACTCGGACCCGAGGGTGGTGGTCCAGCCGTCGTCGGTGGTGGTCCAGGCGATGGACTCGTCGAAGCTCACATGCATGCGGGGTGCTCCTTGGTGGCCGATGTTGGCTCACCAGGGGGCGCCCCGCTGCAGGATGGGACGAATCGCGTGGTTGGCGTGGTTGCGTTCGCCCCGAGGGGCTCAGCGGCGGGGCCGAAGCCTCGCCGGGGACTCAGGGACTGGGGAACAGCTCTCACTGCGCGCAGCCTCGCAGCCTCCTCCTCCTCGCGTTAGCCTCCGCGCGATGGACGCCCCCCGGCCAATCACACGCTTCGCCCTGCCAGCCATCCTGGTCATCTGCTGGACCGTCATCGTCCTGGTGTTCATTCGCTTCGACCATGACTGGCCCGTGCTCCTGGTGTGGCTCGGGCTGCTCGTGCTCACCCTCATCGGCGGCTCCACCTCACCAAACCTGCACATCTTCGGCCCCGCCCGGAGCAAGGCCCGGCCGGACCGCAAGGCCGTCGCCCTCACCTTCGACGACGGCCCTCACCCCGAGACCACCCGCGCCATCGCCGAGATGCTCGACCGCGCCGGAGCCAAGGGCACCTTCTACGTCATCGGTGCCCGGGCCGAAGAGTCCCCAGACGTCCTCCAAGAGCTCGTGGCCAACGGGCACCAGGTGGGCCTGCACGGTCACGCCCACAACTGGAAGGTCATGCTTCACGACCCCTGGTTCCTCGACGACCTCGACGCCGGGAACGCAGCGGTGCACTCCGCCATCGGGCATCACCCGCGCTGGTTCCGCCCGCCGATCGGCCTCGTGGCCCATCCACTCTTCAATGTGCGGCGACAGTGGGACCTTCAGGTGGCGGGCTGGTCCGTACGCTCCCTCGATGGCCGCATCGACGATGTCCCGACCATCACCCGGCGCGCCCTCGCCGCCGGACCGGGCGACGTGGTGCTTCTGCACGACGCCCCCCCATTGGAGAACCCCGACCGGCGCCCTCCGATGCTCGACGCGCTACCGGCCATTCTCGACGGACTCGCCAGCAAGGGCCTCGAGATGGTGACCATGGCGGAGCTCTTCGACGAGCCTCCGTGGTTCGAACCGGAAGCGGTGGACGCCCAGAAGCGCCAGCATCTCAGTCTGCGGGGCATGCACCTCGCGACGCGCTTCACCCTCGCGGGGCTGCTGCTGTCCGCCTGCTGGTTCGGGCTGCGCGCCATCTGAGCCGACGGCGCCTCGGACGCGTCGACGCCGCGCTCAGCCGCCCGCGAGCACGTGGATCGCCGCGTTCTCGAGCAGCGCGCCGGAGCCAATCCTCCCCGTCGCTCCGGTCAGTGGAACCTTCATCGCCTATTCCTCGTCCTCACCAGTCAGGCTCTGCACGAGCCGAAACCCGAAGCTCGTGCTGACGTAGCGAGGCAGATAGCCCGTCCGGTGAGTGAGGCGGCAGTACGCGGCCGCCGAGTCCCAGGAGCCTCCACGAATCGGCCGCATCAAGTCGCCAGGGCGATAGTGCAGGTCACCGCACCAGTCCCGGGTCACGCCGGCAAGGTCCCGCACTCCATACACGGACTCGTCCGTGCGGAAGCGCCCCACCGACTCGGGCTGCTGCCGTCCCTCGCGGCTCTTCCGCATGTGACACAGGGACGCGTCAAACCCATCTCCCCAGGGGAAGATGCGGCCATCGACCCCCCGGGCGGCCTTCTCCCACTGAAGCTCGGTCGGGAGGCTGTAGGCCCGTCCGTCGCGCACCGACCGCCACGCTGCGTAGGCCACCGCGTCGTGCCAGCTCACTCCCATGACCGGCCAGTCGGACTCCCACGTGTCCCCGTATCGGTCCTCCTCGCAGACCACGTACTCTTCCCCAGGCCCGGGCCGCTCCCAGAACTGGCCTGCGCTCACGTTGACCCCCGCCTCGTCGCGGGGGACGCGGTCCCAGGCTGCGTCCGGATCCTGGAGGCGCAGCGCGTTGAGGAACTCCACGTACTCCCCCGTCGTGATGGGGAAGCGGGAGATACCAAAGCTCGGGACGGTGCGGATCGTGGCTGGCGGTGAGTCTTGAGCCTCCGGGTCCCCGCCGATGCGAAAGGGCCCCCCCGCCACGTAGACGAACCCCTCCGCAAGGTCCCCCGATTCGGGGAGCCGCACGGGGCTTGGCCCCGAGTCCCACCACTCGTTGCGGCTGAGGAAGACGGGATAGACGCAGTCCTCGTGGTCTGAATGCCGCAGGATCAAGCGATAGCTCCCCATCGCCAAGGGGACGCCGTCCAGCGGTGTGGTGCCCAGGGAGACCTCGTCTTCGAGCTCGTAGAGCAGGCCTTCCCGGTTGTACCGGGCGCAGACCACCTCCGCGCCAGAAGGCGCGGTACGCAGCGAGAGCGAGCCCTGCCCACGCCGCGCCGTTTCGAGCCCACCGTCGTCCCACTCGTCGACTCGCTCAGCGAAGTAGGTCATGGAGACCCGATCACGCGCCGCTTCGGCCTCCAAGAACCGGGACCAGTACGCTCGGGCCAGGAACTGGCGAGCCTCGTGGCTGTTGTGGTCCTCCGTCACCGCCCGCTCGGCAGCCCCCACCGCGCGCCCAAAGAGCGACGCCCGGTCCGGCTCGAGGTCAGCGATGCGACGGCGGAGATCGATGAGTCGCCGCTTCTCGGCCAGGGGCGCCCACTCGGGCACCACCTTCTCCTCTGCGGCCAGGTCATTGATCAGCGACCGCTTTCGCCCCGCCACCGACTCCATCTGGTCCCACAACATGAGCGCGTCGGCGAGATGGGCCGCAGCCCGCTGTCGGCGCCGACTGCCGTCGAGGTATGCGTCCATTGCGCTCACGAGGGAAGCGACGGACTCGAAGCGGTCTTCGACCTCCCCCGCGGTCGCGGTCATCACGATCTCGGCGAGATCATCGTCCACTGGGCCATCGGGGTTCTTGCGCCGAGGGTCGCGCTGCGGAACCCGCAGGATCTTCATCAGCGTCCCCATCGCCGTCCGGCCTACGAAGCCGCGCTTGATGGTCAGGATCTCGAAGAGGATCACTCCCAGGGCCCAGATGTCCGCGCGGGGATCGAACGCTGTCGACTTTCCTCGAATGCGCTCGGGGCTCATGTACCCGGGAGTTCCCCAGACCTTCCGCCGCTCCCAGGGCGGAGCCTTCGGGTCATCCGCGAACTCGCCTTCCTCGCCGGGGAGCGGTCCGAGATCCTTCCCCGCGTCCAATGAGCGGGCAATCCCCCAGTCGAGGAGCTGCACCTCGCCGAGCTCACCGAGCATGACGTTGCTGGGCTTCAGGTCCTGATGCAGCACCCCCTGGCTGTGGGCGTACCCCACGGCACGACACAACGACTGGAACGCACCGAGCATGCGTCGGCGGTTCCAGACCCGGGCCCAGACCTCCTTGCGCGCTCGCCCCCGCAGGACATCCGAGAGCGGACGCCCCTCGATCCGACGCATGGCGAAGTACAACCACCCCTCCATGGACCCCATCTCATAGACGGGAACGATGTTGGGGTGTTCGAGCTTGCTTGCGATGCGCGCCTCGGCGAGCAGTCGCTCACGCAAGGCGAGGTTCGACTCGTCGACCGGAACGACCTTCAGAGCGACGACCCGCTCCAGGTCGGGGTCGAAGGCCTCGAGCACGCGCCCCATGGCGCCCTTGCCGAGCAGGCCTTGCACCTCGAAGCGGCCAAAGCGCTGGGGGACCTCATCGTCACCGACGGCCCGCTCGACCTCGGACGGCACCGAGAACGTCTTCATGGAGCCCCCCCCCGTGGACCGCATGGCTCCCGTCGAAATGGAGTCGTCTCCGAAGAGGTCGCTCACGTAGTCACCGCCGGCATGGTTGGGGCCCGCCTCTCGACACCTAGTCGATGAATGCGCCCAGGACCTGTGTCTCGCAGCCGGAGACCCCGAAGGCCACGGGGGTGCCGCTGGTCACCGGCAGGGTCAAGCGCTCCTGTGAGCCCACCATGGTGTTGGTCGCCGAGGAGATGACTCCGCCCGAGGAGTCGTAGAGAACCGCGTCCACCGCGCCCACGCCGGTGTAGTCGTTGATGTCGATCTCCACGGCGCCGGGGGTGCAGTCGAGGTCGCCGAAGTACCCGTAGATCTCGGCGGGGTAGACCCAGACTCCCGAGGAGTCCGCGGCGCCCGAGCAGTTCGAGCCGCTTCCGCAGGTCCCGATGCGCAAGGAGAGCTCGACGCCCTGCTCCGTCCAGGGCTCGTTGCAGGTCTCTGTGGATCCGGTGGCGAAGGTCAGGGAGATCTGACAGGCGCCTCCATCATCGTCGTCATCGCCCGTGGCGTCGTCATCGTCATCGCCCGTGGCGTCATCGTCGTCGCCCGTGGCGTCGTCGTCGTCGCCCGCGGCGTCATCGTCATCCGAGGCGGAGTCGTCGTCGTTGGCGGCGTCGTCGTCGTCGCCTCCGCCGCGGGGCCGGGGGCACGCCGCGAGGCCAAGGGCGAGGAGGAGAATCAGAAGGCGGGAAGCAGTCATTTCGGGCTCCAGGGCGAGGTCCTGCCAGGTGGGGCGACCTTACCGGTTCCGAAACACCATCAGGAAGAACACCACCAGCCATCCGGTCTTGAGGAGACTCGTCATCACCCCCAACCGCAGCACGGCGTTCGAGACCCGGTCGGCGCTCTCGGGTTCACCGAGGGCGCGGTCCACCGCTGCCCACGTCCCCCCGACACCGAGGATCCCGAGGAGCGCGAGTCCGATGGCCAGGGCGAACCCGATGTGCACCGCTGGCTGCACCGCCCCGAAGCCTCCCAGCTCGACGATGAGCGCCAGCCCCGAAGCCAGGGTCACCCCGGCGCAGATGTGAGTGAAGCGCAGGGCCCGGCGCGTTCGGTCGCGGAGAAGCGGAAGATGCTCGGGACCCGCGGCCACGCTGCGTCGCACGTCACCGCCCAAGTACATCACGGCGCCGACCCAGAGGCCCATGAAGAGCAGGTGTGTCGCGCGGAGGGCCAGCAGGATCACGACCGGCTCAGCTCCCCAAGCCCAGGATCTCGCGGGCCTGCGCGGGGGTCGCCACGGTGCGCCCCGCCGCTTCGGCGACTCCCACCATGGCCTCGATGAGGTCGCCGTTGCCGCGACAGCGCGCGCCACTGGGCAGATAGAAGGTGTCTTCCACGCCGGTGCGCAGATGCCCGCCCGACTCCGCCGTGGCGCGGTGCAGGTCCCAGATCTCCTGGCGGCCGATGGCCGTCACCTGCCACGGAGAGCCCTCCGGGACGTGCTCCAGCAGGATCGGGAGCAGGCGTGGGTCCGCCGGCATCCCGCTGGCGACTCCCATGACCAGGTTCACCTCCGGAGGCCCGTCCACCATCCCCGCCTGCGCGAACATCGCCACCGAGCGCACGATGCCCACGTCGAAGCACTCGAACTCCGGCTTGCTGCCCGTCTCCTTCATCACATCGAGGAAGCGCTGTACCTTCTCCACGGTGTTGTCGAAGAGCATCGGGGGCCAGGCCCACTGTCCGTTCCGCCGAATCTTGAGGTAGTTGAGGGACCCGGAGTTGCAGGCTGCAATCTCGGGCCGCACCCGGCGCAGGCACGCTTCAGGCCCGGAGATGTCGTCGCCGAAGACCCCGGTGGTCATGTTGATGATGACGCCAGGACACGCAGCCCGAATCGCGTCGATGACCGCCTCGGCAACGTCGGGATCCCACGACGGCATGTGGCCCATGCCCGGCTCCTGATCGCGGAAGTGCACGTGCAGCACCGACGCGCCAGCATCCGTGGCCTCCTTCGCCGACGCCGCCATCTCCTCCACCGTCACCGGGACGGGGTGCTGGGCAGGGTTCGTCAACACACCGGTCAGCGCACAGGTGACGACTACGAGGTCAGACATCAGGACTCCTCACGCGCCCAGGGGGGCGGCGTCTTGCTCAAGAAGGACGTGATCCCCGCCGCGGCTTCGTCGCTCCGCGTGCGCAGCGCGAAGTCCGCCGCCGCCGAGTCGAGGAGCTCGTCCAGGGGCACGCGACCGACTTGAAGCATGAGCTGCTTCGTCGCCGCCACGGCCCGGGGCCCGCAACGTCCGATGCGCTCCAGCACCTCCTTGAGGGCGGCAATCCCGTCGCTCGCCACGATGTGGGCCACCCCCAATCGCACGGCTTCGTCCGCCTCGATGGAAGCCCCCGTGACGCCGAGCATGCGGGCGTGGGTCAGCCCAATGCGCCGCACGATGAACGGCGCGATCTGGGCCGGAGTGAGACCGAGCCCCGTCTCCGGCAACCGGAACCTCGCCCCATGCACCGCGATGGTGACGTCGGCGACGCAGGCGAGGCCGAAGCCGCCGCCCATGACCGCACCTTCACAGACGGCGATGACCGGCTGGGGCAACGCCTCGATGGCCTGAAGCATCTTGCCGAAGCCGCGATTGAGCACCTCCACCGGGTCACGGCCGTCGGGCCCCGGCTCCGCCTGCCGCGCCATGGCCATGTCCTTGACGTCGCCGCCAGCGCAGAAGTGGCCGCCAGCTCCCCGCAGGATGACGGCGCGCACGCTGTCGTCCCCGGCGATGGCCTCCATGGTGGCCACGAGCTCCCGCACCATCCGCGCCGACATCGCGTTGCGCACCTCGGGGCGGTTGAGGGTGACGTGCAGGCGCCAGCCATCGAGGCGCAGGGAGAGCGTCTCGATCTCCGGCATGACCAGGCTGTGTTCGTTGTCGTGGCTCATGGGTCCTCTGGGGGAGGGGCGAGTTCGGGGAGCGGAGAGGTCAGAGGCGCTGCACGCCGAAGCTGGACTGCACGGGCGACCGCTCGCGGGCCTCCAGCACCGTGGCGAGCAGCTCGAGGAGGACGCGGCGGGTGTCGCGGGGGTCGATGATCCCGTCGTCCATCAGGCGTGCGCTGCAGAACATGGACTCGGAGATCATCTCCAGCCCCATCTCGATCATCTGCCCTTGCTGGTCCAGGCCGGCCTGCATGGCCTCGTCGGCCTCGATCCCCTTTCGAGCCCACGCCGCCTCGGTCACGATCTTCATGACCTTGCGGGCCTGCGGGCCCCCCATCGCCGCTTGCCGCGCGCTCGGCCAGGCGAGGCAGAACGCGGGCTTCAGCGCCGTCGCGCCCATGGCGTAGTTGCCCGCGCCATAGGCGTTGCCAATGAGGATGGTCAGCTTCGGCAGGCGGGTGTTGGCCACATGCTGGATGAGCTTCGCGCTGTGCTTCACCTGCCCGCGCCGCTCCACGTCCGTGCCCACGAGGAAGCCCGTGGTGTTCTGGAGAAAGATGAGCGGCGCATCCCACTGCTCGCACATGGAGATGAAGAGGCAGGCCTTGTTCGCGCCAGCGGGGGTGATGGGCCCGTTGTTCCCGATGATCCCCACGAGGTGGCCACCGAGGTAAGCGGTGCCGCACACGGTGCCGGCGTCCATCATTGGGTTGAACTCCTCGAATCCAGAGCCATCCACCACCCGGGCGATGATCTCGCGGGTGTCCACAGGCACCTTGCGGTCCTGGGGGAACGCACCGAGGAGCTGCTCGGGCGAGTACGCAGGCTCGGCCGAGGGCTGGCGGGGCGTCACCTGTGGGTCGGGTGGAAGCTGGGAGACGACCTGACGCGCGATGCGGATGGCGTCGGCGTCGTCCTCGGCCAGGTACTCCCCCGTGCCCGAGACCGTGGCGTGCATCAAGGCGCCGCCGAGGTCTTCGGCCGTGGCCTTCTCGCCGGTGCCGGCTTCGAGCAGCGGCGGGCCGGCGAGGAACAGCTGGGTCTTCTCGCGCACCAGGATGACGCTGTCCGAGAGGGCGACCTGGTAGGCGCCCCCCGCCGTGGCGTTGCCGTGGCTCACGGTGATCTGTGGGATGCCCGCTGCGCTGAGCTCGGCTTGCTGCCCATAGGAGAGACCGGCGTCGGTGAAGAGCCGCGCCATCCATGGGTCGGCCATGGCCGAGGCGCTGACGAGGTTGCCGCCTCCGCTCTCGTGCAGGGAGACGATGGGGAGTCGCTGGCGCAGGGCGACGTCTTGGAGCCGCAACATCTTGGCGACGTTGACGCGGTCGATGGTTCCGCCCTTGATGGCGTAGTTCCAGACGATGACCACGACACGACGCCCGGACACGCGGCCAATGCCTGCGATGAGCTTGCCGCCCGAGTACCGGCCGTCGCCGTCGTCGTACATCCCGTAGCCCGCGAGGGCGCACAGCTCGACGAACGGTGCGCCAGGATCCAGGAGGCGGGCGAGGCGCTCCCCGGGAAGCAGCTTCCCCTTCTTTTCGGCTCGAGGGCGGTACTTCTCTTCGGTGGCGGCTTGCTTGTCGAGCACCGCACGCACGCGCCCGACGTAGGACTCCATGGCCTTGGCGTTGGCCGCGAACTCGGGGCCCGAGACGTCGAGGCGGCTGGAAAGGGGGTGCATCAGGCGTCCTCCTCGGTGATGACGACCAGCAGTTGGCGTGTCTTGACCTGGTCTCCGACCGAGACAGGCATCGCTTCGACGACTCCGTCCACATCGGCGGTCATGCGGTGCTCCATCTTCATGGCCTCCATCACCAGCAGAAGCTGGCCCGCAGAGACCCGGTCCCCCACGGAGACGAACGTGGAGGTGACGGCGCCATCGAGGGGTGCGGCGATGGTGCCGGTGCCGCCGTCGGCGGACTCGGCCGGGCGCTGCGTGATGTCGTCGTACACCCGGTCTCCGACCCACAGGCGAGACCCGTGCCGGCTGTAGGGGACCGTGCGACGCCGCCCGTCGAGGGTGACCGTAAGGGCGCCCTCCTGAAGGGCGACGAGCGTGACAACCACGGTCTCCTCGCTGCGTACCTCGAACTCACCGGCTCCCGTCCGCAGCACCCTCAGGGAGGACTCATGCTCCCCGCACTCGAGGACGACGAGGGCGGGCACATTGCGGCCGCTCCTCCAGCCCAGCCGGTCCAAGGGAGTCCCCGGAGAGCCCTCGACGAGAGCCACCAGACAGGCGACCGCTCGCTCGGCGAGGGTCGGGGGCCCCGCCAGCAGGTCCGCGCCGTGCTCGTCGAGGAACCGCGTCGTGACATCACCGGCGACGACCCGCTCGTCCCGGAGCAACCGACCGAGCCAGGCGCGGTTGGTGACGACGCCATGGAGCACGAGCGAGTCCAGCGCAGCCGCGAGCCGGCCTCGCGCCTCCTCGCGGTCGCGCCCGTAGGCGATGAGCTTGCCGAGCATCGGGTCGTAGTGCGGGGAGACCACCCCACCGCGGACGATGGCGTGGTCGAAGCGCACACCGGTCGGGAGGTCGAAGCGATGCACCGTCCCGGTCTGCGGGAGGAAGTCACGATCGGGGTCTTCGGCGTAGAGCCGAGCCTCGATGGCGTGCCCGACGAGCTCGACGTCGTCCTGCTCCATCTCCAGGGGAAGCCCCGCCGCCACCCGCAGCTGCAGCGCCACCAGGTCGAGCATCGTCACCTCCTCGGTGACCGGGTGCTCCACCTGGAGCCGGGTGTTCATCTCGAGGAACCAGAAGCTGCCGTCGTCCTCCAGCAGGAACTCGACGGTCCCCGCGCCCACGTACCCGCAGGACCGCGCCGCCGCGCAGGCCGCCTCGCCCATGGCTCGACGCAGCTCGGGGGTGACCGCCGGGGAGGGCGCCTCTTCGATGACCTTCTGGTGCCGACGCTGGATGGAACAGTCGCGCTCCCCAAAGTGGAGGACGGTCCCGTGAGCATCGGCGAAGACCTGGATCTCCACGTGGCGCGCGGAGAGCACGGCTCGCTCGAGGATGAGCGCGCCAGACCCAAAGGCGGACTGCGCCTCGGCGCGCGCTGCTCGCAAGGCGTCCGGAAGGCCGGCGAGGTCGCGAACGAGCCGCATGCCGCGGCCTCCGCCACCGGCTGACGCCTTCACCATGAGGGGGACGCCGATGTCCTCGGCCGCAGCGAGCAGCGAGGCGTCGTCGTCGTCCTCGCCCTGGTAGCCCGGCACTCCGCGGACCCCTGCCGCTTCGACCGCGTTCTTGGACGCGCGCTTGTCGCCCATGAGGGCGATGGCGTCCGCAGGAGGCCCCACGAAGACGATGCCGGCGTCCACACAGGCCTTCGCGAAGGCGGCGTTCTCGGAGAGAAAGCCGTATCCAGGGTGG
>JAGSHC010000082.1 GCA_023954745.1 Deltaproteobacteria bacterium | reverse complement strand
TGGCGTCGTCGTCGTCCCCCGTCGCGTCGTCGTCGTCGCCCGTGGCGTCGTCGTCGTCCCCCGTCGCGTCGTCGTCGTCCCCCGTCGCGTCGTCGTCGTCCCCCGTCGCGTCGTCGTCGTTGGAGACGGAGTCGTCGTCATTGGCCGGCGTCGTCGGACAGCCAGTGCCGAGAATCAGCGCCCATGCCAGGGCGAGAATCGAGAGAAAGCGAATCATGGGGGTTCTCCTCACGGGCACTCCCCAGCGCCCGAAGCCCGACCATACCCAAGACAACGGCGTTGAAAAGAGGCAACGGGATGACCCCCTGCCCCCGGGGCCGACGTCAGGGAGCGACCCAGATGGGTGAGGTCCACGCCCTCTCCTGCACCGTGCGCGGAATCGCGGGATCCGAGCAGCTCGCGGGGCGGTCTGCCGCCGGCAGCGCGTTGCACTGGTGAGCACTCCAGCGACAGGTCGGCACCTCCAAGACCCGTAGGTAGTACACGGCGCGTTGGCCAGGCTCCCAGGTGGGATCCGTCCACACGGCGCAGAGGGAGTCCGCCCCCGCGTCGGGCTCCGTGGGCTCGCACGTGTCCGGGTCCACTCCCCCGCTCAGGTCCCCCGCGACGTCGATGACCTCGGTGTGCCCTCCGTCCCCGTCCACCCAGCCCTTGACGATCTGGAGACGCTGGAGGCTGGAGCCCGGGTTCTGCTTCGTCCCGGGATCGGCAAGCGCCGCCGCCAGGAAGCGCAGCGGAGCCTCGGTGGAGGTCAGCTCACCCCCCATGGGCACCCCGCCCTCGTAGGCCCGCTCCAGCATGGCCGGGTCCTCACAGAGGCCCTCACCCAGGCCAAACCCTCCAAAGAGCCTCGGCTGGATGCGCGGCCCCGACGTCCCGAAGGCCTCCCGCCGCTGCATTGCGTCGAAGATGGAGTCTCGCGAGTTCTCCGTCGCATAGACGCCCGCGAGGCCTCCGCCGCTCATGAGCACGCCGCCGGGGATGAGGGGAGGGGGCTGGAGCCGAGCTTGTGGGCTCCCCTCCTCACGCCCGGTGTGGCCCGGAAAGCTCGCCTCGTCGACGAGCCCCGGCGTTCCGTTGTGGGTGTCGGTGCTCGCGATGATCCCGAGGCGGTAGGGGTTCGCGCCAATGCGCTCCTCCTCCAGCAAGCCCTCGACGAGCACGTCGCGGACGAAGTCGCGGCGGCTCACACAGCCCAGACCTGCCATCGCCCCCGCCCCGGTGCCTTCGCCGCAGTCCTGGATCGGCTCCGCCCTCAGCTTCTCGAAGGCGCACTGCTCGTCAGGCGCCCCCAGCGGGTTCGTGAACCCGGGGCTGCACTCGCTGTCGCCCTTGTGCTGGTAGATCTCCACCAGGGGCTCCATCTCTGCCCGGAACTCCGCCAGGGCGCCCTCCCCCTCTGCGGCGAACGGGTACTCCACCACGAACATGTTCCCGTTGGACCAGTTGCTGTTGTGGGGGATGGCGAGCACGTCGCACTGCACGCCGTCCTGGGGCGGTGCGTCGCGGCAGTCTCGGGCCAGGGCGCGCCACAGCGCCCAGGGGTCGGTCTCCTCGAAGCAGGTCGTCGGCAGGGCGGGCACGGCGCCATTGCGGAACACGACGTTGCGATGCGCGTTGCTCACGTTCGTGGAGCAGGAGTACTCGTAACCGACGAAGGCGGTGAAGGTGCAAGCGTCCGTTGCATCATCGGCCGCTTCGGCCTCGTCGATGGTGCGCTGCCAGCCGTCGCGGGCGAGCCCCTCGCAGTCGACGGCGCCGCAGATGGAGGGGAAGCGCTCCGGGGCCTCCTCGGTCAGGTTGCCGCCCCAGGCATAGGTGGCAGACACGTCCCCGGCCCGCATGGCGACGCAGGGCTCCGCGTCGAACGCGGGGGACGATGGGTCCACGCAGGCCGCCATCTCGGCGAGGTACTCCGCGTGGTCCGTCAGCGCGACGAAGTCGAGCGGCCGCTCCAGACGCACTTCGCGCGTCCCCACACCGTTCTCATCCAGCGGCGGGAGGCGGACGGGAGCTCCCTGCGCGAACGCGAGGGCCTCCGCGGGGGTCACCCGCACGTCCTGCACGTACGCGTCGAAGCTCCAGCGCGTGTGTACGTGCAGGTCCCCAAAGAGCGCGCGCCGCTCAGGCGTCTGCTCGGCGCAAGGCACCTCCGCGGGCGGAGCGGGCGTGGGCGGCTCCTCAGACGTCGAGGGGCAGCCCACCAGCGACAGGGAGGCGAGAAGCAAGGGCAAGGAGTGGAGCGCGCGCACGCACCGAGGGTAGTCGGTGCGCGCGCCGGATACGATGCGAGCCATGGGACTCCGTGCGCTCGTCATTGTGCTGCTCCTCCTCGCCGGCTGCGGGGGGGGCGAGCGGGGTGTGGACGGCGGGACTCCCAGCAGCGGTGAGCCGCCAGTCGCGGAGTCGCGGGACGAGCCGAGCCCCGGGTCGAGCAACGCATCGCGCGGTGACACCGCGCCCGGACTGAGCGAGGAGGCGACTGCGCCCGACGGAGACCGGGACGCGAGCCAGCAGCCCCTCCCCGACGTCCCCCTTCCCACTCTCCAGCCTCCTGAGCCGTCCGTCCCCCAGGGCACCTCGTGCCCGCCCGGCTTCGCCTACCTCCCTGGGGCGGGCAGCCTGGTCCTGGGCGAGCCCGACGAGGACCGTGCGCGCGCATGTGCCTGCGACCCCAACATCCTCCGCGCGGCGACCTTCGACTCCATTCCTCCCGCCTGCATGGACACCCATCCCTTCCCCGGGTCGGGACAGCCGTGGCCATCGGACTCGCTCTTCGCCAGCACCCGCTTCGCCCTCATCGAGGACCTCCGCCACCTCCTGCCGAGATGGGGACGTCGGCTGTGCACCTACAGCGAGGTCCTCCTCGAGGCCGCCGGGCCGGGAAACCAACGATTCATTGGCTCCTCCGCGTTTGAGGAGGGGCGCTGCGAGGACGACCACCACAGCCCCGACACGCCCATTGGAAGCCACCCGAGGTGCGTCACCGAGAACGGCGTGATGGACCTCAACGTGCGCAGCGAGTGGCTGCTCGTCGACGAGCAAGCCGCCCCCATCCTGGCGAAGCAGCTGGAGCCGCGAGTGCGGGCCGGGATGCTCGCCCTCAGCACGGCCAACACCGGCGAGGGGGGCAACTCGGCAGCAGCCAACAACTACGGCCTCCACGCGCACGTCTACCCCTGGGGCTTCTTCGACGTCGGAGACCCGCCTGGGGATGGCTACATCGACGATGGCGTGCGCTTCTGCGCGACTCCGGGGACGCCGCCGGACGAGGCGAAGGAGGCCGAGCTCCGAGCGCTGCGCGACCGCTACGTCACCACCGGAGACTGGAGCGCCCTGTGGGGGGCGGACGAGCGTCTTCGGACCTCAGACTTCAAGGACTGGACCGCAGTGGCCGCAGGCCGGAACCACAGCTGCGGCCTCAGGAGCGGCAGACCCGTGTGCTGGGGGAGCAACCACTGGGGAGAGTCGGCGATGCCCGACGAGCCCCTCACGTCGATCACCGTGGGGTGGAGACACAGCTGCGGCCTGCGTCCCGACGGAAGCGTCTCCTGCTGGGGTGACGACGCGATGGGGCAGACGACAGCGCCGCCGGGCACGTTCAGCGCCGTGGGGGCTGGGGACTTCTTCACCTGTGGTCTACGGGAGGACGGGAAGGTCGCCTGCTGGGGCAAGACCTGGCGAGACTCCTGGCAGAAGCCTCCCGACCTCCGGTTCCAGCACCTCGCGGTGAGTGACGGGAACGCCTGCGGCATCAGCGACGGCGCAGTGCATTGCTGGGGCGAGACCCGGTGGCCCCGGGGACAGCCCCCTGCGGAGTTCTCCTTCGACGCACTGGACCTGGGGTTCGAAGAGATCTGCGGCATCGAGAACGAGACGGGGACAGTGAGCTGCTGGGGCAACCTCGACCGCATCAAGGCGTCCATTCCCGTGCGGACGAAGCAGCGGGGAGTCAGCTCGGGGACCCGCATGCGATGCACCCTCGACGAGGAGGGACGGGCGATCTGCTCCGACGACCTCGAGCGCTCAGGACGACTCCCCCCCGCCGAGACCCGCTTCAGGTCACTGTCGGTTGGCTACGCTCACGCCTGCGGGGTGACCGACCGCGGCAACCTCCGGTGCTTCGGGGGCAACTCCTTCCACCAGTCGCACCCCCCGTGAAACGAATCGTCCTGCAGGGAGTCCAACGGTTGTGCGTCGCGCCCTGACCCTCACCGCGCTCCTGTTGCTGGGTTGCCCCAGTGGAGAGACTCCTCCTCTCTTGACGGCGCCCGCGCGCACGCTCGCCTTCGTGAGCCCCCTGTCAGGGGAGGTGGAGAACCCGGTGGCGTTCCGGGTGGAGGCCCACGAGGACGTGGTGCTCGTGCGCTACGTGGCGGACGACCTGTTCACCCTGGGCTCCAGCGAGGATGTGTCGGGTGGCTTTCCCTTCGGCATGGACTTCGCGATTCTCGGCGGACACACGATGACCGCCATCGGACACGACGAAGAGGGGGACATCGTCGCCGAGGACACCATCGCCATCGACGTGCTCCCGGACCCCACCGAGCTGAACGAGCTGGGGACGTGGCTGCACCCCGAGGACCTCGTCGCGAGCGAGTTCACCCATGGAGGGATGGCCCAGCGGCTGGCGGACAGCGGGATCAAGCGGTTGTACCTGCCGGTGGGCGAGGGGGCGCCGGACTGCGGGTCCGACCCCGTGCTCTGTGACCGCGACGCCACCGACTCCTACCGGGCGGTGGGGGTGGAGCCCTGGGCGTGGATGCAGGCCACGGCAGCGCAGGAGGGCGCAGCGCAGGCTGAGACCATCCGGGAGGCCGTGCCCGCCGGCTACCACGGACTCGTCATCGACTTGGGGGCCAGCTACGACGCCGCTCCCGAGGCAGTGGAGACTCTGCTCGCAGCGATGCTCTTCGTGCGCAGCCAGTGCGACACCACCGGGCTGCACCTGGGGGGCAACTTCCCGCTCTACATCGCGTCCGAGGGCGCTCCCTTCGATCGAGGGCTGCCGGTGGGGCGGGTCGATCAGGCGGTGGATGGCTACATGCCCCGCATCGACCTGGAGGCCGCGACCCCGGACCAGCTCGCCAACCCCGACCAGTGGATCAACCAACTCCTGTGTGAGTGGCGCGGGGAGGGCGCGAGCAAGCCCGTGCACCACGTAATCGCCGGCCCCGGTCCTTCCTCGGAGAATGCTGCGACCCTGGACTCCATGGTGGCTCTCGCCGGGCGAGAGGCCTCTCTGTACTCGACCCCGGCGCAGGCCGACGACGACGGCTGGGAGGACCTGGCGACCATGGACTGGTGGACCGGAGCGTTTGTCGAACCCGACTGCACCCCCTGACCGCGGCGTGAGGGGGCGGCCTTTCTCTCGTTGGTTCCGCCGCTACTCTGCGGCCGTGCGACGGCCCTCTCTCAGCGTGCTCTTCGGAGCAGCCCTTCTCTTGCCTGCCACCGTGGCGGCCGAGGAAGCGGACGGGCCACCGGCGCCCGAGGCCGCCCCCGAGGTGATGTGGATGCGGGCCCTGCGGCTCGACACGATCGAGACCACCGCCCGGCCCGAGGAGCAGCTCCGCGGCACGCTGATCGCCGCGGAGCCCCGGTTTCGCCCCTGCGCCGAGTTCCTCCCGGATGCTCCCCTGACCGACCCGCCCGATGCGCGGATGGGCCTGACTCTTTGGGAAGAGGGGGCCGTGCGCTCGGTGCGGGAACTCAACGAGGTCCCCGGTCCCATGGAGCGGTCTCAGCGCTGCCTGGTCGAAGTGCTCCAGGCCATCGACTTCCCCGACGACCCGATGATGAGCGACGACCGTCGCCTCGAGGTGAGCTTTCGGCCCCACTGGACGGCGGCCCGCCTCGACCTCGTCGCGATCTCCGACGAGCAGAAGGCGCGGACGAACGTGGCGGATCCCACTGTCGAGGGGATCGTGGATCTCGTCTCCATCAAGGCCCGCATCGACTCCATCGCCCCGAGGCTCGGCCGGTGCATGCGGAGCGCGCGCAAGCGAAACCCGGAGCTGGGACATCAGCTGACGGTGAGACTTCGGCTGGCGAAGGACCTCGAGAACCCCACTGCGGCCGACGCCCTCGTCGAGGGCCTCAGCGTCGTGGAGTCGGAGCTCGGTGACGAGGACGCTGAGGTGTGCATCATTCGCGAGTTGGAACGACTGGCTTGGCCGAAGCCAGTGACCCGCACCGCCCGGGTGGAGTGGCCATTCCTGTTCGCCGAGTGAGAGACCTCAGTCCATGACCATCCCGCGAGGGTTCCTCGGCACCGAAGCCGATCTGCTCATCGACATCATCATCGTGGCGCTTCCGGTGGTGCTGGGCGTGATGGTGCTGGCGATTCGCGAGGCAAAGCAGAAGCGCTGGAGTCGGCACAAGGCGATTCAGATCACGCTGGCGAGCGTGCTCGCCGTGGTCATCACAGCCCTCGAGATCGACCTGCGCATGATGGGGGACGGGGTGATGGCCATCTCCGAGCAGAGCCGCTTCGCGGGCACGGGGATCGTCCGGTGGACGCTCAACGTGCACCTCGTGTTCTCCACGAGCACTGCCATCCTGTGGATCTGGCTGATCGTGATGTCGCTGAAGCGATTCGAGAACCCGCCAAGACCCGGGGCGTTCAGCGAGCGACACCGGTTCTGGGGACGCATCGCGGCCATCGACATGGCCCTGACCGCGATCACGGGGCTGATCTTCTATGGGGTGTGTTTCCTCGCGGTGAACTGAGGCGGATCCGGCGCTCCCCGACGTCCCGCCCTTCCCACACGTCCCGCCCTTCCCAGCGTCGCAGCGCAACCGTCTCGACATCCGGCCAACTGGTCATACCAGTTGACCTCCTACTGAGTGTGTGGCACAAACTCCACATGCTGAAGCCCATCGAACGTCGGTCCCTCGCAGACGCCGTCTACGAGCAACTCCGTGACGCCATCGTCTCGGGAGACCTGGAGCCAGGATCCTCCCTCCCCTCGGAGCGACAGCTTCGGGAACAGCTCGGCGTCAACCGCGGCGCCCTGCGGGAAGCCCTCAAGCGGTTGGAAGAGGCGAGGCTGGTGCGGATCCGCCACGGCGGTGCGACTGAGGTCCTCGACTTCCGCGAGCACGCCGGCACCTCGCTCCTCGAAGACCTTCTGGTGGCCCCAGATGGCAGTGTGCGGACCCGTGTCGCCCGCGGCGTCATCGAGATGCGCGCCGCCCTCGCACCCGACATCGCTCGACTGGCGGCACTTCGCGGTGGCCCCGACTGCACCGAGCGACTCGCCGAGCAGCTCGTCGCCTTGCGGGAAGCGGACGGCGTCCTCAACCAGCAGCGGGTAGCGCTGGAGTTCTGGGCGACCCTCGTCGACGCCTCGGACAACCTCGCCTATCGACTCGCCTACAACTCTCTCCGTGAGGGCTACGTGCGCTTCATGCACCTGCTCAGCCCGGTGCTCGCCGACGAGGTGGGTGATGTGGACGCCTATCAGTCCATCGCCGATGCCGTCGCCGCCGGAGAGTCCGAAGCCGCATACGACCAGGCCAAAGCCTTGCTTGCCCGAGGCACCGGCACCATGACCGCGTTGATGGACGCGGTGGGACGCCAGCAGACGGAGACCCCATGAGCCCTCCCCCTCCTCGCACTCTCGGGCCCGCGGTCCGCATCTTCCTTCGTCACTTCAGCCCCGTCGTCCTCGTCGTGCTGGCCACCGCTGCGCTGATCTGGCGCGCCACCCTTGGCCCCCTTGGACTCTGGGACGCCGCCATCGTCGTCGGCTGGTGGGCCTTCTGGCCCGTGCAGGAGTGGCTCATCCACGTGTTCATCCTGCACTTCCGACCCCGGCAGCTCGGCAAGCTCCGACTCGACCCGTTGAACGCCCAGAAGCATCGGGCGCACCACCGCGACCCAAACAACATCGAGCTCGTGTTCATCCCCTGGTTCAGCGTGGTGAGCTCGCTCCCCTTGCTGGTCGCTGGGGCCTGGCTGCTCGCGCCCACGGCGGCCCTCGCCGCCACCGCCATCGCCTCCTACCTCGTGTTCGCGGTGAACTACGAGTGGAGCCACTACCTCGCCCACGTGCCCTACACGCCGAACATCGCCTACTACCAGCGAATCTGTAAGGCACACACGCTCCACCACTTCCGGAACGAGCAGTACTGGTTCGGGGTGTCGCGCACCTTCGGAGACGTGTTGCTCAATACAGCCCCGGAGGCGAAGTCCACACCGCTCTCGGAGACGGTCCGGACTCTGGGGATTGAGCTAGAGGGCTAGAGAGCTCGCCAGCTCGCCCGCGAGGGCACGGCCAAGCTCCTCGTGTCCGGCGGCGTTGGGGAACCCTTCGCCCCGCTGGAAGTAGACCTCCGGTCGCCGCAACAGCTGCAGCCAGAGGCCCGCGAGGTCGATGCGGCGTACGTCGACTCCGGTGAGCAGGCTCTGTGGAGGCCGGCAGTCCCGACAGTCAGACACGCGCTGGAACGTGGACCGATCGGCCACGACCACCACCGCGATCTGTACGTCGTTGCGAAGGCCGACTCGGGCCAGCCGCTGGACTGCCTCGACAAACACGTACTCCTGCTTGCCGCGCGGGACGATGGTGGGAACGTCGGACTCCTGCGGCAGGAGGATGGGCACATCTCCCCAGAGCTCCTTGGGAGTGGTGCGGGTCTGCGCGAACCAGGGCCCCGGAGGCACGGTGTTCCCGTGGCGTGCGTCCGCTCGGGCGTCGGGGCTCGGCGGCCCGCTCCGGCCCAGCGGCTCTCGACCCGGACCGTACGGTCCGTTGGCATCGAGCAATGCGGGCCAGCCCGCCGTGCGCACCAGCCGAAGGGCGCGCATCGTGTACGAGCGACTCGAGACCAGGGTCCGCAGCTGCTCGCGAGCCGCCAGCGAGGAGACCGTCCCGTCTCTCTGCACGACACCATCGTGCGGACAGGCATCGGCGTCGCGGTCGAGATCGTCCGGCGAGACGAGCAGGACCGCCAGCTGCGGCTTCAGTTCGCGTACCCGGCGCTCGAAGGTGGCGACGGACTGCGCCGGCGAGAGTCCCGGAACGCCCAGGGAGAGCATGTCGTTGGCGTGACCGCGGGCTGCCAGTCCCTGGCTCAAGCGACTCGCCAGGGTCTCGTCGTCATCGACGCCATGCCCAAAGACGAGGCCATCGCCCAGCACCACGATGCGGAGTCGCTCTTGCTCAGCGGACGGCTCCGGGCTGCGCGCACCGAGAGCATTGACGTGGATTGAGGATCGCCCCTGGCGGGTCGCATCCCCGGTGTAGGTTGCCGTGGATGAGGGCACCAACTCCCAGCACACCTCGGCGTTGCGCGCGGGGCGCACCACGAGACCGTGCCCGCCGTTCCCCAAGAGGAACCGCAGTCCGACCTCGAGAACGAGGAAGGC
Source organism: Deltaproteobacteria bacterium (assembly GCA_023954745.1). Lineage (GTDB taxonomy): Bacteria > Myxococcota_A > UBA796 > UBA9615 > UBA9615 > JAGSHC01. The sequence goes on along the minus strand of JAGSHC010000082.1, from coordinate 16,175 downwards.
AAAGACGAACGCAAAGATGAGGCGCGGGACGAGACCGCCCCGTCGGCGAATGCGCGCTTGCGCCATGAGCAGCCCTCAGCGAATGACTCCGGTCAGCGTAGCGATGATACTGCGAGCGACGGCGCGACACTCCGCGCATCTGTCCCCCTTTGTCCCGTCTCCACCTCTCGCCGAGGCATTCATGGCCCAGAGCACCCCCCACGGCCAGGTAGATCCCGCCGACTACTACGTCGCTGCGCAGTCCGGCTCCCGCGCCGAGCGCACGTTCCACGCCGCGCGCCTGCGCTTGCTTCAGGACGCCGCGAACACGTCGGGAAGGCGGGTCCTCGACGTCGGCAGCGGTGCCGGGTTCCTGGCCGTGCCCCTCGCGGTGGACGGGGCGCAGGTGACCGGGGTCGACCTGAGTCCCTCCCACATCGCGGCGATGGACAGCCACGCCGACGCAGCCGGCGTCGAGGTCGAAGGGGTCGTCGCGAGCGCCGCGGCGCTGCCCTTCGATGACGAGTCCTTCGACGTCGTCTACCTCGCGAGCGTCGTGCACCTCGTCAGTGAGCCCGGAGCGCTCCTTCGAGAAGCCGAGCGCGTGTGCAAGCGAGATGGCCAGCTGGTGGTCGCGGGCCCCTGGCGGTTCCACCCGAAGTCGATCAAGGCGGTGAAGCGGCTCCTCGGCAAGAAGGTGGAGACGACTTCCTGGCCCTTCACGGTGGAGCGCGTGCAGAGATATCTCCTGCGCAGTCGGCTGGTGACCCGCACCGTGGATCGACCCATGGGCTACGTGGTGACCGTGTGGTCGCCCGATCGGAGGAAGTGATGAAGAGCCTGAGGAACCGGGTCGCGGTGGTGACGGGTGCCGGCAGCGGCATCGGTCGCGGGCTCGCCCTCGAGTTGGCCGCTGAGGGCTGCACCCTGGCCCTGGTGGATGTGAACCCCGAGACCCTCGCTGAGACCGCCGCGATGGTCCCGGGGGCGAGCACCCACGTGGTGGACGTGTCCGACCGGGCGGCGATGGAGGAGCTCCCAGCGGCCGTGCTCGCCGCCCATGGGCGGGTGGAGTTGCTGTTCAACAACGCGGGGATCGCCGTGCACGGCACCTTCGACGAGCTCACCTACGAGGACTGGGACCGCGTCATGGGGGTCAACCTGTGGGGGGTCGTGCATGGCTGCAAGGCGTTCATGCCGCACCTCGAGATGGCCGACGAGGCCTGGATCGTCAACATCTCCTCGGTGTTCGGTCTCGTGGCGGTGCCCACCCAGTCGATCTACTGCACGACGAAGTTCGCAGTGCGGGGCTTCACCGAAGTCCTCGACGAGGAGCTTCAGGGCACCAACATCGGCGTGAGCGTGGTGCACCCCGGGGCCATCGACACGAACATCGTGGACAGCCCCTCCTACGACCCCGACACCGCCCGCCGCAGCAAGGAGTTCTTCGCGCAGCACGCTCTGGACCCGCGGACCGCGGCGAAGGTCATCGTGGCGGGGGTCAAGGCGAAGCGACTGCGCATCATGGTGGGTCGCGAGGCCCCGTTGATCGACCGGCTGAAGCGGCTCCTGCCCGTGTGGGGCAATCGCTTCATCGTCTCCCGCGCCGTGAAGGATCTGGGACTCGGGGGGCTCCGCTCCAAGAAGCTCGTAGACCGAGAAGAGCGCATCGCGCAGCGACGCGCCGCGCTCACCAGCGAGCTCACTCCGTAGGCCGGAGCGATCCGAGAGCCTCTCGATACAGGCGCGCGTCCGTCTCGGAGAAGCACACGAAGACCACCCTCAGCTCGGGGCGCTGAGCCAGGGCAGCGCGAGCCTCCCGCACCGCGATCCGCGTCGCCCGCACCTTTGGGAACCGATAGATCCCCGTGCTGATCGCCGGCAATGCGATGGATCTCGCTCCTACTTCGGCGGCCCGCAAGAACGAGTTGCGGTAGCTCTTCGCGAGCAGCTCTTCCTCGCCAGCATGGCCTCCCTGCCACACCGGGCCGGGGGTGTGCACAACCCAACGCGCAGGGAGATCGTACGCACCGGTGATCTTGGCCTCCCCGGTGTTCGCTCCACCAAGGGTCCGACACTCCTCGAGCAGCCCTGGGCCCGCTGCCCGATGGATCGCTCCGTCGACGCCTCCCCCTCCGAGCAGCGAGGTGTTCGCGGCATTCACCACCACCTCGGCCTCCACCTCGGTGATGTCTCCGTGCACAACGAGAATGTTCTCGAGCATCTCTTCCCTTCCTCGCTCGACGAGAGTCCCCAGTCGCGGCCAGGGCGATGCACCGAGATGTCCCATCAGTGCCATCCCCGTCAAGCAACGGTTCCCCCACCGGACGTTCGGCCGCCCCGGCTTTGTTCTACAGGCCGATGATCCGCACCGCACCGCATCCCTCAGCATGCTGCTCCACCGCATCAACCAGCGCAGCCCGGCGCTCCCCGCCGTCCTCCCACCACAGGTTCTGCACCTCGAACACCTCACCCTTGCTTCGAGCTTCCAGCCGACCCACGAGCTTCCCGCAGTGGAGCAGCGGACAGACGTACCAACCCCAGCGTCGCTTCGCGGCGGGCTTGTACACCTCCCAGATGTAGTCGAAGGCGAAGGCGTGGCCCACGAGCTTGCGGTCCCAGAGCAGCGGGTCCAGAGGTCCAAGGATCCGCAGGCGGTCGTCCCAGGGCTGCACTTCGTGCTCGAGGAACGCTGCGGGGACCAGGTACTTCCTCGTGCTGCCCTCGACCCGCACCCGCACCAGCTGCCCCGACTCCACCAGTCGGTCGACCGTGCCGTCCTTCCGGGCCTGCCGCAGCATCGACCACCACGGACCCATGTTTGCCGGCAGCATCCCCGCCGCGTCCGCTCGCTGGGTCAGCGCCCACTCTCCCCACGGCCCGGCCTCTGCCTCCGCATGCTCCGGGAACGCCCGGGAAGGCAGGTCGTAGAGCCTCCGCCCCCGACCATCCTTGCCGCTCACCACCACCTCGCACCGAGCCCACAGCACCTCGAGAGCGAGGGTCGCTGCCTTGCCGGTGCTCTTCCACCCCGACCAGTCGCGCTGCGCCACGCGACCCAGATCGGCGAGGAGTTGGGGCGTGACGGGCCCTCGCTCGGCGAGCTCGGCGAGGACCGCCTCGAGCGCGCCGTCCGGGAGACGCTTCTCCTTGCCGTCGTCCCACCAGGAGAGCTTTGGCTGGTTGACCCGGTACCAAGGAAAGAACGACGCCGGCAGGATGCAGCGCACCTTGGCCATGTGCTCGAAGCTGGGCGACACCCCCGCGTCGTCGGGCCCGAGGTGGCGGTAGACGTCCCCACGCTTGAGGCCATCGATGCGCGCCATGGCAACGAGGTCTGCGTTGGTCCCGATGGCGTCCAGAGGGTCGAGCTGGATGTGCCGGAGGCGGCTCAGGAGCGCTCCGACCCCCTGTCGGTCCGCCGAGAAGCCAGGCTGGGCCAGAGCCAGCCAGGACACCATGCGGCGCCGGGCCTCGTTTGCGGACAGGGTGACGAAGTCGCTCATGCCCCCAGTGTGCCGGTCAGGCGCGCCGGTCGCGGAGTCGGAGGCGGGGGGCCACCCATCTGGGCAGCACGCCAACGAGGAACGCCGAGAGCGCCACGACGGCGGCCGCCACGGGGACGACGGTCTCCGGGGTGGCCACCCCCGAGTGCATGAAGGCGACGGCCCCCATCGCGAGGCCAGCCAGGAGCATCACGGCGAACATCGTGACCCCCACGGGCATCAAGGCTGCCCTCTTCACCCAGTCGAGCACGCCCTTCGCGTCGTCGATGAACGAGAAGCGGCGGGGCCGACCGTGGGCCGTGAAGGACTCGGACACCCGGCGACGATGCAGCGCGAGCCGCTCCGCGAACCCGCCCTCGGCGATGGCGAGCAGATAGCCACGTCGGGGTTGGCTCGTCCACGCAACGGTGAACCGGGCGAGGGCCACGTGAGGCCGCGTCTCGAGGACGGTGCCATCGGAGAGGACGGAGACGAATCCGGTGTTGGGCTCCACCGGCGCGAGCACCGTCCCGTTGTCAGAGACGAACACCTCGACGAGATGAGCCCCGTGGTCGGTGAAACGCTCGACGTGGCCGAGGGTCTCGAATGCGGAACGGTCCAGGTTCTTGCGAAGACGGGCCAGTCCAGTGGGTCTCATCAGGGTCCTCCAGGTCCCGCCATGAGCGGCGGGTAGGGAGGGCTACGCAGCAGCAGGGCCACCTATTTCCAGGCTGAGCAAAGAGAGCCCGTCAGGCCACTGGGCCACCTCGCGGCTATCTTCGGGCCCGATGGGACTCCGCGACCGACTCAAGAAGGCAGCAAAGACCAGCCTCGTCCGGGTGCTGCGCCCGACGGGGCCGGTGGAGTCCGAGGCGCCTCCTCCCCGGGAGTGGGCCCGTCGCAACCCATGGGACACCGGCGGCGAGGAGGAGCTGCCCCCCGTCGGCTCTGCGGCGGCGCAGGAGCTCGAGGCACGGGCCCCGGGCTCCACGGACATCGGCGACCGTCCACTGCCTCCGCCGGCTCCGCTCCCCACCATCGACGACCTCGATGGACTCGAGACCCTGCAGCACATGCCGGGGTGCCTGCACCCGGAGCTGCGCACCGACGCCGCAAACCCCATGCGCTTGTCCTGCGGATACTGCGGCGTCGGCGACTCCGGGCACGTGCGCCAGCCCCGCAAGCGACGCAACGACCGCGGCCCCATCGTGCGGGTCGACAAGCGCGCGCCCACGCCGGGCTGCGTGAAGATCACCGAGGCCGCAGGTCAGGGTCGCACCTTCTGGCCCATGCACACCCAGCCCTCGGTCCTGGACCGGGCCACGGGCGAGCGCTCGCCCATCACGTACGAAGAGGCCATCGCGCGGCTGACGGACTACGTCCTGTCCCACCGCGAGCCCGACAGCCAGGTGCTGGTCTACGGCTGCGGCCAGATCGACCTCTTCACGATCTTCGCGCTCCAGGAGGTCTTCCGGCTCCTCGGGGTGCGCAACCTCGGCGGCAACGCCGAGCACTGCCTCAACGCCGGCGCCGTGCACAACGAGATGCTCACGGGTCAGGAGGGGCCCTTCCTCACCATCGAGCAGGGACTCGAGGGCCCAAATCGCTTCTACCTGCTCAACGGCTGGAACGGCGTCGTGACCCATCCCGGCGTGTTCAATCCGCTGCTGGCCCGGGAGGACTTCGACGGCTACGTCATCGAGGTGCTGGTCAGCGAGAGCGCCCAGGCGGTGTCGAAGCGGCTGAGCGACGACCGCATCCTGCTCATCCGACCCGGCAGCGACCCGCACCTGGCCGTGTCGGTGGCGCACGTCATCCTGCGCGACCACGCCGACGCCGTGGATCAGGCCTTCATCCAGCGCTTCGCCAACGCCGCGTCCTGGCGCCGATACCGAAGTCTCGCGCGCGAGGCCCGCTTTGCCCCGGACACCGTGGCGGAGCGCATCGCGCCGGAGCCGTGGCTCGCCGAGCGCATCGAGCGCGCCATCGCGGACATCGCGGCGAAGATCGCCGACTCCGACACCGTGCCCATCAACATCCCCAGCGTGGGCCTGTCCCAGAGCAAGGGCGCCGTCAGCCACTGCCTGTGGGGGAGCGCCCTGGCGCTGGTGGGCAAGTACGGCTTGCATCCCGGCGGAGAGCCCCGCGGCGGCGTGCTGCGCGTGCCGGGACAGATCAACGCCGAGAGCGAGATCCAGGGCCTCTCCCGTCTGTTCTTCTACGGGCGCGTCCCCGTGGACCACCAGGGCATGGTCGACGCCGCCCGGCGCATGGGCCTACCCGACGACGCCTACGAGCTCGCCGAGCGCGACGAGCCCCGCGCCACCCTGGACTACAGCGACCCGTCGACCCGCGCGGACCGGGAGCTGTTCATCGCCTTCGGGACCCAGTTCGAGGCGAACCTGATGGAGCGGGAGCGCTGGGTGCGCAAGCTCGAGGACCCAGACACCACCCTGGTCGTCGTGGATCCGGTGCCCGACCCGTTCACGTTGGCGCACGCTGATCTGCTCATCCCCTCGCCCCCCCACGCCGCGGCGCCGAAGCTCTACCAGAACGGGGAGTGGCGGCTGACGGTCTCGGTGCCCTGGAAGCAGGCCGCCCCCGAGACGCGCAGCGACGCGACCATCATCTACGACGTGATGGCGGAGATCTCCCGCCGCATTCGCAGCGACTCCATCCTGCGCATGATTCACCCGGACCTCGGCTACCACAGCCAGACGGGCTACCTGCGGGAGCGCTTCGAAGACAGCAGCGACGGGGGAGGGCTCCCCCGCGTGCAGGGTGAAGTGAGCCGACGGCACCTCTGGGACCGCCTGGTGGGGTATCTCGACGCCGGGGAGGGGCGCAAAGGGCGCCTCTACTGTTACCCCACCGGCGCAGACGGCGACGCCATCACTTGGGATCAGCTCATGGATGCGGGCCACCTCATCTATGGAGGCGTGGGCACCACCCGCTACGTCGTGGACCCCGACGACGACGACTGCCGGCCCTACGCGAACCTGTACGGCGAGCCCGTGGGCTTCGACTTCTTCGAGCCCACCGACGGCGACCTCGTCATCCCCGACAACACCATCCTCAACTCCGGGCGCTCCGCCGTGTCGGACAACCCCAAGGACGTGGCGTTCGCGACGGCCACCTTCAACTCCGGCAAGGCCACGCCGCGGGAGGACATGCCCGACGTGAACCCGCTCTGCGTGGGACTGGAGAAGGCGCGCGCGCTCGACATCGAGGATGGCGGAACCGCGCGGGTGACCAGCATCGAGACGGGGGCCTGGCTCGACCTGCCGGTCCGAGTCACCGACCGCATCGTGGGCAACAGCGTCTACATGAGCTTCCACAAGAGCCGCGCCCAGGTGGAAGACGGGGTCTACGTCAACCACCTCACCCACCACGCCGGCCGCTGCCCCTACACCTCGCAGACGAACTTCAAGCTCACCGAGGTGACCGTGGAGAAGGCGCCCGAGTAGGCGTCTCGGGGGGCGTTCAGCCGGTCTCGAGGGGCGTTCAGCCGGTCTCGAACCGGCGCACGGTGATCTCGTCCCAGGCAGCGAGGGCCGCATCCACTCCCTGCGCGGCGCCCTCGGCGTCCCCATCGGATGCCGCCAAGGCACCCACGAGCCCCATGAGCGCTGCGTTGTGGGCAGGTCGGTCGCCGTAGAGGGCCTCCGCCACCGCAGGGGCGCGCATCGCGAGGTTGGCCACGGCGTAGAAGACCGCGTTCACCACGGTGTTCCCGGCGGCCTCCACCACGTGGCGGCTGAGCTCCGCATCGGCGGCGGCGATGTCGGCGGTCTCCGTGGCAGCCATGAGTCGCTCGGTGGCCTCCGCCATTCCGGGAAGCGCCCCAAGGAGGCGCGGCAAGCGGGTGCGGATGAGATGCACCACGAGCACCCGGCGTAGCTCGAGGAAGTCCGCGAGGATCGGCCCGACCCGCTCGGGCTGGTCCGCACAGGCCTCGAGCAGCGCGCCCATCACCCCCAGATCCCCCAGGGTCATGGGGTCCTGCACCGTGATGCCGCTCCCCTGGCGCGCCGTCACCAGCCCCGTGGCGGCGAGCCGGGCCACGGCGCGCTGAATGGTGGGCACCGTCACCGAGAACTCCGCCGCGAGGGCGCGGACCGTCGGAAGCCGGGTCCCGGCGGGCAGCTCCCCGCGATAGATGCGGCGGGCGATGGACTCTTCGATCTGGCGGTCAACCGTGCTCATGGGTGAATTGTATTAGACAGTCGTCAATAATTGTCTTATACAATTCTCGTCATGCACATCGACCTCCCCCAACGGCTCGCTCCCTTCATCGCCTCCGGCCTCGTCGAGACCCTGCCCACGCCCTGGCAGCTCCGTCAGGGCGAGCTCGAGATGGCGCCCTGGGTCATCAGCACCGATGTCACCGACGAGGAGGCCTACCGCCGCACTCCCCTCGCCCACCCCATCGCGCGCCAACCCCTGCTGCTCTCCACCATCGGCCTGGACCACTTCGCCATGGGCAGCGGCCTGGCCAGCTCGCTGGACAGCGTCATCAAGCACCTGCACCTCACCTGGCACAGCGGCTTCCCGTTGTTCGACCTGCAGTTGGTGCAGACCCACGAGCACGGCCTCGAATGGCTTCGCGCCTCCCTCGAGGAAGCGCGGGCGGGGGCAACTCGACGCGGTCGCCGTCTCGATGGGATCGCTCGGCGCCTGTACGTGGACCCCGACGGCTACTACGACCGCTTCCTCGCCGGCGACGGCTGGATCGCCCGGGCGGAGGCCTTCGACTACCCGACCCCAGAGAGCGAGGGGTGCGCCATGCCCCCAGAGTTCTTCGGGCTGGTGCCCTTCGTGAACCACTGCGCCCAGGCCTATCCCGCAACCCTGGCCGAGGTGGGGTTCGCGCGGGTCCCCTGGCATGCGCTGCGACTTCTCAGCACCCGCTTCCGGACGGTGGGAGGCTTCGGCTGGGGCGCAGCCGCGCGGAGGCTCCTTCAGTGAGGTCCTCGCCGACCCTCCGGGGGGCAGCATGAGTCGGCGCGTCCTCGTCGAGGCCGCGGGCGGTCCCGAGGTGCTGCGACTCGTGGAGGCGGCTCCGCCCTCACCGAGCCGCGGCGCTGTGCGGGTGCGGGTGCACACCGCGGGAGTGGCCTTCGGTGATGTGATGCGTCGCCGCGGAGTGCTCGCCCCGCGGACGGCGTTCACCCCTGGCTACGACGTCGTCGGGGTCATCGAGGAGCTCGGGGCGGGCGTCGCCGAAGCGGAGCATCCCCTCGGGAAGCGCGTCGCCGCCTTCATGCCCGGCCCCGGACTGGGCGGTTACGCAGACCACGTCTGTGTCCCAGCGAAGGAGCTGGTGCCAGTGCCCGACGCCCTCTCCGACGAGACCGCGGTGGCCCTGGGCCTCAACTACATCACCGCCCGCCAGCTCCTCACTCGCATCGCTCCCGTCCAGGAGGGGCAGCGCCTGCTCGTCCATGGCGCGGCCGGGGGCGTGGGCACCGCCGTGCTCGACCTGGGACGCCGCCTCGGGGTGGAGCTGGTGGGGACGGCCTCGAAGGCGAAACACCATCACCTGGAGACGCGGGGCTGCGAGGCCATCGACTACCGCTCCGAGGAATTCGAGCGGGTCCTGAAGGGTCGCCCAGTGGATGTCGCGTTGGATCCCATCGGAGGCAGCCACTTGCGCCGCACCTACGAGACGCTGGGACCGCGCGGGCGGCTCGTGGCGTTCGGCGTCAGCGGCGACCTCGGGAGCGGATACCGGGGAGTCGTGGCCGGCATGACGCACTGGCTCGCCCTCAAGCTGCGGCCCGACAGCAAGCGCGTCTCGCTCTACAACATCACCATCTCGTCGGGCGCCTCCCGGGCGCACTGCCGTTCGGACTGGCAACACCTCATGGACGCGGCCGTGCGGGGAGAGCTCGAGCCAGTCATCGGCGCGGTGGTCCGCCTCAGCGAGGTGCGCGGAGCCCACGAACTGATGGATGGCGGCGGCGTGATCGGCAAGGTCGTGCTGCGCTGCAAGGAGGACGTATGAAAGTGACCCCGACCGGACAGCCCACCCCCCTCGGAGTGCGCCTGCGCCAGGAGGTGGAGCGAAGGCTGAAGCCCACCCGCGGATGGACCCGTGGCCTCTCGGTGCGTCTCAGCGTGCTCGGGGTCGCGTGGCTCGGCCTCTACGCGTCCATCTTGTCGGGGCATCTGCCCTGCACCGCCCTCGTGGCCACCATGGCCCTCCTCCACCTCACGCTCTTCGAGCTCGCGCTGACCGCCCACGACGGCAGCCACGACGCCGTCTCCAGCAGCCCGGTGACGAACCACCTCGTCCGCTCGATCTTCGATCTCGTGGGCGTCAGCTCCTACCTGTGGGACTACGACCACGTGCAGGCGCACCACGGCTATCCGAACGTGCCCGGCTACGACTCCAACCTGCGGATGTACCCCGGGCTGAGGCTCGACCCCCAGGCTCCTCGTCGCTGGTACCACCGCTTCCAACACCTCTACGCGCCCCTGGTCTACGCCCACGCCACCATCGCCAAGGTGCTCATCGCCGACTTCGCGAACCTGCGCCGCGACCGCATCGGCGCCGTCGAGGTGGGAGCCCACCCGAAGAGGTCCCTGGCGTGGATGCTCGGGCTCAAGGCCGTCGCGCTCCTCCACATCTACGTGCTGCCCTTCGTCGTTCTGTCTGACCCCGCCTGGCAGATCGCCCTGTCGATGTATGTGGGGAACGTCCTCTCGGGCCTGCTCCTCGGCTTCATCTTCCAGGTCACCCACACCAACGAGCTGGTGCAGCACCCGGATCTGGACGCCCGGGGCCGGCTCCCGGGCGGCTTCGCAGAGCATGTGCTCGCGACCACGGCGGACTTCGGCGTCGAGAGCCGATGGCTGGCCCACCTGACGGGCGGGCTCAACACCCACGCGGTGCACCACCTCCTGCCGACCCTCAGCCAGGTGCACCTGCGCGACGCTGCCTCGGTGCTCGACGAGGTGTGTCGCGAGTCCGGGGTGGAGTACAAGCGCTTCCCCACCTGGCGGGCAGCCATCGGATCGCACTTCCGGGCGCTGAAGGCGCTCGGGGTGGCCCCGGTGGAGCCGAGCGCGACCCGCTAGCTCAGGAGCGCCTTCACCCGGTGCGCGATGGTGTGGTCGCGCAGGATGCGCTCGCGACCGCGGCGGCCCACCTCGGCGCGGGCTTCGGGCCCCTGCTCGAGCCAATGCCCCGTCTTCTCCAGCATCTCCTCGAGGGTGCGGTAGCAGTCCAGCTCCACCCCGATCTCGAAGAGATCGCCCAGCTGCGGGCTCCACTCCGCGAGGCAGAAGCCGCCGCAGGCGAGCACGTCGAACACGCGCATCGTGATGATGTCGGTCTGGTAGAGGCGACCGATGTCGAGGTGGATGGCGGGCTGGCTGTAGATCTCGGTGAGCTGCTTGCCGTGACCCGCGCGGCCTCGCCACACCGCGCCGTAGTCCGCGGCGTGCTTCCAACCCTCGTCGCCCCACACGTGGATGCCCACCTGGCCCAGGTTCGCCACGTAGGTGATGCGCTTGTCGGCTGCCGCCATCTCACCGAGCAGCGCGTCCGGCCGCGCCCCAGCGAGGGCGTTGAGCACCGCTTCGTTGGTGACGCTCGGCCCCAGGGTCGGCAAGGCCTCGGCGAGCAGCTCCGGGACCCGATAGACGCTGAAGTCATCGCGCTGAATGGAGAGCACCGACTCGATGGCGTTCTCGGCCTCCTCGAAGGCCGTGGTCGGGTCTCCCCCGCGCGCGAGCACGTGGGCCGCGATGAGCCGTCGCCGGAACGAGAGGCCCTGCTCCACCATGGAGGAGCCAACGAAGATGACGTCGGCGTCGAGCTTCGCCGCCTCCTCGTCACTCAGCTGGGCGGGATGCCGACGCTCGGGGTTCGCCGCCAGAGGCAGGTGCACCACGTCGGTGAAGCCGGCGGCCTCGAAGGCGTCGACGTTGGCGAGGCGCCAGGTGCCGATGCGCGCGCCCTGGGCCGCGGGACCGTCGGGGCCTCCCTGGAGAGGGGGCAGGTCGTCCGTGGATGGGTCGATCTCCCAGACGCGAAGGGACAGACCGAGCTCCGCGCACGTCTCGGCCAGGCCGTGCACGTAGTTGATGGTGACCGCCCTCTGCGCGCCGGAGACCTCGGCGGAGCGGGCGAGCTCCTCCTTGGCCCAGTTGTCGGTGTCCCAGATGAGCACCCGGTGCCCTTCGGCCCGCAGGGCATCCGCGACGTCGTCCACGAAGAGCCCGCCTGCTCCCAGCAGGGTGACGTGCTCACCGGGAGCGCTGCGCAGGAGCTCCCGCTCGTGGCGGTACACGTGACCGAGCAGAGGGTGCTCGACGATCTGGAGCTCCTGTCCAGCGAACTCCAGCACGTCGGTGGTGAGCAGGAAGCGCACCCGCCCCGACCGGATCTCGTCGCCCCAGTCCCGCCGGCTGAGCACCTGCCGCAGCAGCCAGGGGTCTCGCTCCCAGGCAAGGACCTGCTTGCCGAAGCGAGCGAGGGTCTCGCACACCTCCCCGAGACCCATCCCGAACACGAGGATCGGAGCCGACAGATCGAGGCCGCGCACACAGGCATCGATCTCGGTCTGCGTCATGGACAGCGCGTGCCAGGTCGTGTGGATGAGGTAGTCGGCTTCGCCGTCCTCCCCCCAGGAGACGTGCTCGCTCCCGCAGGGCCACGTGATCCGCTCCACGAGATCGGGGTCCACGCCGCGAAGGGCGGCGAGGTTGCGCAGCAGGGTTGGGTTCACTCCGTCAGGCACGAGGGGGGATCCTACTGGCTACTCTGCCGCGATGCCTGAGCTCGCCGGCCCCGAAGAGATCGACCGCCTCCTCGGAGAGCTGCTGGAGATGCTGCGCGCTCACAGCGAAGACCGCTGGGTCGCTGCGTTCGAGCGGGTGCGCGAGCACGTCGCGGTGACCCGGGGCGCGAAGGATCCTCTGTCCACCGCGCGGGTGGTCCGGGACCTCCTGCACATGTTCCGAGGTGGCCTCGGCCCCTTCACCGGGTGGCAGCTCGAGACCGATGGGGAGGTGGACGTCGATGCGTCCGCTGCCCTCGCGGTCACCTGGCAGGCCTTGCGCGCGGAGGTCGCCGGTCAGCTGGGGCGGCCCGTCCCCGACTGACGCCTCAGGCGGAGCCCCGACAGCATCAGCAGCCCGAGGATCGCGAAGCTCGCTCCCTGATCGAGAGACTGAGCGCATCCCTGCGGCGCGAGGCCCGGGCCGGCTCCATCCTCGGAGTCCAGCGCTCCCACCGCATCGTCGTCGTCCGAGGGCGCCTCGTCGGCCGAGTCGTCATCGTCGGACGGAGGGGTCGCCTCTTCGGTTCCGTCGTCGTCATCGGCGGGGGGCTCGGTGGCGTCGTCGTCATCGGCCGCGTCGTCGTCGTCCGCCGCGTCGTCGTCGTCTCCCGGCGGTGGCGGCGGGGGAGGAGGCTCCGGGACGGAGTAGGTGACGGTGAGCCGGAAGGCATCCACCCAGGCATCGCTGTCCCTCTGGCCTCCCGGCTGCGAGTCGAGCTCCACGGTGGCTTGAAGCCCCTGGGCGCCGGCCCAGGTCCAGCCGTTGGAGTCCGACGTCACATCCACAGTGCGCCACTGGAGACTCGTGCCCGTGAAGACCGTCTCGGCCGCGCCCCCACCGTGGAGCGCGAGGTTCAGCTGGTACTGGCCGCTCTGGTACTGGGTGCGGGCGAGGACCTCGAGCTGCACGTTGGTGATTGTGTCGTCGCCCACCGGGTCACAGAGCGTGAAGCCCGCGCCCCGCAGAAACTCCCCCGGATCCGCGTTGGGCGTGTGGGCCTCGGCGCCGTCGGGTCCTCCCGCCGCGGCGGGGCGGCTGGTCCAGTCGTTGCCGGTGATGGAGCTGGCCCAGGACTCCTGGACGTACGTGCCCGGAGGCAGCTCGGCGCCGCCACAGGGGTCGGGCCCCGCGGTGGCGTCATCGTCGTCGTCGTCGCCGGGCGTCGACGCGGAGATCAGCTCGAACTTCACGGCGTTGGCGGCGTCGCTCTGGTTGTCGTCAGTGCCGTCGAGGGTGACCGAGCATCCTCCGAGGCCCGAGTCGCACGGGTACTGGCCCAGGGAGACCCAGCCCGACGCGCCGGAGCCCTGCTGGTCCAGCACGATGTGGGTCTGGGACCCGCTGCCGTCGGTCACGAAGTGGTCCGCGTCGTCGGTGCGATTCTCGGTTCGGCGCCACCAGGTGCTGATCTCCCAGACTCCCGCTGACGGAAGATCCGGCGTCCAGGTGGCGGTTCCCACGCGGTCCGAGCCGCCGACGGTGTGCGACAGGTAGTGATAGTCGCTGTCCCCGCTGTCGAAGCCGAACCCGAGGCTGCCCCAGGTGGTCCAGTCGTTCCCTGTCGTCGTGAAGGAAGGGGCGCTGTCGGTGTTGTCGATGATGATCGACTGGGCGCTGGCGGGACCCGCCGGAAACGCGCACGCGCAGAACAGGGCACAGGCCGCCAGCGCAGGCAGCGCCGAGCCACTCTCGGGTTGGGGGCTCGCGTTCGTGGTCACCTCGGTCCTCCCGCGCGTCGGGGGCCAACCCGAGCCACGTCAATGAACCAGGGGGGCTTTGGGGAGTTGTGGAGAGGATGTGGAGGTCTGCGAGTGGTCACAATGGTGACCGGAGGTCTTCGCGGGGTTGCCCTGCCTGACCCCGTCACGGACGATGAGCGTCGTGACTGTCCTTCGGGCCCTCGCCGGCCCCCTCCTCATCCTTGCCCTCGTCGCCGCGGTCGCGTCCGTTCCCGCGGGCACGGGCACCTGGGTCTACGACGACTACGGGATGCTGGACAGCCCCATGATGGACGGGCCCGAGGACATCCCTGCGGCCCTGTGGCGAACCTCGGCGCACTACATCGCCAAGTCCGACACCCCGCCCGACGACGGGTACCTGACCACGACGTGGCGCCCCACGACCATGGTGACCCTCACCGCCTCCCACGTGCTCGGCGGGGAGCGCCCCGGACCGCACCACGTCGTCTCGTGGCTCCTGCTGGTCACCCTCGGCGGCCTGCTGCTGGTGACCGTGGGGGACGGTCGCAAGCCTTCGGTGGGCTGGGCCCTCGGCGCCGGCATCGTGGCGCTGCACCCGGCGCTGGGCGAGGCATGGCTCTGGATCAATGGGCGCTCGGACCTGGTGGCCGGAGTCGCCCTCGCCGGGCTGGGTGCTGTGGTGTGGAGGACGAGAGAGAGGGCCCCGGGGACAGCTGAGCTGGCCCTTGCAGCCTTGATCACTCTCGCCGGAGCCGGGGGGAAGGAGACCTTCGTGCCCGCGGCGGTCATGGTGGGGCTCTGCGCTCTGGGACGCCCAGGCGGGCGCTTGCTCGTGGGCGCCATAGGCACCGGCGTGGCCACGTTCGTAGGGTTGCGCACTGTGGTCCTGGGCTCGCTCGAGTCCGGGGAGCGGGTCGCCTCGCAGCTGCTGACGGCGGACACCCTGGAGCGGGTCCCTCTCGTGTGGGCGGCGGGCCTTCAGACCCTGGCGCTGCCGGCCCCCCGGCCCATGCGCATGCTCGCGTGGGAGCTGCGGGACGGCTGGAGTGCGGGCGCGGCCCTGACCTTGGGCGCGCTCCTGGTGGTCGTCGTGGCGCTCCTCGCTCGCAAGCAATGGCGACCGGTGCTGCTCCTCGGAGGTGCGGCAGGCTGCCTCGCTCCTACTGCCTACGTGGGAGCCGCCTATTGGGCGGGGCTCGACCGCTACCTCGTCCTGCCCGCGATCCTCTGCTTCTTCGCCGCATGGGAGCTCGGGCGGGGCTGGACACCGGGGTCAAAGGCTCGCCGACCACTGCTCGCGGTCCTCGGTGCGTCCGCCCTGGTCGTCGTCGCGTCTCTGGCTTTCACCGCGACCTTCTACGCGAGCTCCGAGGAGTTCTGCACCACGATGGTCGCGCAGCGTCCCGAGGACCCCACGGGCTATCTCTTCTATGCATCGGAGATGGTCAGCGAGCGCGCGCCGAAGACGGCCTCGGCGATCCTCAACGAGATGCCCGACGTCACTCTGCCTCCACCCATCGCACGCGAGAAGATCAGGCTGCTGCTCGATCTGGGACGCCTCGAAGAGGCTGCAGATCTCGCGGAGTCCGCCCACGCCCAGCACCCCGACGCCCGCTGGCTCGGGCTGACGACCGTCGTGGTCCGCCTGGCGCGGCGCGACGAGCCTGGGGCGCGTCAGATCCTCGACCGCTACACCACCGACGCCGCGTGGTGCCCCATCGCGAAGCAGTGGGTCGGAGGGTTCGTCGCGAGCGGGCCGCAGATGGGTCCCGAGGTGAGAGCCAGCGCAGTGCGCTTGTTCGAGGGCGCGGTCTGCGGGGAGATCGAGTTGCCTGCCGTCGAAGAAGATGTTGCGGCGCCCTGATCTTCGACAAAGGGCCGTCGTTTCCCCCTCCCGCCCCCAATTGGCTGTGCTAGACCGCCGGCCGTCCTGACCGGACCGGAGATCTCGCCATGCCCAATCGCCTGTTGATGATGCTGCTCTCTCTCTCCCTGCTGGTGCTCAGCGGGTGTCCCATCGGCCTCGGCCAGCCCGACCGCGGCGACGTGCCCGACGACGATGACACCACGGGGAGCGACGACGACGACGACGCCACCGGCGACGACGACGACGCCACGGGCGACGACGACGACGCCACCGGTGACGACGACGACGCCACTGGTGATGACGACGACGCCACCGGCGATGACGACGACGCCACGGGTGATGACGACGACG
>JAGSHC010000221.1 GCA_023954745.1 Deltaproteobacteria bacterium | reverse complement strand
TCACACATCCACAACACGGTGGCGGGGCCGCGTCAGCCCCCGCCGGGCAGGGTGCCGGACGCCACGGCTCCGCGATGCAGGACGGCGACGGGCCGCGCGAGCACCGTGGGGTCGAGCAACGGGTCCGCATCCAGGATCAGCAGGCTCGCCTCCTTGCCCGCGGCGATGGCGCCGAGGCGCGTCAGGCCGAACATCTCCGCGGGGGAGCTGGTGGCGGCGTCCAGAACACCCTGCGCCGCCAGGCCGGCCTGCACCAGGCCCTCGATCTCGGGGGCGCTCACTCCCAGCGCGCGGGTGTTCCCGAAGTCGGTGCCGTACAGCACCGTCGCGCCGGCCTCGGCCAGCTGGCGGGTGCTCGCGACCCCGGAGAAGGCGCTGATGGTGGCGATGACCGCCTTACTGGACCAGGCCGCGACGGTGGCGGGACTGAGCTCTTCTACGGGGGCATGGACAAGGATGTCTGCGCCCACTTCCGCCGCGCGGCGCGCGTCGTCGTCGCGCAGGGCGTGGGCCCCCACGAGCATCCCTCGGGAGTGGGCCTCCTCGCAGATGGCGCGCAGCACCTCGTCGGACAGCTCGGGACCGCCCGCTCCCAGCGCGATCTTCACCACCGTCGCGCCGGCCTCGGCGACGGTGCCCACCGCGGCGCGCCCCGCCGCGGCGTCGGACACCTCCAGCCCGTAGCCGTTCTGCCCCCAGCCCTGGGTGGGGTAGCCCTGCACCGCAGTGATGATGGGCCCCGCGAAGCGCACCTCCAGCGGCTGCGCGGCGAGGCTCCCCAGGGGGGCCGCCCAGTCGATGGCGCCAGCGACCCCGCCCCGGGCGAGGTCGTCGCCGGCGGGCAGGTACGCCAGATGCACGTGAGCGTCGATGACGGCTGGCACCACGAAGTGCCCCGTGAGGTCCTGCTGGGGGAGGCCATCGCTGGATGCGCCCACTGCGGTGATGCTCTCTCCCGCCACGGTGACGGAGACCTGGCCCTGACCGACCACTGTGGCTCCGACGAGCACGAGTCCCTCACTGGGGAGTGGGGTCGGGGCGAGGGGCGTCGCGGCGCAGGCGGAGACCGACCAGAGGGTGCAGAGGAGGACGAGAAGACAAGGAAGTGTGCGCATGTTGCTTCCTACGTGGCGCGGGCACGTCCGGATCAACGCGGCGCCACAGTCCCCATTCTCCCTTGCACGCGCGGCCCGGCGATGGCAAACACAGCAGGATGTCTGCCTACGCCTTGGAAACACGCCCCCTCGCCATGGACCTCTACTCGCTCTTGCGCGAGATGGACCCCGGCCGCTGGAGGACCGACTCGGCGCAGGCCACCGCGGAGCATCTCGCCCGCTTCAAGGTCGCCCTGGACGACACGCTCGCGGCCCTCGAGTCCCGCATCCAGACAAGCTCTCCGGACGAAGAGCTGCGCACCGTGCGCGCTCGCCTGGCGGAGATCCAGGAGATCGTCGGGGGGCAGGTGACCGCGTCTGCCGCCGCGTCCCGCGAGCAGTGGATGGCCCTGCGGGTGGCGCTCCTTCCACGCTACGAGAGCCTGCGCTCCGTCCTCCGCACCGAAGCGGTGCACGTGCCCGCGCTGCGGCCCACCAACTACCGGCGCAGCCTCGTCCACGTCACGTCCGGTTTCGTGGCGTTCACCATCATCTCCCTCCTGCCGGGGCGCGCGTGGCTGGTGGGGATCGCGAGCCTCTTCTTCGTCTACGCCTGGGTGGTGGAGTTCATCCGCCGTCGCAGTCCCTCATTCAACGCCCGGGTGATGGCGTTCTACGCGCCCATCGCCCACGCCCACGAGTGGGATCGCGTCAACTCGGGCACCTGGTACTGCACGGCCCTCTTCATCATCGCCATGACGGGCTCGCCTCTGGTGTGTGCCATCGCGGTGCTGATCCTCGGTGTCTCCGATCCCATGGCGGCGCTCATTGGGCGTCGATGGGGCAAGACGAAGCTGGTGAACGGGCGGTCGCTGGAGGGGACCCTCGCTTTTGCGGTGAGCGGCACGCTGGTCGCTTCGTTGATGTCTGCGTGGGTCTATCCGATCAGCCTCCCCCAGGCCTTTGCCCTCGCGGGAGTCGCCGGTGTCGCAGGCGCCATCGCCGAGCTCTTCAGTCGCAGCATCGACGACAACCTCACGATCCCCGTGGCGGCCGGCGGTGCAGCATGGCTGCTCAGCCTGGTGCTGCTGTAGCGGCACCTCCGAGGGGGCGACCCTCCTGCCGGCGGTCCTCCAGCGCCGCCCAGATCAGCCAGAGCACAAGCACGAGCGCGCCCCCGCTGATGTGGAGGAGCTCGTATCCGCTGTGCATCACTGGGGTGACAAAGGCTGCGAGCAGCAGTCCGATGCCCAGCGTCCTGCGTCGCGCTCCCCGGAGAAGGGCTGCGCTGGCCAGGAGGCCGATGCCATGGAGCCCGGTGTCGTAGTCCACCAGGTGGGGGAGGGCGAGGAGCATGGCCGAGAGCACGAGGCCGAATCGGAGGGGCCAGCGCGGGTCGCTCGGCGTCAGTCGCCAAGCGCGGCGCGACAGCCACAGGGCGAGCACGAGTCCGCAGGCGGTGCCGATGCGGGAGCCCAAGCTGGCGATGTTCCGTTCGCCCATGGGCCAGGACACCAGTCCTGCCAGGGTGATCTGCCGCTGGGGGACCTGACCGTAGTTGCGCAGGTGGTCCCCGGTCATCAGCTCGATCCAGGCGCGCCAAGGCACGGTCCCGTCCAGGGCGAGTGACCCTCCCAGCAAGGTCGCTCCCCCGAGCACGAACCCCCCCAGCGCCGCCCCCTGACCGGTCAGGGCCAGCGCGGCCGCCACGGCTGCCGCCACGCTCGGCTTGACGCAGAGGAGACCGAGCACCGCACCGCCAACGACGGCCTTGCCGTCGCGCAGCAGGAGCACGCCTCCTGCCAGCAAGCACAACCAGACGCCCCCCAGCTGCCCAGTGAGCAAGTTCATGTAGACGACAGGACTCACGGCCAGGGCTCCGAAGAGCACGCGCCGGTCGGCCTGCGCGACCACCGGGACCGCCCGCACCAGCAGGGCCATGGCGCCCACCATCGCGCCGGTCATCAGCGCGAGGTGCAGGCGTCCCCCGGCCGGGTAGCTCAGGGGCAGAAACAGCTCGAAGGCCTGGTAGAGCGGCGGGGGGTAGAGGTTGTCGAAGGCGATCCGCGTGGGCGCCGCGCTGTGCATGATCGTCCACAGCAGACGGTGGTCATACAGGCTTGCCGGGTCCCAGGTGTGTAGGGCCTTCGCCCCTCCCCAGAAGCTCAGGAAGTCCGACGCCCGTGGCACCCCCTTGACGAGGGTCCCCGCCGGCGGCCCACCGAACATGCAGAGCAACTGAGTGACGAGGAGGCCGATCGCGGAGAGCGCGACGAGGGGGCGGAGCCGGTGCACGAACCAATGCCTATCAAACCCAAAGCCCCCCGGACCATCATTGGTCCGAGGGGCTCGGGAGGAAGGCATCGCGGCGGGACCGCACCCCCAGCTGTGGTTTGGCTGGCTGGCTGTTGTCAGCGGGGGGCGCGACCGCGAGGGGCCTTCAGCGAAGAGTGGGAGTTACTCGTCGCAGGGATCGTCCTCGGGGCACTCGATGTTGTCGCAGGTCATGTAGGGGTCCAGCGGCGAGCTGTTGCAGGCCATCTCGTCGCCGTCGGTGTACCCGTCGCCATCGGTGTCGGGGTTGAGGGGGTCGGTGCCCCGGTCGAGCTCGAGGTTGTCGTCGAAGCCGTCGCCGTCGGTGTCGGGGTCCAGCGGGTTGGTCCCGAGCTCCTCCTGCTCCTCGCCATCGCCCAGGGTGTCACCGTCGGTGTCCCAGTTCAGGGGATCGGTGCCGCACTCGATCTCGTGCTCGTTGGTGAGGCCGTCGCCGTCCTCGTCACCGTCGGGGTGCAGACCGGGGTTGTCGTCCGAGTCGCCCGGGTCGGTGCCCGCGTCCTGCTCCTCGCCGTTGGTCCAGCCGTCGCCGTCGGGGTCTTCGTCGGCGTCGCCGATGCCATCACCGTCCGTGTCGGGGTCGTTGGGGGAGGTCTCACAGAGATCCTCGAACTCGTCTCCGAGCCCGTCTCCGTCCCGGTCGTTTTCGATGTCACCGTCGTTCCAGCCGTCGGGACCCCACTCGTCGTCCTCGCAGAAGTGGAAGTCACAGCCGGCGAGACCGAGGGTCAGCGCCAGAAGAAGTGTCGTCATCAAGTGGTTCATTCGCATCCTTCTCATCCTCCAGAGCGCGGGTTCGAGGCCTGCCAGACCAGCCCGAGGCAGCAGCCTCAGCGCTCGGGAGTTTCAACACCGTGGATCCGAGGAGGTGTCACCGAAAAAAAAGATCGAATAAACGCCGAAGTTGCCCGTCCTAATTGACATCTGCGCGACCTGCGCGCCCTCTTCGCGGGGGTGCCTGGGGCGTCGGGGGTGCGCGCTGGGGCGGGCGCTCCCACCGGTGTGAGAGGGTGAATTCGCAGTTGGGGTGACAGCTCCGGGTTCGAACGGTGTTCCAGCAACTGATTGGACGGGCCGCAGTGGTCGTCAGCTCCTTCTTTTCGTTCCTCGCGGCGCTGTTCAGTGGCTCGGCGCGGGTCGAAGTAGACGTAGATGCCTGGTACCGGACCTTTGGTCCGATGGTGCTCAGGCGATGCCGTTCCTTGCTCTCGAGCGAGGAGGAGGCGGTGGAAGCGATGCAGGACACGTTCGTCCAGGTCATCCGTTACGCCGAGCGGCTCGATGGCGCCACGCCCTCGAGTCTCCTCTACCGCATCGCAACCAACGTCTGCCTCAACCGCATCCGATCCCGGAAGCGACGCCCCGAAGACGCCGCCAGCGACACCCTCGATGCCATCGCCCGTGTGGCGGCGCCCGAGGAACGGTCAGCGGCGAGGGACCTGCTCGACCGCTTGTTTGGATCGGAGCCCGACTCCACGGCGACCATCGCCGTGATGCACCTCCTGGAGGGTCACACCCATCAGGAAGTCGCAGATGCAGTCGGTCTGTCGGTCTCGGGCGTGCGCAAGCGACTGCGCAAGCTCCGCGGTCGCCTGGACCAGCTGGAAGGAACCGCGCGATGAGCAGCATCAACGAGAGCCACCCCGCCCTGCAGCCAGTGTCTGACTGGACCCTCGAGCGCATCGCTCTCGGCGAGCTGGTGGGCGAAGAACTCGTGCAGGTCCACCAGCGCCTCGTGGCCGAGCCCGGAGGCGTGGAGCGCCTGCGGGCCCTCGAGCGCAGCAACGCCCAGATCCTCACTGAGTACCCGCCCGAGCGCATGGTCCCGCGCATCGCGCGAGCCATTGCTCGCCAGGAGGAGCAGCAGGGCCAGGGAGCCTTTCGCCGTGGATGGTGGGCCGGGCTCTCGGTGGGGCTGGCTGCCGCGGCCGCCGCCCTCGCCTTTGCCCTCGTGCTCCCCCCGGCCCCGGACGCTGGCCCCCAGCCCGGGCCCGAGGTGACGCGACTCAAGGGCCTCGAACCCCACGTGGTGGTTCATCGCCGAGGCGCCAACGACCGCAGCGAGCGTCTCGCGGCCGGAACCGCCGTCGAGCCGGGTGATGTCCTGCAGCTCTCGTACGTCGCGAGCGGCGAGGGCTATGGCGCCATCGTCAGCATCGATGGGGCGGGCGTCGTGACGCTGCACCACCCGGAGATGGCCACCGCCCCGGCGGTGCTCGACGGCGACGGACGAATCAACCTCCCCTATTCGTACGAGTTGGACGATGCGCCGGGCTTCGAGCGTTTCGTGTTCGTGACCTCGGACCAGCCGCTGGATCTCGAGGCCGTGCTCCTGGGGGCGAAGCGCCTGGCCGGCACCCCCGCCGCGCGGGACGCAGAGCTTCCAGTGGACTCCCACCTGCACCAGCACTCGCTGTTGCTCGAGAAGGCAGGCACGCCGTGACCCGACGCCTCATCGCGCTCGCCCTGTTCGTCCTTCCATTCGTCTTGTGGGCCGGGCTCGCGCTCGCCGTGGAGGACGCTGCCGTGGCCGATGGGGTCTCGGTGGTGGATGAAGCCGCGCCGGTGCAGATCCGACGCTACGCCCTGGTGGTGGGGGTCAATGACGGGGGCCCGGACCGCGTCCAGCTCCGCTACGCGGGAACGGACGCCCAGGCGCTCGGGCGGGTTCTCACCCAGATCGGTGGCGTACAGCCCGAAGACGCGGTGGTCCTGCTCGACGTCGACCGCGACGGGCTCTCCGAGGGGCTCGACCGGGTCGCGGCCCAGCTCGCTTCGGCCGAGGAGGACGTCCGCACCGAACTCTTCTTCTACTACTCGGGGCACAGCGACGAGCAGGGACTGCTCCTCGGCGGCGAGCGGGTGGGCTACTCGGACCTGCGAGAGGCCCTCGACTCGCTCCCTGCGGACGTGCGCATCGCCATCCTCGACTCCTGCGCCAGCGGCGCGTTCACTCGACTCAAGGGCGGCACGCGCCGCACGCCGTTTCTGGTGGACAGCACCGGCGACGTCCGGGGACACGCGTTCCTGACGAGCTCGAGCGAGGATGAAGCATCCCAGGAGTCCGACCGGCTTCAGGGCAGCTTCTTCACGTACGCGCTCATCTCGGGGTTGCGGGGCGCCGCCGACCAGACGGGAGACGGTCGGGTCAGCCTCAACGAGGTCTACCAGTTCGCCTTTCACGAGACCCTGCGGCGCACGGAGAGCACGCTGGGGGGCCCGCAGCATCCCGCGTACGACATCCAGCTGGCTGGCAGTGGCGACCTTGTCCTCACCGACCTGCGCGAAGTCTCCGCGACCCTCGAGCTCGCAGAGGCGGTGGACGGGCGCGTGTCCATTCGGAACAGCGACGACCGCCTCGAGTTGGAGCTGCGCAAGTTCGCGGGGCGCGCGGTGACCCTCGGCCTGGAGAGCGGTGGCTACACGGTGGTCTGGGACGACGGCGTCCGCGTGCGGGAAGCGGTGATCTGGCTGGGGGAGGGCGTGGACCTGCAGCTGCGGTCGGGCGACTTCACCGAGCGCTCCGTGGAGCACACCGTGGAGCGGGGCGACGCCCCGGGCGACGCGCACGCCCCGCAGAACGAGTCCATCCCCGGCGCCCGCGTGCACCCCGGGGAGCAACCGGCGGGGCCTGGGGCGCCAGGCAAGCGCACCCTGAACCTCCGCAAGGTGCCCGTGAACGTCTCGCTGGTCCCACCGCTGGACATCAACACCTGGGTCAAGGGGCCCGACCTCAACCACGTCTCGCTGTTCGTCCTCGGGGGCCGCAGTGACGTGGTGGAGGGCGTCAGCTGGGGCGTCGGATTCGGCTGGGTCGGCGAGATGCGTGGTGTGCAGGGCGCGTTCGTGAACTGGGCAAACACCCTCGATGGCGTCCAGGTGGGCGTGGTGAACATGGCCACGGAGGCTCGCGGAGCCCAGGTGGGCATGGTGAACATCGCCGGGACCATGGACGGCGTGATGGTCGGCATGGTGAACATCGCAGAGGACGCCAAGGTGGCCATCGGCCTCCTCAACTTCATCAAGCGGGGCATCTTTCACGTCGACGTCTTCGCGAGCGACACCGGCCTCATCAACGTCGGCGTGAAGTTTGGAGCGCGGCACACATACACGCGATTCACCGGCGGCTTCTCGCCCTTCGGCGACGGCAACGCCACCGTCGAGGTGGGGATCGGCGTCCGCCTGCCGCGCAAGGGTCCGCTCATCCTGGACCTGGACGGCGGCAGCGGCCTCGTCTTCGGTGTGAGTGGCTGGAAGACGCCGTCGTTCAAGCATCAGCTTCGCGCGGTCCTGAACGTGCGCCTCGCGAAGCACTTCGGTCTCTTCGTGGGCCCGACCCTCAACGTGCTCGTGGGACCGCCAGGACGAGACCCGGCCACGGGTCGCCCCGACGCCAACACGAGCAGCGTGTGGGAGATGCGGGACAACGGCAGCGGCATCAGCTTCATGCCCACGGCGACTGGCGACCTGTCCAACGTGCGTGTGCAGGTGTGGCCCGGCGGCGTGGTGGGCTTCTCCTTCTGAGCCTGGGTGGGCGTGGGTGCCCCGCACCCCGCATTTGACTGATTCCCTACGTAACGACCCTCGACAGCTACGCCCTCAGCGGGCACATTCCCCCGCGTCCGAGG
Organism: Deltaproteobacteria bacterium; assembly: GCA_023954745.1. Taxonomy (GTDB): domain Bacteria; phylum Myxococcota_A; class UBA796; order UBA9615; family UBA9615; genus JAGSHC01. Next base: position 2,860 of record JAGSHC010000221.1, on the reverse strand, counting down.
GGTCGGACGAAAGGGAATGCATGATCGTGCGCACTCGATTGGTCTTCACCGCCTCGGCGGTGCTCCTTCTCACCCTGCTCCTCGCAGCGCCTGCATGGTCCGCCTCGGTCCTCGCGCTGGACACGAGGGCGCACCTGGCCGACTCCACCGCCGTCGTCGAGGGCGTCGTGGGGGGGACCTCCCAGGGGATCGACTCGGAGTACGGCACCCCGTACACCGACACGACCGTCTCCATCGACCGCGTCCTGTGGGGCACTGCCCCGAAGGGCTCCCTCGCCGTGCGCCAAATGAAGGGCACGGTGGACGACCGGACCATGTTCATCCCCGGCGATGGCGATCTCCGCCCCGGCATGCGCGTGGTCCTGTTCCTCATGGACAAGGGTGGGTTCTACGTCCTGAACACCCTGGGGCAGTCGGTGTTCGAGGTCCACGGCAGCGGCCCGACTGCGAGGCTCCACCAGCAGCTGGGTGACCTCGCGATGTTCACCCGCGACGAGCGCGGGGCGGTGGTCCCGCTGGACGAGCCCATCCCCGCCCCGGCGACCCTGGGAGCCCTCGTGGCCGAGATCGACGCGGTGAAGGAGGAGCGCTGAGATGCGGCGTCTTCTCCTCCCCATCGTGGTGGCGCTCCTCGGCGCCTGGCTCGCTCCGGTCCCCGCGGCGGCCTGGAACCCCTCCAACGTCTGTAGCAACGGAGACCCCGTCACGTGGGCGACGCTGCCGATCACGTGGAAGCTCCGCGACAAGTTCTCTGGCGCCCAGAGCTTCTACCCGGGCCTCTCTGACGGCGCGGTGCAGAACGCGGTGGAGGGCGGCTGGGACGTCTGGTCGTCTCCCAACAGTTGCAGCACGAACTTCACGAGCGCGTACACGGGCACGACGACGACGTCGGCGCAGACCCAGTCCAACGAGCCCGTGGTGGAGTTCTTCACCAGCAGCTGGCCCTACGGCAACGTGAACAGCACCATCGCGGTCACCGTCAACTGGACGTCGGGCTGCAACATCGTGGCGGCGGACCAGGCCTACAACGGGGTCGGGTTCAACTTCACGACCACGACCACCCCAGGGTTCAACGACACCGACCTTCAGAGCATCACCGCCCATGAGAACGGGCACTGGCTCGGCCTCGACCACAGCGGCTTCAGCACCGCCACGATGTTCGCCAGCTACTCCGGCGGCATCAGCTCGCGCACCCTGCACTCGGACGACGAGGCTGGTGTGTGCGACATGTACCCCGGATCGGGCGTGGTGGAGTCCAACTGCAGCGACGGCATCGACAACGACGGCGACGGCCTCATCGATTGTGCGGACAGCAACTGCTCGGGTTTCCCCGGCTGTACCTGCCAGGCGACCCAGGCGCTCTCCTGTGGTTCATCCATCACGGGCAGCAACGCGTCGGGCCCCTCGGACAACACCACCTACAGCTGCTCCAACTGGAACAACACCGGCCCCGAGGCGGTCTACGCGATCACCCCGCCGGTCAGCGGCAACGTCAGCGTGACGATGTCGGGTCTCACTGGAGACCTCGACCTCTTCGCGACCAGCGGCTCGGGCGGCTCCTGTGACCCGTCCGGTTGTCTGGACGTCGGAGGGACCGAAGGGAACTCCAACGAGACCGTCACCTGGGTGGGCACCGGTGGGACGACCTACTACGTCATCGCGGACGGCTTCGGCGGGGCGACCAGCAGCTTCACCCTCACCGCGTCGTGCGCCACCGGGTCGACCGAGGTGGCCTGCGCCGACGGCTTCGACGACGACGGTGACGGGGCCATCGACTGCGCGGACTCCGACTGCGCCAACGACCCCAACTGCACCTCGCCGAGCACCGAGACGGACTGCAGCAACGGTCTCGACGACGACATCGACGGGCAGGTCGACTGCTTCGACTCCGACTGCTTCTCCGACCCCGCGTGCGCGCAGACCACCTGCCAGTCCCAGGGACTTCTGCCCTGCAACACCACGGTGAATGGCAGCAGCGCGGGCAGCCCGAGCGAGGTGAACGACTGGTCTTGCTCCACCTGGCCGAACACCGGCGCCGAGGCCGTGTTCTCCCTGACGCCACCTGCATCGGGCGCGGTGACGGTGAGCATGACGGGCCTCACCGAGGATCTGGATCTGTTCGTCACGGAAGCCAATGGGACCGCCTGCGACCCCGACAACTGCCTCGCCGCGTCGGGGGAGTACAACCTCGACAACGAGCAGCTGACCTTCACGGCCACTGGCGGCACCACCTACTACGTGGTCGCGGATGGTTGGGATGGCGCCACCGGGAGCTTCACCCTCGAGTCGACGTGTCCCCAGGCATCGACGGAGGTGGTCTGCAACGACGGCGCGGACGACGACGGCGACGGCCTCATCGACTGCGATGACCCCGACTGCGCCGGCGACCCCGCCTGCCAGGACGCCGACTGCAGCCCCGACGCGAACGCCTTCTGCGGTGCGTCGATCAACGGCGACAACTCCGGCGAGCCCAACGGCGTGAACCAGTGGTCCTGCGTGACCTGGCCCAACAGCGGCGGCGAAGACGTCTACGAGTTCACCACCGACACAACCGAGGAAGTGCGTCTCCTCCTCACCGGGCACAGCGCCGACCTCGACCTCATCGTGGCGGCCGGCTCGGGAGGCTCCTGCGACCCGAACCAGTGCCTCGATGTGTCCGCGGAGTCCGAGACCACCGACGAGGAGGTCATCTTCGATGCCGTCGCTGGCACCGCGTACTACGTGGTGGTCGACGGCTACGACGGCGCGCAGAGCGCCTACACGCTCGCATTCGAGTGCGAGGGCGGCAGCGGTGACGACGACGACGCCGCCGACGACGACGACGCAGCCGACGACGACGACGCAGCCGACGACGACGACG
>JAGSHC010000220.1 GCA_023954745.1 Deltaproteobacteria bacterium | reverse complement strand
TGGGTCGACGGATCTTCGAGACCTGGACCATCACCCGTTCGCTCCTCGAGGACCACAGCAACGGCATCCAGGACGCCATCTGGCAGGTGATCCTCAACGAAGGCCGCGAGACCCTCGTCGACATCCGCGAGTGGGACAAGTCGGCCTTCGAGCAGACCATCTCCACCTGGCCGAAGGCGGTGCTTCGCTTTGGCGGGGCGCCCGTGCTCTCGGGCTGAACTCCCCGCGCCGCCCTGGGGCGGCGGGTCGGGCGATCTCAGAAGATGGCGCTCGTCAGGACGACGCCCACCATCACAAAGGCGATGCCGACCTCGGCCATCATCCCGAGCACGGCGCCGAGGGCCGCGCCGAAGCCGGCCTTCGCGGCCTGACCCACCTCCTTGCCCTTTCCTGCCCCTGACGGGGGCGCGCTCCCTGCCGCCTCGGCCTTCTTGGCGGCGAGGGGCTGCGCGATGGCGAGCTCGAACCCCAGGGCCCCCAGGAAGGCCCCCAGCAGCGAGCCGAGGAGCGGGATGGGAATCATGAAGGTGCCCACGAGCATGCCGATGCCGGCGCCAGTGATTCCCCACCAGCTGCTGCCGAAGCGCTTGGCACCGGCGGCGGAGATGGCGAACTGGCCCGCGGCGGAGAGGGCCATCAGCCCCGTGAGAATCAACTGGGTGTTGGCTCCCAGTGGGGTCCAGCCGGTCACGAGACCGTGCAGCAGCGCACCTCCCCAGATGATGACGGCGCCGGGGAACGCGGGGAAGAAGGAGCCGACCAAGCCGCCCAGGGTGGTGAGCACGAGGAGGATGTGAGCGGCGACGAGGCCGACCTGGGCCCAGGGGATGTCCATGGTGTCTTTCTACGCTGGCGGGCTACCAATAGTTCGTGCGAAGCACGATTTGGGTGTCGATGGCTCCGCGCGGGAGGCGGCAAGCAAGGCGTTCGTCGGCGCCGCCGGCACCCATGACGCGGAGCACGGCCTCCTCGGTGGCGTCGGCAGGGGGGAGACTCTCGCCTCCCTCGATGACGAAGACTCCACAGCGTCCGCACACCGTCGCGCCAGAGCACGAGGACGCGATGGGCTGACCGCCGGCGCGCAGGGCCTCGAGGGCGGTGGGAGAGTCCTCGCACCAGGGCAGCACGCGGTCCGGCCGCCCCTCGAAGGACGACCGACAGACGATGCGTGGCGCCCCATGCTCAGTGCGGGGGGGCGATTGCTCGGGTCCTGCAGATGCCGCACACTTCATGGGCCATCCCTATCGGAGTACGCGACGTTGAGCGAGACCATCTTCACCAAGATCCTCCGCAAGGAGATTCCCGCAGACCTCGTGCACGAGGACGAGCAGTGCATCGCCTTCAGGGACATCAACCCCCAGGCGCCGGTCCACATTCTCATCATTCCTCGCAAGGCGTTCGAGAACATCGATGCGATGCAGGACGAAGACGAGCAGCTGGTCGGTCACCTCTTCTCGGTGGCGCGGGACATCGCGAGGACCTTCCACCTCGATGAGACCGGCTACCGCTGTGTCATCAACAACGGCAGCAACGCAGGGCAGACGGTGTTCCATCTGCACGTGCACCTGCTCGGCGGTCGCGCCATGAACTGGCCCCCGGGCTAGCTCCCGAGGCCGAGTTCGCGCCTTCTTCCGCGCTCAGCGGGAGAAGATCTCCTTGCCGATGATGAGCCGCTGAATCTGCGAGGTGCCCTCGTAGATCTGGAACACCTTGGCGTCGCGGAACAGCTTCTCCACGGGGTACTCGGTGCTGAATCCGTAGCCGCCGTGCACCTGGACCGCGTTGGTGGCGGTCTTCATGGCCGTGTCCGCAGCGAAGCGCTTCGCCATGCTCGCGTAGAGCGTGTTGCGCCGGCCGCTGTCGATCTCGTAGCCGGCCTTCCACACGAGCAGCCGAGCCGCTTCGATCTCGGTCGCCATGTCCGCGATCATGAAGCTGATGGCCTGGTGGTGCGCGATGGGCTTGCCCATCGTCTTGCGCTCCTTCGCGTACTTGATGGACTCGTCCATCGCGCGCTTGCTCAGGCCCACAGCGGCGCTCGCGACCACCGGCCGGGTCTTGTCGAAGGCCTTCATGGCGATCTTGAAGCCGTAGCCCACGTCGCCGAGGCGGTTGGCGTCCGGGACCACGACGTCCTCGAAGGTGATGGCGCGAGTGTCACTGGCCCGCTGGCCCATGTTCCACTCCTTCTTGCCGACGGAGATGCCGGGGCTGTCCCGCTCGACGATGAAGCCCGTGAACGCGCGTCCCGCCGAGGCCTCCGGGTCGGTCTTCGCCAGGACGAAGTACCAGTCGCAGACACCACCGTTGGTGATCCACATCTTCTCGCCGTTGATGACCCAGGAGTCACCCTTCTTCACGGCGGTCGTGCGTGCGCCAGCGACGTCCGATCCGGCGCCCGGCTCAGTGACGGCATAGGCGCAGTACAGCGGCGCCTCCGTCAGACGACCGAGGTACTTCTTCTGCTGGGCTTCGGTGCCAGCGACGATGACCGGCATCTGGGCGAGGGTGTTCGCTTCCATCGCGGTCCCGATGCCGGTGCAGCCCCAGGCGATCTCCTCGCTGATGAGGCAGCCGTCCAAGGTGCCGAGGCCGAGGCCGCCGCAGTGCTCGGGGATGTGGGAGTTCATGAGGCCGGCGGCGTGGGCGTTGGCCAGCACCTCCCGGGGGAACTCGCCGCTCTGGTCGTGCTTGGCCGCCACGGGCGCAATTTCGTTCCGGGCGAACTGGCGCGCGAGGTCCTGGAACGCCTGCTGCATCTCGTTGAGTTCGAAGCCAATCATCGGGGGATTCCTCGTTGTCAGGGTTCACGCCGGGCAAGGGGTCAGTCTCGGACTGTCCAGATGGGCAGGAAACCGATCGCCGTGCCTGGGCGTAGGAAGGGGCAGAACGCAACACCGGGAACAAATCCGGCGAAGGGAGGTTCTTGTAGCAGAAACGGATCGGGATCGACCGCGCGTGCGCGGGGGGCTTCCCAACCGGCTATCGGTGATTAAGACAGAAACAGACGCTTACAAAAGAGAGTGAAGTAAGTCACCTCCTCGTGCGTCTTAGGAATAGGCACCGCCTTTGAGGGTCTAAGTAGACCGACGGTGCTTTGCAACCCGGTCCCTCCGTGGGACACCCCCTCCCCTGACGGAGGGATTGAACAGGGGCTCTTGTATCGCCCCAGAAAGAAGGCAGCCATGGCGCGCGAACGCTCTGACGCTCTCGCTCTCTACTACGCCTCGGTGCAGGCGCACCCGGTCCTCACTGCGGAACAGGAGGTCGCACTCGGCCGCCGTTGGCGTGATCACCAGGACCAGGCGGCCTTCGACAAGCTCGTTCTCTCGAACATGCGGGCCGTCATCAAGATCAGCTCCGAATTTGCCAACCAGCACGTTCCGTTCTCGGACCTCATTCAGGAAGCCACGATGGGCCTGATCAAGGCCGTGGCGCGCTTCGACCCTGAACGGGGCACGCGCTTCTTGAGCTACGCCGCTTGGTGGATTCGCGCATACATCCGCGATTACCTGCTGCGCACACGCTCGCTGGTTCGCCTGGGCACCACCCAGCGTCAGCGCACGGTGTACTCGCGGCTTGGCCGGGCTCGTCGTGAGGCGGACCGCGAGGGGCTGCGCGGCGAGAAGCGCATGGAGCGCATCGTCGAGATCATCGGCGTCGATCGGAAGACGGTCGAGAGCATGGCGGGTCGCCTCGGTGGCTACGACGTGTCCCTCGACCAGCCCGTTGGCAGCGAGGCGGACTCCGCTCCCCGGAGCGCGTTCATCCCCGCCAACGACCCCGACCCGGAGATGACCCTGGCGATGGAGCAGGAGTCGGCCAACGACACCCGCGACCTCTACGCGGCCATCTCGGAGCTCCCCGACCGGGAGCAGGAGATTATCCAGCGTCGGCACTTGAACGACGAGAAGGAGACTCTCCAGGAGGTTGGTGTGCGGCTCGGCATCAGCCGGGAGCGCGTGCGTCAGCTCGAGGTTCGCGCGTTCCGTCGGATGCGCCAGTCGCTCGAAGGACGCCGCCGCAAGGTCGCCTAGCGAGCCCAGGGCAGCCGCTCTCGGCGTCCGCGTCGTGGGTCCCCTCCGGTGGTGAGCTCCACCGCCCTGAGCCTTGGTCGCAGAACCCCGATCCAGCGCCCCGACCGAGTCGTCTCGGTCGGGGTGCTGCCCTTGGGGAGTCGCGCTTCGTCCTCGGGGGACCTAGCCTCCCGCCGTGCGTCCCTTCACCCCCGTCTGGCTCGGCACCGTGCCCTACGCCGAAGCCTTCGCCCTCCAGAAAGAGGTGCACGCGGCGCGTGTCGCGGGTGAGATTGAGGATGCCCTGCTCCTCTTGGAGCACCCTCCGACCATCACCCACAGCCTCACCGGGCGCGGAAGCGAGAACGTCGTTGCCTCCGCCGAGACGCTGGCGCTTCGCGGCGTGACCATCGAGGGGACCGACCGAGGGGGGAACGTCACTTTCCACGGCCCCGGTCAGCTCGTGGGCTACCCCATCATCTCCATCGCCCAGGATGGGGAGCGCGATCTGCATCGATACCTTCGCAACGTCGAGGAGGTGCTCCTGCGCACGGCTGGGGCCTTTGATGTGCGCACTGAGCGGGTGAAGGGCCGAACGGGCACCTGGTTCCTGAAAGGGGACCGGGACGAGAAGCTCGCAGCCATCGGCGTGAAGTGCTCACGCTGGGTGACGTTGCACGGCTTCGCCATGAACGTCCTCACCGACCTGAGCTTCTTCGACCTGATCGTGCCCTGTGGCATCGACGACGCGGGGGTCGTCAGTCTCGAGCGGATCGCGCAGGGTCGGGGCCTCGCTCCACCAACGATGGAGTCCGTCGTCGCGGTCACTGCGCAGGCCTTTGGGGATGTCTTCGCACGGCACGCCTCGCCCGCCTCGGACCGCCTGCGTACACTCTGCGCCGCGCGCGGAATCGGCATTGAGCCGGTGGCGCACCAGGACTGACATGGCCATCGAGATCCGCCTCCCCGGACTCGGCGAGTCCATCGCCGAGGGCACCGTCACCGCCTGGCTCAAGCAGCCAGGTGACTTCGTGGCGCGCGACGAAGCGTTCGTCACCATCTCCACGGACAAGGTCGAGACCGACCTGCCGTCCCTCGAGGAGGGACACCTGCTCGTGCACGCCGCGGCCGTGGGCGACGTGGTCCAGATCGGCGACGTGATTGCCTGGTTCGGGGCCGAAGGGGAGACGGTCGACCCGTCCCTCCTCGTGAAGAAGCGGGCCGTCGACAAGGCGCGCGCCCCCGCCGCCAAACCCAGCAAACGCGCTGCGACGCCCCGCCGAAGCCAGCCCTCGAGCTCCCCGCGCGACCCCGTGGCCCGCAACCGCGCCTTTCGGGCCGGAGGCGACGCGAAGCTGTTCGTGTCGCCAGTCGTTCGCCGCCTCGCGCGTCAACACGACGTCGACCTGTCCGCGCTTCAGGGGACCGGTCGGGGCGGGCGAGTCAGTCGTCGAGACATCGAGGCGTTCATCGCGGACGGCGGAGCGGGCAGCGGTTTCGCCGAGCCTCCCGGGGGATACCAGCCCGGGCAGCGCATGCCGCTCGGTGGGTTCGCCAACCGCATCGTCGCGCCCTTCGAGCCGGCCACCGCGGCGCGCTACGCCCCTCAGGTGCACGATGGCGACGAGGTCGTGCCGCTGTCGGGGCTCGGGCGGGCCATGGCCGAGCACATGGCCTACACGTGGTGGAGGTCACCCCACGTCTCGACCATCGTGGAGATCGACCTGGCGCGCCTCGCCGCCTGGCGGTCGGAGCACAAGGCCAGCTTCCTCGAGGCCCACGGCGCCAAGCCCAGCTACACCGCGTGCATCGGCTGGGTGGTGGCCCAGGCGCTGACCGAGCACCGGGACTTCAACTCGTCTCTCACCCACGATGGGCAGCGCATCCGGCACGCGGCGGTGAACCTCGGGGTCGCGGTGGCCAAGGGGGACGGGGGGCTGCTCGTCCCGGTCCTGGCTGATGCGGGTTCCTCGACGCTTCCGGCCTTCGCGCAGTCTCTCACGGCAATGGTCGACAAGACCCGTTCGGGCGCCATCAAGCCAGCCGACCTGCAAGGCGGCACCTTCACGATCACCAACGTCGGAAGCAACGGGAACCTCGCGTCGATGCCCCTCATCAACCAGCCCCAGGTGGCCATCCTCGCCACGGGGGCCATCACCAAGCGCGTGGTGGTGGTGACGGCGGACGACGGGAGCGACGAGATCGCCATCCGGCCCCGCATGTTCATGACGCTGACCTACGACCACCGCGCCGTCGACGGCGCCCGCTCCGGTCGGTTCCTCAAGGCCATTCGCGCCGGCCTCGAGGAGTGGGAGCCCGGGGACGTCAGCGGTTGACCCTGCTGGTCACCGCCTTCGAGCCCTTCGGACCCTGGGCGCACAACCACACGGTGGACATCGTCGCCGGCATGGCGGAGCGCCTCGATGGAGGGGTCTCGCTGACGCTGCCGGTGGACCTGGAGGCTGCGCCGCGCATGTTGCGCAACCAGATCGCCGTCACCCGCCCGAGCGCAGTCCTCTGTTTCGGGCTGCATGGACGCACGACCTCCATTCGCGTGGAGCGGGCGGCCCTCAACGTCGCCGACTTCCGCATCGCGGACAACGCCGGACGCACCGTGCGGTCGGGCCCCATCGTGAGTGGTGCCCCTGATGGCCTCCTGACATCCGTGGACGTGCGTTCGGTCGTCGAGGCGCTCCGGGCAGAGGGCGTCGCCGCCGACGTCAGCAACTCCGCCGGGACCTACCTGTGCAACGCGATCTACTACGTGGCGTTGCATGCGTTGCGGGAGCAGTCGGTTCCCTGCTTGTTCTTGCACGTCCCCCCCGTCCCGGGAGCCGCCGCGGCGGCTGCGGAGAGGCACCGCGCCATGCGGGCAGCGGGGCGGCTTCCCCAGGCCACGGCCTCCCATCTCACCGGTGAGAACGGGGGCGTCCAGGCTGACGCCGCCATGGCGCTCGACCTTCAGGTGAAGGCTGCGGTGATTGCAGCGCGCCTGCTGGACCCCTCCGGACACGGGGAGTCCGCATGAAGCTTCAGTGGCTCGGCTGGTCCACGTTCCGTCTCGACGTCCCGGGGGGCCCGACTCTGCTCCTCGACCCATGCGTGAGCGCGCTCCTCGACGACCGTCACGCGCGTCTGAAGGACCTCGACGGCGCGGACGCGATTCTGCTCACCCACGGGCACCACGAGCACATCAAGGACCTCGCCGAGGTCGTGAAGCACGTCGGCCCCGTCCCCATCCTCGCCCCGACGCAGGTCCGCGAGTACCTCATCGCCTACCGCGACATTCCTCGCGACCGCTTCGTCACTGCTCTGCCAGGGGAGAGCGCGCGCATCGCTGGGGTCACGGTGCGGAGCTGGGCGTTCCCTCATCTGCCGAAGCACGACGTGAAGGGCAAGCTGGGGAACCTCAAGCGAGACAACCCCTTGGGGGCTCCGTGGTTGTTGGTTCGACACGGTCCACGCATCGTGCGCTCCTGGTTCGCCATCAAGCGACAGCCGGAGTTTGGGCCGTTTCTGGCGTACGACATGGACGTCGCGGGCCGGCGGGTGTTCTTCACCTGCGAGGCGTTCACCGAGCTGCTGGAGTCTGAGACGGTGCGCTCGTGGCGGCGCGCGGCCGGGCCGGTGGACCTCGCGGTCGTGGGCGTGGAGTCGGGTCAGGAGCACGCTGCGGGGCGGCTCACCGAGGAGTTGGGGGCTGGTCGGTCCGTGAGCTGCGCGGTGCACGCGACCTTCGAGCGCTTCTACGGCAAGCCGGCGGTGGACGGAGAGAGCTGGCGGGGAGGTCGGGCCGACCGGGCCGTCTGGTCCGTCGGGGACAGCCTGGACCTCGGCTGAGCGCTCAGTCCCGTGTCGTGCGGGGCTGTTCCTCCCAGCCGGTCAGGGCTTTGTCGCTCCCGCTGCGCACCAGCAGGCGGACGTTGCGCACGGCCTTGAGCACCTTGCGGTCGGCCCCCTGGGGGGTGCGGATGTGGGCGGTGATGACCACCTCTCCGCCGTCGGGCTTGAAGTACAGGCCTCGGAGCGTCTCGGACCGGAGGAACCCGCTGGGCTGCGGCGTGCCGGCGGCTTTGTACGCAATCTGACGCACCTCTGCGTCTTCGTGAATGACCTTCTCCTCGGTGACGGGGAACTTCATCCACTGCTCGTCGACGTCCCCCGCCCCTTGCACGTCCAGGTCGACGAACATGTTGTATTGCCAGTCGCTGCGGGACCAGCCCATGAGCTGAGCTTCGTCTACCTCGATCTCTACATCGAGACGGTGGCGGGGAGTGCCAGGGGGTGCTTGGGTCGCCCAGCTGATGACCTCGCCGTAGGTCCCGGACGGCCGCGCCAGCAGCGTCGCGGCGACGGGGGGGGCCTTGCAGGCACCGAGGGTGAGCAGCGTCGCCAGGAGCAGCAGCCCTGCCCCATGGGACACGGTCGTACCCGAAGGGGGGGGATCAGTTGAATGCTGGTTGCAAGCATCCGGCGGAAACACAATGAACATCAGGGGGTTCTTTCCTTGACACTGGGATCGCGGGCCAAGTACGTTCCCGCCCGCTGAACATGATTGATCGTACCGGTCGACCGGGTGCGGTCGCTGAAAGTGGAAGCGATCGATGGGCGTCATCTCCTCCTATCTCCTGTCCTCCGTCAACGACTCTCTGCTGCCACACCTGCGTGGCCCGGTGGAAGAAGTCTTCGAGGGCGTGGTCGCGCACAAGGGGCTCCCCACGCGGGCGGACTTCCGAGAGCTGCGCAATCGGGTGGACATGCTCGACTACCGGTGCCGCGAGGCAACCCGCCTCGTGCATGAGATTCGGGGCAAGGCAAAGCGCACGATCGACGCGGTCGCGGAGAAGTAGACGATGTTGAGCATGATTCTTGGACCCCTGGCCGAGCGCCTCATTCCCGTCCTCCAGACTCCCGTCGAAGACATCATCTACGAGGTGCTCGATCAGAAGGGCCTGCCGACCCGCGCCGAGGTGCGCGAGCTTCGGAACAAGCTCGACCGTCTCGAGAAGACCCTCGGCGAGCTGAGCGGTGCCCTCGAAGCCCTGCAGACCACCGTCGACGAAGCCAGCGAGAAGGCGGTCGCGGCCGCGGCGGCTCCAGCCAAGAAGGCTCCGGCGAAGAAGTCCGCCAAGGCGTCGGCGAAGAAGGCCCCTGCGAAGAAGGCGGCCGTACCTGGCGGAAAGATCTGCCGTCTCGACGAGTGCGAGAAGCCCATCCGAGCGAAGGGCTTCTGTGGAGCGCACTACCAGAAGTTCAAGCGCGGAACCCTCGTGGGTTGGGTCGGAGCCGACGGCACCACGACTCACGAAGAGGTGCGCTACCGCGTGGGCAACGACTTCGTCGGTCAGCCGGTGGAGACGAGCTACGAGGGCGACGACGTCCTCTTCTTCCTGCCGGAGTCGGATGGGAAGCGGCTGAGTCTCAAGGTCAACGACGTCCGCATCGACTAGAAGCGGCGTTCGCACTCCGATCTCGGCGTCGGGCTGCGTCATCGCTCGGTGCGACGCACTCGGAGTGCGCCTCCCTCGTCTCTTCCTGGCCTCCTTGAGCTCGGAGCGCGACCACCGCTTCTGCGTGTGGGTCGGGCTGCGTCATCGCTCGGTGCGAACCACTGAGGTGCGTTGGCGTCGGGTGGCGTAGAATCCCGCGGCCATGAGTGCTGCCGGCGAGCCCGCGTTCATCGTCTACGACGACGAGCGCCCCATCAAGTACAAGGAAGGCCGCCTCGTGCGGGCCATCAAGGCTGGCGAACTCGAGGGCGACGAGCTCTTCCGGCGGGCCGACGAGGCCGACAACGCGCTCCGTCCCCTCCACCAGTCCCTGCTCTTTCAGCAGGTCCATGGCGTCGACGCCCCCGGGGCCGCCCGTCTCGTGGACGTGCACAAGGTGCGCAGCTTCTCACGTCACCTGACCTCGTTCGTGACCGTCATCCTCGGCCTCACCGTCGTGGGGGTGAACACCTCCTGGGCGCCCTTCTGGGCCATCGGTCTCGCGATTCACTTCGGGAAGATCGCGCCGTCCTTTGCGCGGCTGCACCGGGAGCGCGAGGACGGCGGCATCCAGTCCATCCTCGGTGTGCTCTACGGGACGGGCGAGCGCTCGCTCCCCGAGCCCGAGGTCACGCAGGAGGAGGCCGCATCGGACGAGAGTGACTCGACCCTCTCGCCTCAGAACTTTGCGCGGGTGCCGCGGATCAAGGATGCGCTGCCCGAGCCGGCGCTCCACGGCGAGCTGCGGGAGGAACTGGGGCGTCTGGACCCCCTGCGCGATGCCCTGGACGAACCCGGGAACAAGGCCCTCGATGACACCCGCAGGGTCCTCGACGAGCTCTTCGAGCGGCGGCGCCACATCGCGGTGCACCTGCACGGGGAGGACGAGGAACACCTCGCCCAGGAAGTGGCGGAGCTCGAGACGGAGCTCACGGACCCGTCGCTGGATGCGCAGACTCGCGAGGCCCTCCAGCAGACCCAGCAGGCCGTCCAGCAACGACAGGAGTCCCTCGCGGATGCCCGTCGCGCGGATGTGCGCCTCCGGGCCCGGGCCCGCGCCGCCCTCCATCAGCTCAAGTCCCTTCGACTCTCCCTGGTGAGCTCGACCGGTGCTGCCGACCACGAGACTGCTGCCCCACTGGGCGCCGTGGTGAACGCGCTGCGGGAAGAGATGGCGGGGGCAGAGGAACTCGAGGAGGCTCTGGCAGAAGCCAGGGACCTCCCCCGCGCCGCCCGCGCACGCAGAACCCAGTAGGAGACCTGATGTTCCACGCCCGCTGTGTCTCCCTCGTCCTCGTCCTGCTCCTCGGGCTCGTCGGCTGCACGCCGCGGGGCTCTCGTGGTGGGGACGACGACGACGCCAACGACGACGACAGCGGGGCCAACGACGACGACAGCGGGGCTGACGACGATGACGCGGCCGACGACGACGACGCCGCCAACGACGACGACG
>JAGSHC010000232.1 GCA_023954745.1 Deltaproteobacteria bacterium | reverse complement strand
CCTCGGACCTCGCAGCCTCCGCCTCGGACCTCGCAGCCTCCGCCTCGGACCTCGCAGCCTCGACTTCGGACCTCGCGGTCTCCGCCTCGGAGGTCGCAGCCTCCGCCTGGGCGGTCGCAGTCTCCGCCTCCGACCTGGCAGCTTCCGCTTCGGAGGTCGCAGTCTCCGCCTCCGACCTCGCAGCCTCCACCTCCGCCCTCGCGGTCTCCGCCTCCGACCTCGCAGCCTCGACTTCGGACCTCGCGGTCTCCGCCTCCGACCTGGCAGCTTCCGCCTCGGACCTCGCAGCCTCGACTTCAGAGGTCGCAGCCCCCAGCTCCGCCCTCGCGGTCTCCGCCTCGGAAGTCACAGCCTCGAGGGCGCCCCGGGCGCTCTCGAGCTCCGAATCCACGGACTCGCGCGCCTGCTCCGCAGCGGTCAACTGCCCACGAAGGGCGTCCACCTCCGCCTGAGCGGCTGCCAGCTGCTCTTCCAGCTCCTGGGCCCGCTCGGCCTGCGCCTCGGCCTCGATCAGCTCGGCCTCTTGGGCCTCTGCCAGCACCCGCGCCTGGGCCGCCTCTGCGTGAAGCTCCTCCAGCCGCGCCCCCACATGGGACTCCCGCTCCACGAGCGCCGACTGCTCGAACTCCAGGTCCAGCTCCCGCTGCGTGAGCTCCACCTCTCGCCGATCCAGCTCTGCGCTCGCCTCGTCGAACTCGACCTCGACCTCGACCGACGGCGAACCGCCAAGTGACTCCAGGAGACGATCGCTGGTCATCCCCACCGTCGCGGACTGCGCAGCGATCCAGCGCTCGAGCCGGGCACCGAAGAAGGCGTTCCCCAGTGGGCGTCTCACGTACAGGTCCGCGCGGGCGCCCCCGCCGAGCCAGTGCCGCACCAGGTGCTGCCCCGGGGCTCCCCCCGAGACCACCACCACCACCACGTCGCTCAACTGGGGGTCGGACTTCACCTCCTGGCAGAACACGAGCCCGTCGGGCGTGTCCCCAGCAGTCACCACAATCCAGGGCTGACCCGTGCGCACGAGAGCCACCGCATCATCAAGGGACTCGGCCCCCTGAACGGACAGTCCATCCAGCGTGAGCCGGTCCTCGAGAAACCGTAGGGTCTCGGGATCGGAGTCAAGAACGAGGACGTCTGCAGACACTCAGTCGCCCTTCCGCCAGAACTTGAGCCCCTTCTGGGGCTGCTCCTGCTCGAGGGGGGGGAGCTTGCGGAGCGCCCGGCGGGCCCACCGCTGACCGCGGTCGAGCTCCAGGACCCGATTGAGCCACTTGTGGGCGGCTTCGGTGTCGCCGGTGTCCACGGACAAGCGTGCGAGATAACCAATGGCCGCCGCGTGGCTCCCGTTGAAGGTCACGGCGAGGCGCAAGAACTCCTCGGCGCTCTCCTCGTCTTTCTCGAGCTTCCAGGTGACCCATCCCAGGTGCGCCAGCACATCGGGGTCCGACGGGTTGATGAGCCGCGCCTCCTTGAGGAGACCCGCCGCCAATCGCCACTCCCCGGCCTCCACGAAGTGCTCGATGCGCTGGTTCATGGTGGGCGCGCCACCCGAGGCGTCGGCGCCGGGCTTCGTCGATTCGGTCGCAGGGCGCTGCGGCCGGGGACTCCCCGGCGTCGAGAGGCGGGTCGCGCCCTTGATGGGACGGAGCACCGGAGCCTGCCCCGCCGCCATGCGACGGTCGTACTCGGCCCGCCGCTTCGGATCCGCCAGCGTGCGATAGACCAGCTGGACGCCGGTCGCGAGCTCCTTCGCCAACTCCTTGATCTCCGACGGCACGCTGCGCGACCGCATCGCCGCCTGCCATCGGCCCGCCAGCTGGCGTGCGCGCCGCTCGATGGCCGTGGCGGTCGCCTCGGGGTCGAGTCCCAGGAAGGTGTAGTAGTCCTTGCGCATCCTCTGGTCGTAGTCGCGGCGCAGCACCATGGCGGGGTCGCGGGTGTTGCGACGGGTGCGCCCCTCGTGAGGCTTCGGCTCTGTCTCCGTCGGGGCGGCGTCATCAGCGACCGTAGGGGCCTCTTCATCCGCCACGCTGGGGGTCACGGCGCCATCGGCCGCCGAGGATGAGTACACGTAGCTCGTCCGCTTCTTTGGTGGCGGCGGGGCCCCGTAGCGAGACCGAGGCTTCGGGCGCCTCTCCGCGGAGGCCTCCTCAGGGACCCCAGCCGCGACCTCCTCCACCTCGGGGACCTCGTCGTCGGCCACGCTGCCCGGGTCGAGGGACTCCAACGGGGCTGGCTCGTCCGACACCGAGACCGACGGCCAGGAAGCCGACTCGTCGATGAGCTCGATCTCCGGCTGGCTCTCGTCGGACGTCAGTCCCTCCAACCTGGACGCCAACTGGACGCGCTGGTCGAACTGCCCATCGAAGAGCGCCGCGCGCTGGAGCAGCCACAGGAGCTTGACCAGATTGCCCGAGCGGTCCGGGATCCTCCGGTAGAGCACGTCCATTCCGCAGCCATCGGCGAGGGCTGCGGGCAGGTCGTCAAAGGGTGCCTCCACCGCGAGCAGCGGGAACCACTCCTCGAAGTCAGCCGCTCGAACGAACGTCGAGGCGCTCGTGACTGCCGGCATCGCCTCGTCCATGGACAGGTGCTGCTTCACCCCCGCCCACAGCCCGCTCATCGTGACGGGGTCGGGCAGGAGCGCGGGGTCGATGGTCTCGGCTGCGAGGGGCGAGGCCGGGGCGAACGACCACTGCCCGGTGGCCCACTCCAAGGACGCGGCCACTGCGTCCCGTAGGTGCTCGGCGCGACCGTCCGGCGTCGACGCCGCGAGGGCCTGGACGATGGGGTCGGCTTCCCGATCGGTGTCGTAGTCCACCGGGGAGCCGAGCACGATGTGCAGCCGCTTCCAGCTCTTGCCGAACCGGACCTGGAGGACTCCCGACCGACCCTCACGCAGGACGGCGCACAGCAACCCTGCCCAGGTCGCGCGGTCGTGCTTCCCCGCGGAGGTGGGCGCAGGGCCCTCCTCGATCGTCATCCGTCGCTCCTCCAGATCGCCACAGGGAATAGTAGCCGGGGGCGAGGATCAATCCACGTCGCGGACCCAGGTCACGAAGTCGACCCCATCTCCGGGACGCCGCGAGACCTCGGTAAAGCGGTCGCGATCGAACGCAGGAAACCAGGTGTCCCCTGCCACTTCTCGGTGCACCTCGGTGATCTCGAGACGCGTCGCCGAGCCCAAGGCTTCGGCGTAGAGAGACGCTCCGCCGATGACGAAGGGCTCGGGATCCGTGGTCCGGGCCATCGCGAGGGCCTCCGGCAGCGAGTGAGCCACCTCCGCCCCCGGCGCGACGTAGTCGACCTGCCGCGTGACGACGATGTTGCGCCGCTTCGCCAAGGGCTTGCCGATGGACTCCCAGGTGGTCCGGCCCATGATGATCGCGTGACCCAGGGTCGTTCGTCGGAAGTGCTTGAGGTCCTCGGGGAGCCGCCAGGGAAGGTCACCGTCCTTGCCAATGACCCCATTGCTCGCGACGGCCACGATCACCCCGAGGCGAAGCCGCTCGCTCATACCGACACCCGCGCCTTGATGTGGGGGTGGGGGTCGTAGCCCTCCAGGGCGATGTCGTCGTAGGTGAACGCAAAAAGGTCGGAGACGTCCGGGTTCAGCACCAGCTGCGGCGGGGGCCGGACGTCGCGGGTCAGCTGGAGCCGCGCCTGATCGAGGTGGTCCAGATACAGGTGGGCGTCGCCAAAGGTGTGCACGAAGTCACCTGCCTTGAGCCCGCAGACCTGGGCGATCATGCAGGTGAGCAGCGCGTAGCTGGCGATGTTGAAGGGCACCCCCAGGAACACGTCGGCGCTCCGTTGGTAGAGCTGACAGCTGAGCTCGCCGTCCTGCACATAGAACTGGAAGAGGGTGTGGCAGGGCGGCAGCGCGACCTGATCGGCCTCGGCGGGGTTCCACCCCGTCACGATCAGGCGCCGGGAGTGGGGGTTGGTGCGAATCTGGTCGAGCAGGCGCACGATCTGGTCGACGCCATCGCTGTCGTAGGTGCCGTCCTCCCGCAGGGTTCCTCCAAAGTTGCGCCACTGATGCCCGTACACCGGTCCGAGATCACCCGCCTGGCGCCCGAAGCGAGCCGTCTGCTCCGCGGTGGCCCACTCGTTCCAGATCCGCACCTTGTGCTCCTGGAGCCAGGCGACGTGGGTGTCGCCGGAGAGAAACCACAGCAGCTCGAGGATGATCGAGCGCAGATGCAGCTTCTTGGTGGTGAGCGCCGGAAAGCCCGCCCGCAGGTCGAACCGCATCTGATGGCCGAACACCGAGCGGGTGCCCGTCCCCGTGCGGTCTTCGCGGGTGATTCCTTCGCGGAGGATGCGGTCGAGGAGGTCGTGGTACTGCTTCACGCGGGAAGAAGAGCAGAGCGACCCAGAATCGGCCAGAGCCCTGCACACCCCCTTCCGCCGCTCACAGTGCCGCGAGATAGTCGCTGGTCGCCTGTCGGCACCCCTCGGATTGAGAGTAGTTGAAGTACGCGTGAGGCAGACCGGGATAGGTCACCAGTTCGACCGTCCCCCCCGCGGCGCTCCATGCATCCCGCAGCGCCACCGCCTGGGAGTAGGGCACCAGGGTGTCGGCGGTTCCATGGAACAGTGTCACCGGGCAGGCGGGCGGAGGCATGTGCAGCGGGGAGACGCTCTTGGGGTCAGCCCCGCGCAGGAAGAGCGGCCGGATGAGACGCCCGATGCCCCCGTGCATGTCCGAGAAGTCGTACACGCCAAAGACCGGAAGGAGCGACGCGAGGCCAGACTCCCGGTGCTGCTCCGCCGCGAGGAGCATCAAGGTCGCCCCCGCGCTCAGGCCGGACATGGAGACCCGGGCGCGGTCCAGGCCGAAGCGCTCGGCGTTGTCCAGCCACCAGGCGATGGCGGTGGTGGCGTCGTCGAGGGCCTCGGTCAAGCGACCGCCGCGAAACACCATGCGGTACTCCGGCACGAAGACCGCGTAGCCCGCCTGCACGAGGGTCGTCGCCAGGTGGCGCATGGCCTTCATCCGTCGGTGGCCGATCACCCAGCCGCCGCCGTGCACCAGCACCATCGACGGGTGCGGCCCCGGCCCCGGAGGCAGGTAGATGTCGGCGATGGGCGGGATGCCCCGGCCCACCCGCGACGGGCGGTAGGGCTCGGATGCGTGGTTCGGCTGGGCCGGCGGAAAGCCGAGCGGAGTGAACATCGAGCCCACCGACGAGAGGATGCCCAGGATGCTGGGGCTCGCGTGGGTCGCCGGGAGCGAGTCGGTCATCGCCTACCGCCCAAAGTCCGCCGCGGCCGTCTCTTCGAGTTCCTTGCCCTTCGTCTCCGGGAGCAGCCACCAGATGAGCACCATGGCGATGGCCGGGAAGATCACGGTGGGTCGAATGGCGCCGCCCCAGCTGTCGAGCCGCTCGGCGAGGACCCCGATGAGCAGCGGGGAGAGCACGTAGCCGATGCGCCCGATGATGTTGTTGGTCCAGGCGAAGGCGTCCCCCCGAAGCTCCGTGGGGAACAGCTCGCTGGTGAAGGCGTTGAGCACCGAGAGCACTGCGGTGACACCGAAGACGGCGACGGTGAGGCCGAGGCCCAGCCAGAGCCGAGGCAGGTCGGGGTTGTACGCGAGCAGCAATCCGGCGATGAGGCTCGTGTAGATGATCAGGGCGCCCCAGCGGCGCCCGATGACGTCGAGCATCTTCCCGGAGAGGAAGATGAGCGGCAGCGACACCACGGCGGCGATGGTCAGGGCCTTGGCCACCTCCACATCCGTCCAGTCCGCGTCCTGCTTGGCGAAGATCTTCCAGAAGTGCACCGCGTTCTGGGTGCACGCGTAGGTCACGAACCAGATGGCGCCAAGCTCGAGGACGCGTCGACGGTAGGGGCCCGACCAGATCGCGAAGAAGGACGGCCGCTCCGCGGTCTTGCCCTTCTGCTCGAGGAAGCGGGTGGTCTCCTTCAGGTTGCGGCGCGCGAAGGCGAGGATCAGCAAGGGCACCACGCCCACGAAGTAGACGCTGCGCCACCCGGGGTTGATGGTCTCCCCGCCCCAGTCGAAGCTGAGCTTGAGCAGCATCGGCACGACCCCCGCACACACGATGGCGCCGAGGGAGCTGAACGCCTGGAGCACCCCGATCACCATCCCCCGCCGATCCGCTGGGAACTCCTCAGCGGCGTAGACCATGGCGGTGGCCCACTCGGCGATGAGGAACATCCGGGCGATGAACTGGGTGATGGCGAAGGCCCAGACGGTGGTCGAGAGCCCGGACAGCAAGGTGAAGAGGGTGTAGCCGAGGATGGTGATGGTGAGGACGCGCTTGCGACCCCACCGATCCGCCTTCCGCACCAGCAGGTACGCCAGGATGGTCCCCGCGTTGATGAACGCGGTGAGGGCGGTGACCTCGAACTTGCTGAGGGAGAACTCGACCTGGATGTTGTCCAGGACCTGGGCGAGGGCGAAGAAGTCGTACCCCTCGAAGAGGGTCGCCACCGACAGGAAGACGAAGAGCTTGATCTGGTATCCGGAGAGCTTCGTCTTCGGCCCAGAACTGGGCGCAGCGGGGGGCGTCGGTGCGGACATCGGGGGCTCCTCGTGCCGCCGCGAGCGCGGCATGGCGACCCGGAGGGTACCGCAGGCAGCGCTGCCCGCGGACTGGCTCAGCGTGCGGCCCCGAGCGGCCCTAAGCTGGCGGCATGAGCGACCTCCTCGACTGCGTGATCATCGAGCCCACGGCACCCCACTCCGGCACCGTGCTCTGGCTTCACGGGCTTGGCGCGTCCGGCCACGACTTCGAGCCTGTCGCACCCTGGCTCCGCCGGCCCGACCTGCGCTTCGTCTTCCCCCACGCACCCCAGCGCCCGGTCACCATCAACCAGGGCTGGGTGATGCCGGCCTGGTACGACATCAAGACCCTGGCGCCCGGCCCGGGACGAGAGGACCCCGCGGACATCGCCGAGGCCACCGGGATGATCGAGGGGCTCCTGGCCCGAGAGGTCGCCGCCCTCGCCGCGGCCGGGGTCTCCGAGCCCACCGCCCGCGTCGCCCTTCTGGGCTTCAGTCAGGGCGCTGCCATGTCGTTGCACGTGGGGCTACGCCACGGCGAGCGCCTCGCGGGCATCGGAGTCCTCAGCGGCTATCTCCTGCTGGAGGACACCATCGAGACCGAAGCCAGCGACGCCAACACAAAGACGTCGGTGTTCTTCGGCCACGGGGCGCGGGATGGGGTCGTGCGCGTCGCCCGGGGGCGTGAGGCCCACGGACGCGTCGGCGCGCTCGGGCACCCGACGGTGTGGGTGGAGCGGCCACGCATGCAGCACGAGGTCGACGCGGAGGAGATCGCAGCGCTCGGCACGTGGCTGAGCGAGGTCCTGCCTGCCTGAGATCAGCGCCCCCCCTTCGGCGGGGGCCTCCCTCAGCGCGCCCCCCACTCCTGCTCGATGACCTGCCGCATGTGGGGCGCTTGCTTGCTGAAGTCGTTGGGCTGCCGTCCGCCCGGGAACCACTTCCACAGGAACGCGCCCACCACGGTGGGCTCGGCGTCCATCGCCTTCATCGCCGCCTTGAGGCAGCGCGCCTGGATCTCGGCGGCATCGACCCCGCCGGTGTCGTACTTCCAGGGCTCCTTCGCGGCCCTCGCGGAGCGGTTGTAGCCAAGCTCCGTGAACACGACTGGTCGGTCGACCCTCGCGCTGACAGCGGCGATCTGCTGCATCACCTTGCTCCAGCCCGCCTCGAGCTCGTCGGGGCTGGGCATCCCCGGGTCCTGCACGAGCGGGAAGTAGGCCTGGATGCCGATGGCGTCGAGGGCGTCCCAGAACGGGACGCGCTGGTAGTCGGTCCAGTTGGCCGCGTAGGTGATGGAGCCCGAGTACCGCGCCCGCACGACGTCCACCACCCGGCGCCACTCGGCCTCGTGCTGGATGGTCTTGTCCAGCTCAGTGCCCACGGCAAAGGCGTCAGCCCCCTTGCTGGCCGTGGCCAGTTGCCCGATCCAGTCCTCGTAGTCTGCGAAGAAGCGTGCCCGCGCTGCTTCGTCGGGGAAGGCGATCTCCCCGCGCCACGACCAGGGGCTGCCCCAATAGGCGATGTGCGGCTTGATGAGGATCTTCATGCCCAGGGCGTGGGCCTCGGCGATGGGACGCGCGAGCCACTCCGGAGGATTGTCCGGGTCCAGATCCCGAAACCCGATGGACCCGTTGGCGCGGATGCTTCCGTAGGGGTGGATGGCCACCCAGTTGACCCCCAAGGCCGACAGCTCGTGCAGGGTCTCGACCATTGCGTCGGACCCCCACTCCCAGCCCCAGGTGGGGCAAGAGACGGTCATGCCCAACACGGCGCCATCCTGATGGACGGGTGTGGGCGGACCGGCCGCGGGCACGCGTGCCTCCACGGACTGCCATGACCCCGCAAAATGAACCACCGCCAGGGCAGCTCCTGCGAGGACCATGACCCAGAGGATTCGGCGGCTGGAGGGCGCTCGGGGCATCGTCGCGATGCTACCAATGGGGCGTGTCGCCGCTCCCTGCAAGAGCTCCCAGCCCCCTGGTCGAGCTGATCGAGAACCACCCCACCGACCTGCCCCTGGACCGAGCGGTCGCCCTGCTCGCGGCCGAGGAGCAACCGGGGGTGGACGCCGACAGCGTGCTGACCGCCCTCGACGAGCTCGCGGCTCCGCTGCACATCGCTGCCGGCGCGAGCCCTTTTGAGGCCATCGCCCGCCTGAACCAGCGGCTCTTCGGGGACCTCGGGTTCTCGGGGGACCGCGACGACTACTACGCCCCCCGCAACAGCTTCATCAACCAGGTGGTGGAGCGGCGCCGCGGTCTGCCCATCGCCCTGTCGGTCATCTACGTGGAGGTCGCCCGCCGCGCGGGCGTCGAGCTCGACGGCGTCGGCTTCCCGGGGCACTTCCTCGTAGGCACCCGCGCCCGGGGGGACGAGCCGCGCTTCTTCGTGGACCCGTTCTACGCCGGTCGCGTGCACACCCAGGACGACCTGGTGGCTCGCCTGCACGAGATGAAGATGCCGCTGGAGCAGCACCAGAGCTTGCTCAGCCCAAGCTCGTCCCGCCTCATCCTCTTGCGGATGACCTACAACCTCAAGGGGAGCTACCTGCGGCTGCGCCAGCTCCCCGAGGCCCTGCGCCAGATCGATCGGGTGCTCGTCATCGCGCCGGAGCGATACGAAGAGCACCGGGACCGCGGCTTGCTGCTCGCCGAAGCAGGGCGGGGCTCCGAAGCGCTGGTCTCGCTGCATCGGTACCTGGAGCTGGCGCCGAACGCCGACGACCGAGACATCATCATCGAGGTCGTGAGGGAGCTGGACGAGTGAGTGACCCCCTCGATCTGCTGTTCATCGATGTCACGGACCCGCTCTACGAAGGGGAGTGCGATCTTCGATTCCGGGTACTGAGGGAGCCCCTGGGGATGTCCCGCTCGACCGTGGCCTTCCCCTTCGAGGCGGACTCCCTGCATCTCGTGGCCGCCACCATCGACGGCGCGGTGATGGGCTGCGTGCTCTTTCACCCGGACGGAGCAGGGGGAGGGCGGCTCTTCCAGATGGCCGTCGACCCGTCTCTGCAGGGCCAAGGCATCGGCCGCTCCCTGGTCGAGCATCTCGAGGCCGAGCTCACCGAGCGTGGCGTCGAGTCCATTGAGTTGCACGCCCGCGATCACGCCGTCGGCTTCTACGCGGGCATGGGCTACGCGCCCTTCGGGGAACCCTACGAGGAGGTGGGCATCCCCCACCAGAACATGCGCAAGACCTGGGGCGACTGATCCCGGGAAACACCCCGTCGTGACCAACTCTTTTCAACCTCCGGGGAAACATCCGCCGCGCCCGTGCCACCTTCGGGGAGAAGGTGTCGCGCTTCACTGACTGGGGCGGACACCGAGGGCAGGGTGGAATGGACTTCGACGCGCTCCTGGACCGCGTGCTCACGGCGGTGGACAGCAAGGCCTTCGTCACCCCCGTCGCGGGGATCGACGACCCGAACGAGCTCCGCCTGCTCCGCCCCATCTTCGACGCCCTCGGAGAAGACGAGCCGCGCATCGAGTTCCTCCGTGGAGAGGTGGAGCAGCTTCGTGCCGACCGGCTGATCACCGACCGCCGGGCCGTCATCCTGCTCCAGACCCTCGCGGCGCATCCATCGTGCGAGGACCTGCGCGAGCTGGCACGCCTCATCGGTGAAGAGGAGCACCTGGTGCTGTCCGAAGGCGGCCCCCGCATGGCGACGGGCCTCGCCGTCGTCCAGCACCACCGCGCCGTGCATGCGTTCCTGCTGGGTCGTTACGAGGTCGCCCTCGATCTCGAAACGCGATCGGCGGCGGCCCGGCCCTGG
>JAGSHC010000097.1 GCA_023954745.1 Deltaproteobacteria bacterium | reverse complement strand
GGCGGCGGCCCGGCCCTGGGGGGACTCGCTGGCGAACATCCTCATCATTCTCTTGCGCCTCGACCAGGAAGCGCGCGCACGCACGATGCTCCAGCAGATTCGCCGACGGTTCCCCATGGACCTCGTGCGTCAGGTGGAGCGGTACATCCAACAGGACCCCGATCTGGCGCTGCTGCGCGACCAGCTCGCCACGCCCATCGACGGGCGTGAGGCGCCCGGAGAACTCGGCCCGGATCCTGCACTCGAACCAGACCCGGAGGACGACTCATGCGATCCCGTCTTGCACTGACCTGTTGTGCCCTGCTTCTCGCCACCCTGCTGCCAGCCACGGCGATGGCAGACGGCAGCGACGAAGGCATCTCTCGCTACTCCACGCTCTTCCGCGCCTCGACCGTCGGCCAGATGCTCCTGGGCGTGCCCATCTCTGCCGACGGCATCGCCGGGCCCGAGGCTGGCTTTGGAGGGGAGGACGACGACAACGCGGACGGTGCTGACGGCGGCGCCGACGGGGATGGGGCGGGGACGGACACCAGCGCGCCCGCCTCGACGAACAGCGACGAGAACGGCGGCTACCGCACCGGCAACAGCAACAACGAGAGCCTGAACAACAGCACCGGTGGTGCCGTCAGCGACCAGACCCTGCTCGACATCATCATCGGGATCATCTTCGGCCAGGACCGCCCCTGGGAGAGCTCGGAGAAGCGCGGATGAACCACGCCAACCCCGAGGGAGCGCTGCGCATCGCGGCGCAGGGCGAGGCCCCGCCAGGGTTCTGGGATCGGCTTCCCGAGCTGGTGCGTCCGCCCGCGCCCCCCCTGAGCGACCGGCCACCCAGCGCTTTCTTGCTGGCGTTGCGCCAGCGCATCGCCCACCGGCGCGCTCCCGAGACCCTGACCCTCTTCCGCACCATCGCCCGCCTCGCGGGAGAGCGGGTCGAGGACACCTGCGCCACCTGCTTCGACGGGCTGTTCCGGGCCGATGAGCGCGGCGCCATCGTCCAGGGCCTCTTCGCGGACCTCTTCGACGGCGGGCTCGCCACGTTTGCGGGCGTCGACGGCGCGGACCTGCTGGGGTTCGTCACCCTGCGGGCGGACCGCGCGGTCCTTCACGCCTCCGTCTCACGCTGGGCGATCTTCGAGGTGCGTAGCGCCCACCGCGCTCGGTACCGGGACTTGCTCAGCGACGACGAAGTGGACGAGATCGGCGCAGACGTCTTGAGCGAGCTGCTCAGCCGCTCATTGGCCCGTTTCGAAGGTGGGAACGACCGACAGCTCTACGTCTACGTGCGCACCACGGCCCATCGCGCCGTCTCGCGCGCGGCCCGGCGCAAGGTGCTCGACCGGGAGTCCGTCGCACGTCTGCGGGAGGAAGCGCCCCCGGACCTCCCGCCCTTGGTCGGGCGACCGGCCCCGGCACCCCGCGTCCGCCTCAGACCTCGCGACCCCCTCCCCATCTCAGCCGATGACGAGGCCTACCTGCGGGAGCTGCTCGAAGCTGGCGGCAAGCTTGCGTCCGTCGCTGCATCCCGCGGGGTCAGCCGTGGCTCCGTGACCAAGATGGTGCAGCGGATCCTGGGCCGGCTGGATGCGCTCTCCGTCGATGAGCGGGAGCGCGTCGGCGAATGGGCTGAAGCCACCCTGGGAGAGCTGCGCCCACCCGGTTGATGGCGGAATCCGGAGCCCGCCGCCAGGAAGTGACCGGGCATCTGGGTGCCCTCTGGCAACTCTCCCGAGCGCGACGGCACCTCCCTTGTGAGGCCGGTCTCCCGGGGGCATCACCCAGACCATCCTGCCCGGTCCGCCCCCGGGAGCCGTACTCGCCTCGACCTCGGACGCTCGTCCGGAAGAGTCGCCCCTCTACTGCAGCTCGAACGTGTCCGTCGTGACCTCCAGGGGCTTGCCCTCGGTCGGCACGGTGATGCGGAGCCGGTAGCTGTCCGCCTCGAGGCCTGTCAGCTCCGAGAACCGGGACGTGCGGGCCATGGAGAACGTCCAGCTGAAGTGCCTGGTCATGGGCAGCACATCGTCGTCGGTGTACTCAGGATCCACGGCGAGATCGACCCAGAAGCCGAGGCTGTTCGACTGGTAGGGCGCGCCCGACGGAGTCACTACGTCCGTCCAGCCGCCAGCCCCCTCGGACTGGAGCACCGCGGTGGGGGTTCCGTGCCAGGGGTCGGAGCCGTAGACCGTGGCCGTGACCGTCTCCCCCGCGCCCGCGTTGTTGGGCTGGCTGACGACCGTGCCCCCGTCCAGCGCCGTCTCCACCGGCACCTCCGGCACCTCGGACAGGTCGAAGAGCTCGATGGGAGCAGGCTGGTCGTAGGGCAACACCCCGCCCTCCACGTAGTGGGTCATCGTCTCGATGCTTCGCCGGGACATGTACTGACCCTGACGCGGACCCCACATGGCGCCCGAGGCCTCGTAGCCGCCGTAGTACCAGTCGTCGTACTGAAGGGCGTAGCCCAGGTAGTCGTTGGCGTAGCCGAAGAAGATCACGTCCTCGACACCATCGAGAGCCGCCATACCGGCCATGGTCTCCTCAGCGAGCAAGGTGCCGCACTCCCCGGACCAGGTCGTGAAGTGGCTGCCACCGATGCGCCCGACGGTGGCGATGGTCTGCGGCGGCGCCGGGGACGTCTCGGGGAAGGGAACGCACGCTTCGTCGATGGTCGTGGAGCTGGTCGGCTCGAACGGAACGTCGGAGTCGTCGCAGTCGTCTCCGCCCTGGCAGTAGATGGCGCCGTAGATGTAGGGGTACTCGCCGAGCTCGTACCCCATCTCGCTGTGGCCGATGGGGTAGCGGTACGTGCGGCCCTCAATGGTGGGCTCCGCTTCGTACGAAGCAGACGTCAGCGCGCTCGAGACCACCCCGGCCATGTAGGAGCCGACCCGCTCGAGCTTGTCGTACCCATCGGGCATGGGGGTCGCGTTGTCCGGGGCAGGCACCGTGGGGTTGCCCACGGAGACGTCGGCCGCCCAGCTGTTCATCATCATGACCATCACGTCGGGGGAGGCGAGCTCGGCCTCGGTGAAGGTCTCGATGGCGCCCGACACGTCCTGGCTCAGGGTCAGGTCGTCGATGCCGATGGTGGTGCCGTGAATGGCGTAGGAGACGACGACGCTCTCGATGGAGCCCTCCTTGCGCACCGCGAGGAGCGGGGTGTCGTCGTTGGTGTAGAGCACGCCGTCAGCGCAGCGACGATCGTTGTGCCCATCCGGCGCGCTCGCTCGGACCACGGCGAGCTCGGCGGGGGCGAGGTCTGCGTGGGCGGCCTCGATCGTGTCCGCGATGGTGTGGACCAGGCGCTCGTAGTGCGCCGGAAAGAAGTCGTCCGCGATGATGGAGAAGAACCCCTGAATGAAGCGACCGGGCCCGGAGTGGGAGTGGGTGGCGCTGAGGACGAGGGCGTCGTCCCAGTCGTTGCCGGTGCGCTCCAACAGCTCGAGCAGCACCGCGTCCCGGAGCTGCTGGATGGACGCGATCATGTCGATGCGCACGAGGATGACCTCGAAGCCCTCGCCGCGGCTGTACATGACGGCGCGCACGTCGGGGTGCGCGTGCACGCGGCGGGTGGCGGGGAAGCTGTCGGAGTAGGGCGAGTCGCTGTCAGGCCCTCCGAGGAACGAGTTCCCCGCGGTTCCGATGCCGACGGGAATGTCCATCAAGGCGCTGGCGGCTCCGGCCATGAACGGGCCAGCCTCGGGCTCGGGCGCGGGGGTGGGCTCGGGCTCCGGCTCGACCGTGGGGCAAGCAACAAGGAGGAGGGCGAGGAGAACAAAGAGTCTGCGGAGCATCTCAGCTAGATATCAGATGTCCTCGACCTTGGGCAGGGCGTCCCGGTGCCATGGGTCGCGGCCCGCGACACACGCTTCGACGGCGTCGGGCCCCGCGAGGTCGCGCAGGTGGTTGCCTGCGGGGCCTCGGAGCAGCGACTCGAGGTTCGATTGGAGTTCGATGGCCAGGAGCGGGTCCATGACCAAGTCCCCGGGGGGCTCTCCCGGGATCGGCTTCAACGGACTCCCCAGCGCCCGGCACCAGGAGGACGCGGCAGCCTCCAGCCAGTCGAGCTCCGCCACCGATCCGCGGTCGTGCAGTCTGTTCCCCGCGAACGCCAACGCCAGGGCAGAGCCGTCCGGGCCCAGGTCGTGCTCGATGGTCCCCTCTCCGTACCGAAGCGCCGCCAACGCAGGAACATCGGCGCTCACCCCGAGCCAGGACGCGAAGCGTACGTGGTCGTAGGGCAGCTGCGTCCAGAGTCGGACGTGCCGCGCCTCCGCCGCCGCCGGATCGAGAGCAGGAGGCCGCCGTCCCAGCAACGCGCTCGCTTCCGCCGCCAGCAGGTGGCCGACGAATACGTTCCCGCGCGGCGTGTAGTGGCAGTAGTCGTAGAAGACGTCGTAGTCGGGGACCCCATGCTCAGCTCGCTGGTGGAGCGCCGTCTCGACGTCCGCGACCCGCAGTCCCAAGGCCTGCGCCTCGTCGCGGATCACCGCGTTCATGGCGTCGTCGGCGCGATAGAGGCCTGCGTCAGCGAAGCACGCGGCGTAGGCCTGAGCCGCCTGGGTGGGCTCTCCTGCGTACCAGGCCCGGTCCGCGTCGGCGCAGGGATAGTCGGCGTCGCGGCTGGGGCCCCGGAGGGGATCCACCGTCAACGAGTCCAGCGCTTGCTCGTCGCCGTATCGCCAGCGGAAGTACGCCGAGCGGACCTCGTCGAGGGCCCAGGCGTCCCCCTCGAGGAAGTTCCACTCATGCTTCGCGGGCCGATACCGATGGTTGGCCGCCACGGTGCCGACGAGCACGGGCGCGCCTACTACCTCGGCCATTGCTGCGATGCGGCGGAGCGAGCGCCGCCACCGGGCGTGGGCGTAGGCATCGATCTCCGCCAGATCCGGGGGATGGGTCGGTGGGTCGTCCGACCCGACTCCGGCGCGACCATCGGGATCTCCGTGGATCGGTCGCTCCGGACGCAGCCTCCGGGCCAGGGCCGAGAGCCGAAACAGCTCCCGCCGACGCAGCACGGGCTCTGCCCTCCCCTCCCGTGCCACCTCGACTGCGAGGTCGTGTCGCTCGTTGTTGCCCATCACCACCAGGACGAGGTCTGGCTCCAGCTCGGCGGCCATCTCCTCGAAGAGCCAGGCCATCTGCGCGCTGGCGTAGCCGATGCGCCCGAGGTTGATCACACGCACGTCGCCGCCATCGGCCCCCATCGCCTGACCCATGACTGCTGAGAAGGTGGCGCGGCGGGCCACGGCCCACCCTCCCACCGCGCTGCCGCCGAGGGTCACGATGCGGAGCTCTCCGTCCTCCTTGGGAGGAATGACCAGGGACGAGTCGTCGATGAGCCCGGGCGCGGGCCGCAGCCATCCGGGGAAGCCCTCGATGGGGCGAAGGAGGGGCGTGTCGGGGAGCTGTTGAAAGCCCACCGCGCTGCGGGCCTCCACGGGGCCGGGCGGCAACCAGCGCTCCAGGACCCGGCAGCCGCCTTCCACCGCGGCGAGCCCGAGGAAGGTGGCCACGCCCACGAACAGGGCGGTACGCGCCGCGCTCCGGCGGGGCGCAGACGACGAGGAGTCAGCCACCGGTTGGCGGGACGGGGGGCGGGCTCGCGGGCTCGAAGGTGCCCACCGGAGCGTCGGAGTGCGGCTGGGCATCGCGCCGCTTGGCCGCCTCGGCTTCGGCGAGGCTCTTGAGCCGCCCGAGGCCCTGATCGAAGTCGGCCTTCATGTGCTTCTCAATGAGAGGGCGGAAGAGCCGCATCAGGGGGTCCCAGCCGAGCTCCCCCGCCTCCGACCAGCGCACCTCGACCCCGCCCTCGTCCAGGCTGTTGAGCTCGATGAAGCCCTTCACCGGGAAGCGCTTCTCCAGCGTGCCCTCCAACGTGACGCGCCAGTGCGGCTCGGAGTCGGTCACCAGGAGCTCGCCCACGGACTCGCTGCTCGTCCACCGGTAGCCCGACAGGTATCCGCCGGTGCCACCGAAGTGCTCGCTGCTGAATGAGGGGTCGTCCTCGCCATTCCAGGCGGTCCACTCGGGGTAGCGCGACGGCGAGGCGACCCACTCCCAGATGAGTTCGGCTGGCGCATCCACGACGACCTCACGCTCGACGTACCAGGTGTCCGGAGTCATCCATGCGGCCCCCAGGAGGATGCCGAACAGGGCGAGGGTGATGAGCGCGATGCGGCGATACACGCCCTGATCCTGGCGCTCGTCCTTCAGTTTGTCGACTCGGACCCATCCGGGACGCACACCAGCTGGTCCTGACGCGTACGCGCGTTGGCCCGCGTCACCGAGAGCTCGGTGCCGTAGTACACGTCGATGTGCTGCCCGCGAATCATCCCGCCCACGTCCTCGGCCACCCGAGCACCCAGGCCCTCGATGAGCAGGTCGGTTCCCAGCGGGATCACGTCGGGATCCACAGCCACTGTGCGCCCTGGCCGAGCGCACCGGACGGAGGCAGTCAGCGGGCATCGCGCCTCTTCGAAGCACCCATCGCCTCGCACACGCACGATGCGACCGTCCAGAGTCAGCCCGCTGCCCTGCATCTCGACGCCGTTGCCGAACAAGAAGTCGTGGCGGAACGTGCCCTCCAGCTCACAGGGCGCCTCGACGACCTCGTCCCCAGCGAAGTGCTGCTCCTGGGCCAGGACGTATGCCGTCAGCTTGAAGTCCCCCGCGGAGGTCCAGCCCACGGGACAGCTCGCCTCGAGATCCCACACGAACGACCGGATTTCGGGGTCCCAGTCGACGACCACCTCCAGCATCCCGTGGGAGGCGTCGGGCCGCCGCGTCAACGCGTCCTCCCCCTTGCGTGTGGCCTTGGCGGCGTCCATGGGGAAGTAGCGCACCACGCGATCCCATCGACCCACCTGTTGCACCCGCGCGAGGAGACCCTCCTTGCGGAGGCGCGACCGCAGCGCCACAGCCTTGCTCGGGTCGTCGAAGCAGTGGGGCCACACGACCTCCCCCGCGTCGAGTTCGAGCCGGTCGAGGCAGCTGCCCTCCTCTTGGCTGGAGATGTGCTCGAGGCCCGGGGCCAAGGTGCTCTCGGAGCCCAACAAGAGGGGCAGGAGGACGACGGCTCCGAGGAGGCGAGAGACTCTCACGCAACCCCAATGGCTTTGAGACGCTCACCGAGGAAGTCCCGCGTGAGGACACCGGGCTCATCCGACCCGATGGTCTTCAGGACCCAGTCCGGGTGGGGGTGCATGAAGAACGGCATGGAGAGCCGGGACTCGCCGCGCTTCGCGTCCGCCGGGTTCACCACCCGGTGCGTCGTCGCCGGCAGCACGCCGCCCGTGATGAGCTTCATCATGTCGCCGGTGTCCACGACGAGCACGTCCGGCGGGGTCTGCACGGCCATCCACTCGCCATCGTTGGTCATGAGTTGGAGGCCCGGTGCGGTCGACACGGGCAAGACGGTCATCAGGTTGATGTCCTCGTGCTGCGCGGCGCGCACGGAGCCCGCCGGGGCGTCGTCGGGCATGGGCGGGTAGTGGATGATGCGGACGATGGAGTTGCCGTCGGACGTCACCTCGCGGAACCAGCCCTGGGGCTGTCCGAGGTACTGGTCCAGCGCGTCCAGAAGGCAGAGGCAGAAGGACTCCACGCGGCTGAAGTAGTCCGAGAAGACCTCGCCGAACTCCGGCAGCTCGTTGGGAAAGAGGTTCGGCGGGATGTCGCCGCTCTGATGGAGCGGATGGGCCGCGCCCAGATGGCGCCCGATGTGCCAGAACTCCTTGAGGTCCGGTGCGTCGTGGTCCTTGGCGTGCTCCACGCCGAACGACGTGTAACCGCGCTGCCGGCCGTTCTCGGGCGTCTCGTATTGGGCCTTGATGTCCTTGGGCAGTGCAAAGAGCTTGCGGGCCGTGGCGTACGCATGCTCGAGCGTCCACTGCGAGATGCCGTGCCCGGTGACGGCCACGAAGCCGAGCTTCTCGAGCCCGTTGCCGAGGTCCCGCACGAAGCGAGCCCGCATTGTGGGATCGGTCCAATCCCGGAAGTCGACGACGGGGATGTTCTCCTGGAGAGCCACCTCAACCTCCTCACGCACTTGTCGCGGCTTCTATCCCAACACGACACGGGGAGCAAGGCCACCCCTGGTCCGGAGGGGGTCGGCATCTTTTCCCGGAGGGGGTGGAAGAACCCTGACAACAAGGGGTTCCCAAAGGACCATCGGCCGTGCATGCTCCTCGCATCACTGCTGGCCGCGATGTTCGCGACCACGCCCCACTTGGAGGACTTCGATGGATAGTTTCACAGCGGTTGTGTTTGCCCGCCCCGTGATCGATCCGCGCCTCTCTGGTGCCGCGTGGACCGATGACATCCCCAAGCAGCAGCCGTCGTATGACGGCACCCCGATGCTCCAGCGACCGCTGGGCAATGGGGTCGGCGCTCTCCGCGCCTGCTGATCAGCCAGCGCCTCGCGCGCCGGCTGCTCCGAACCAGCCCAAGACCGACAGCCAAGTCCGCCTGACCCACGCCTGAGCTGCGTGTGCCTGGGCTGCGCCTTCACCGCGCTGGCGCTCGGTCTCCCAACCCCTGACTTCACACCGCCACGGGCTCGCCCGCGGCCTCAGCGCCCGGGCTCGGCTCGGGAGAATGCGACGGATCGACATGACCGAGGAAATCAACGAAGGACAACGCGAGTCGAATCACGAGACCGGTGAAAGGACCTCCTCCCTCGCCCGCGAGGGACAAGTCCCCGAACGGGCCCCCCCGGGGGTCAGCGAACCATCGTCGGAGCGCTCCACCAAGGAGCCGACGATGGGGGAGGTGGTGCGGCTCGCATGGCCCATCACGATCTCGATGCTCTCGTTCACCGCGATGGGGTTGGCGGACACACTGTTCGTCAGCCGGCTCGGCACCGAGCCCCTGGCCGCCGTGGGGATGGCCGTCAGCACGACGTTCTTGATCCTCGCCTTCGGGATGGGGCTCATGGGCGGAGTGAAGGTCTCCGTCGCGCAGGCGACGGGGGCAACCGACGAGGACGGCGTCCTGCGCCTGGGATGGCAGGCCCTGTGGGTGGCGGGGATCGTCGGCGTCACGCTGGCGACGCTCGCGCCGTTCGGGCCGATGCTGTTCCGGGCGCTGGGGGCCGAGGGCGAGGTGGGAGAGATGGCGAACGCCTACTTCCTCATCCGCGTGCTCGGCTCGCCTCTGACCTTCGCGATGCTGGCTCACAAGAGCTGGTTCGACGGACGGGGTGACACCCGGACGCCGATGGTGGCAAACCTCATCGCGAACGGCCTCAACATCGCACTGGACCCGATCTTCATCTTCGGATGGGGAGCGATCCCTGCGATGGGGGTGGGCGGGGCAGCGGCGGCGACGGTGCTGGCCATGGCGGTGGCGATGACGTTCCTGGCAGCGCGGGGAATCCCGCGCCTGCTGAAGGCGTCGAGCCGGCGCCCCGAGCGTGAGCTCCTGCGGGAGATCTGGCGGTTGGGGAGCCCCATGGGCGTGCGGCAGTTGCTGGGAGTCGGAGCCTGGGTGCTCCTGGTCTCGGTGCTGGCGCGGGTCGGTGCCATCGATCTGGCGGCCCACGTGATGGTCATCCGGATCGTGAGCGTCAGCTTCCTGCCCGGGTACGCCATCAGTCAGGCGGCGAGCGTGTTGGTGGGACAGTCGGTGGGAGCCGGCAACCCCCTGGGCGCGCGCGCCGCCGTGCGGCACTCCATGGTGCTCGCGGTGGCCGTGATGGCCGTCTGCGGCATCGTCTTCGTCGCATTCCCGGAGCCCCTCGTGGGGGTCTTCGGAGTGGCGCCGGAGGTGGCGGCCCTGGGACGCACGCTGCTCATCGTGGCGGCCGGCTTCCAGGTCTTCGACGCGGTGGCGATGGTCGCTCAGGGAGCTCTGAACGGCGCTGGGGACACGCGCTTCGTCATGGTGACGAGCGTCCTGGCGGCGTGGCTCCTGCAGCTGCCGGTGGCCGTGGCTCTGGCTCTGCCCATGGGCATGGGCGCCGTCGGCGCGTGGATCGGCCTCACGGTCGAGATCGCGGGCCTCGCGGCGGTCTCGCTCTGGAGGGTGCGGGGCGATCGCTGGCTCGAAGGAGCCAGCGTCACCATCGCCGAGAGAGGTCCGGGAACCATCGCCGAGCCCCCGGGCTCGGTGGTGGCCCCCGAAGAGCTGGCGGCCAACGAGGCGCCAGCTGCGTGAGTCCGGCTGTGCGGTCGGGCTCGCGCATTGAGCAACGAGTCCGACCGGGCAGCCTGCCGGAGCACCGCGCGAGGTGCTTCGGGGAGTAGCAGCTCCTGGTACGCGTCCCCCGGGTCGCCCACGACTCTCGCGCGGTCAGGGGTCGGCTCGCCACGACGGCGGGCCGGCTCCTGGCCTTCCCCATGACCCGGCATCTGCGCGTACAGTGTCTCTCCCGGTATCCCCCCGGAGGAGGTTTCATGACCCTGGTACGCGCGTTCGCTCTCCTGCTCGTCAGTCTGTCCCTCGCCGTCTCGGCGCCCGCCCCGGCGCAGGCTGCTGAGCATCACGGCGTCAGCCTGGCGGACAACGCGAACGTCGCTGGCAAGGCGGTGCAACTGAACGGGGCTGGACTGCGCTCGGTGCTGTTCATCAAGGTCTACGTCATCGGGTTCTGGACCGAGAAGAAGGTGTCGAGTACCGCCGATGCCCTGGCCAGCGGCGCTTGGAAGGCCGAGCTGCACATGCTGCGCGGCCTCGAGCCCGCGAAGATCACCGACGGCATCCAGGACGGATTCTCCAAGAACAGTGCCTCGGAGATCGGTGCGCTTCAGGCTCGCCTCGACACCTTCAAGACCCACTTCGTCAAGGTCAGCAAGGGCGACGTCATCACCCTGGCCTGGGAGCCCGGCAAGGGCACCGTCACCCGCGTCAACGGCGCCGAGAAGGGCACCATCGAGGGCAAGGACTTCGCGGACGCGCTCCTCAAGGTGTGGCTCGGAGGCGACCCGGTGCAGGACGACATCAAGAGCGGCATGCTCGGCGGCTAGTCGCGGGCACGACCGGGGCGCCCCCGACGGGGGTCTAGCGCGAGACGCCCACTGCGAAGACGGCGTCGCTCGATGGTGAGGTGACGTAGAGCGCGCACGGGTCCCAGTCCCCCGTTCCGAGGGCGATGCCCGTGGGGGCGACGAGCTCGGTGCCCACGTCCGTCTCCTCCGCCGTCTCGGGGTCCACCCGCGCGATGCGTCCCGCCGCGCTCAGGGCGACGTACACCGCGTCGTCCGTGGTGGAGACCACCGCCTCGGCGGCGCCCACCGGCGCGTCCCACTCCAGGAACGGGTCCCCACGCACGATGCCGTCTTCGACGATGGGGAAGCGCCAGAGTGTCGGCGCCTCCGCGCTGCTCGAGCTCACCCAGGCCGCGTCTCCCTCCGGGGTGAACGCCACGCCGAAGGGCGCAGGGACCTCCTGAATGAAGCCGTCCAGGCCCCCGTCGTTGAGCACCTCCACCACCTCTTGATCCGCCGTGGGGCTCGCCACCGCCAGGGTGCGCCAGGGTGTCAATGTGGCGGACTCGGCTCCGGGCAACGGACTCACGAAGAGCACGGTCTCGCCCGTCGCCACATCCACCCGAACGAGCCCCCCGTCTCCACCCGCCTCGGGGGTCGCGACGGCCAACTGGCCGCTCCACCACTCCATCCCCGCGGCGCCAGGCACCGTCGCCAGGGCCCCGTGGGAGCCGTCGGTGAGCACCTCTTCGATGGCGTCGCCGTGGGTGACGAAGAGGCGCCCGTCCGGAGAGAACGCGATGCCACGGGTGCCGTTCGAAAAGCCCTCAGCGACCCGCTCCACATCGCCTGGGGGGAGGGACGCAGCGCAGAGGACAGACGGTGAAATCGAGACGCTGCCGGGCAGGTCGGCCGCGCCAACGCAGCCCGCGAGCGCCGTCACGAGAGGCACGAGCCCCCAGGCGCTGCGTGGGCCGCGCGGTCGGCTCAAGGCATCCCCTGCCCTGGCTCGCCGGCCCCGACCACGTACAGCTCCTCGCTGAACAGCGACGTCACGTAGATCGCGCAAGGGTCCCAGTCGTCACCCACCCCAAACGCCGCGCTGGCAGCGAACTGCACCCCTTCGGCCAGGGCGGACTCCTCACCCGTGGCCGGGTCCACCCGGTCGATGCGCCCGGCGAGGTTCTGGGCGATGTAGACCGCGCCGCTCTGCCCCATGGCCACCCCATCCGGCGCGACCCCCGGGCCCCAGGACGCGAGCTGGGTCGGAGTGCCCGCGACGCCCTCTTCGATGGGGACCTCCCAGAGGGGAGCCGGGTTGACGAAGGTGGAGGCGACGTAGGCGGCGCTTCCGTCGGCGGCGAAGCCGATCCCGTTAGGCGAGCTGACTCCGGTGGTCCAAAGGGAGACGTCTCCATCGTCGGAGACCTCCACGATCTCCTCGTCCCCCCCAGGCGTGGACACGAGCAACGTGTCCCAAGGCGTCACGGCCGGGAAGTTGGCGCCGGGGATCCCCGTCGCGAGGACGCGGGTGTCCCCCGAGTCCACGTCGACGGCGTAGATCCCTCCCACGCCGTCACCGGTCCCGGCGTCTCCCGACGCGACGATGAGTTCGCCGTTCCACCACGTGAGTCCCACCTCCGCCGGCACAGCCGCGACCTCTTCGTGCTGCCCGTTGGGCCAGACCTCCTCGACCACGTCGCCTCGAGAGACGAACAGGCGCCCATCAGGAGAGAACGTGATGCCCTCGGTGCCGCCGGTGAAGCCCGTCGCGAAGACGCGCACGGAGCCCGCCGCCATCGAGTCGGCGCAGATGTCCGCGGGGGTCGGCTCCGGCGTGGGATCCGGGTCGGGGTCGGCGGAGGGGCAACCGGCAAGGCCGGCGGCGAGGACGAGGACGGCGTAGCGGGACACGCCCTCGACGGTACCGGTCACTGGCGGATCGCGGTGCTACAACCCGGCGATGCGCCATCTCTTCTTGCTCCTCTGCCTCGTCGCCCTCACTGCACCGACGCCCCACGCTGCGGCCGAGACGCCCCACGACGACGGGCCGACCCTGCGGCTGTCGGGCACCCCTCCCATCCCCGCCGACACCCGCGCACGCTTCAACCGGTACCTCTCGACCCGCTCGGCATGGCTCGCCAACATCGCTGACGACGGCCAGTCCGTCCTCGTCTCGACGCGCTTCGGGGAAGCCACCCAGTTGCACCTCGTGGAGAGCCCCATGGGGATGCGCCGACAGGTGACCTATCGCGTCGAGCCGGCGCGCCGCGGTGGCTTCGTCCCCGGGAGCAAGGACATCGTCTTCACCGGAGACATCGGCGGGAACGAGCAATACCAGCTGTTCCGGCTGTCGGCCGAGACGGGGGAGACCACCCTGCTGACCGACGGCCTGCACCGCCACTCGACGCCCAGCTGGAGTCGCGACGGCACCCGGTTTGCTTGGAGCAACAACAGCCGCAACGGCACCGACACCGATGTCTACGTCGCCCCCGTCGACGACATGAGCAAGGCCC
This sequence comes from Deltaproteobacteria bacterium, assembly GCA_023954745.1. Taxonomy (GTDB): domain Bacteria; phylum Myxococcota_A; class UBA796; order UBA9615; family UBA9615; genus JAGSHC01. The sequence continues at coordinate 9,510 of JAGSHC010000097.1, read as the reverse complement.
TGCTCGTCGGGCAGGCCGAAGGCTCGTGGTACCCCATCGAGTGGTCGCCGGACGACAGCGAGCTCCTCGTGCTGCACTACGTCTCGACGACGGACCGACGCATCAAGATCTGCAAGACCGACGGCTCCGGCTGCCGCGACGCCACGGACCCCAAGAAGCCCCAGGCCTGGCGCATCGTCCGCTGGCATCCCGACGGCGACAAGCTGCTGGTGTCCGTGGACAGCCGCAGCGAGTTCACCCGGCTCTACCAGGTGCCCCTCGGAAAGAAGGGCATCTCGAAGAAGGGCTGGGTGGCCCTGACCGACGACATCGACTGGGACGTGGACGGCGCTTCCATGGCCAAGGACGGCTCGAGTCTCGCCTTCACGGTGAACGAAGGCGGCTACAGCGCGCTGTGGCTGCTCGATGTGGCCACGGGCACGAAGAGCAAGGTCGACCTGCCGCCCGGGATCATCGCCCGCGTCCAGTGGGCCCGGAACGCCCAGGTCCTCGGCTTCACCATGACCGACCCCACATCCACTGGGGACACGTACACGTACGACGCGAAGACCGAGGAGTTGACCCGCTGGACCGAGAGCGAGCTCGGCGGCCTCGACCGAGGCTCCCTCGTGGCGCCGACTCTAGAGAGCACGAACTCCTTCGACGATCTGGAGGTCCCCTTCTTCGTATACACACCCGCCGGGGAGGGCCCGCACCCCGTGGTCATCAGCATCCACGGCGGCCCCGAGGGGCAGGCGCGGCCCTACTTCAGCTCCCGCACCCAGGGGTTGCTCAGCGCCGGCTTCGCGGTGGTGATCCCCAACGTCCGCGGGAGCTCCGGGTACGGACGGACCTACGTCTCCCTGGACAACGGCTTCAAACGAGAAGACTCCGTGAAGGACATCGGGGCGGTGCTCGACTGGATCGCGGCGCGACCCGACACATTCGACGCAGCCAACGTCGGGGTCTCCGGCGGCTCCTACGGCGGGTACATGGTGCTCGCCTCTCTCACCACCTACCCCGACCGCATCAAGGCGGGCGTCGACGTCGTCGGCATCAGCAACTTCGTGACGTTCCTCGAGAACACCAAGGCCTATCGGCGGGACCTGCGTCGGGTGGAGTACGGCGACGAGCGGGACCCGAAGATGAGGGAGTTCCAGGAGCGCATCTCCCCCACGAACAACGCCGACAAGATCACCTCCGCGCTGTTCGTGGCCCACGGCGCCAACGACCCTCGGGTGCCGGTGGGCGAGGCAGAGCAGATCGTCGAGGTGGTCCGCGCCAACGGCCACGACGTGTGGTCGATGATCGCGATGGATGAGGGCCACGGCTTCGGCAAGAAGACCAATCGGGACACCTTCTCGCTGCTGCAGCTTCTCTTCTTCGAGAAGCACCTGATTGGGGGCAGCGGAACGGCCGATTGACGGCCGACCTCTTCGTTGGCTGCGTCGCCGGTCGGTGCGACGCACCCTCAGTCCTGCTGCGCGATGCCCGTGCCCAGCTTTCGGCACAGCGCCCCGAGCGCTTCCTGCTCCGTCGGCTCCAGGTGCTCCATGAGATCGGCGATGTCCGCGGCGTGGGCGGGGAAGATCTCCTCGATGAGGGTTCGTCCCTCGTCGGTGAGGGCCACCGTCATGAAGCGGCGGTCTTCCTTGCGGGGGGTGCGGCTGATGAGCCCACGCTTCTCGAGGTTCTTCACGACCGTCGTCACGTTGCCGCCGCTCAACAAGAGCTTCTGGCCCACGGCCTTTTGGCACATGGGGCCCAGGTGCATCAGCGACTCGAGCACCCCGAACTGAGACGGCGTCAGGCCCCGCCCCGCCAGGGAGCGATGAAGCCCACCGCCGAGGGTGGCCACACAGCGCATCAGCTTGATGTAGGTGTCCAGCGAGCGGGTCTCGCGCTCAGCGCCGTCGTAGTGGGTGCCCATGGGGCGCGGAGCGTAGCGCGCGTTCAGGAAACCGCAGCGGCCTTGGAGGGGACCGGGCTCGTCGAGGGGAGGGTCACATCCGCGGACACATCGACCCCGGCAGTCTCTGTCGCCAGGAACTGGCGCTCCACGAGCTGGCGGTACAAGCCCCCAGCCGCCACCAGGTCGAGATGGGTTCCTCGCTCGACAACCCGCCCGTGGTCGAGCACGAGGACGCGGTCGGCGTCCTTCACCGTGGACAGCCGGTGCGCGATCACCAGGGTGCTCCGCCCCACCATGAGCCGGTCGAGGGCTTCCTGTACGAGGTGCTCGCTCTCCGCATCGAGGGCCGAGGTCGCTTCGTCCAGCACCAGCACCCGCGGGTCCTTCAGCAAGGCGCGCGCGATGGCCACCCGCTGCTTTTGCCCGCCGGAGAGGCGAACGCCGCGCTCGCCCACGAGGGTCTCGTACCCCTCGGGGAACTCGAGGATGAAGTCGTGCGCGTTGGCTGCCTTCGCCGCCTTCTCGACGTCCTCGTCGCTGGCGTTGGGCCGTCCGTAGCGGATGTTGTCTCGCACGGTGGTGGCGAAGAGCACGGGCTCCTGGGACACCACGCCCACCTGCCGGCGGAGCCAGGCGGGGTCGAGCTCGAGATAGGGCTGCCCGTCGAGGCTGATGCTGCCGGCGTCGGGGTCGTAGAAGCGGGAGAGCAGCGCCGCCACCGTGGACTTGCCTCCGCCCGAGGGACCGACGAGGGCCACCGTCTCGCCAGGGCGCAGGACGAGGTCGAGGCTCTGGAGGACCGGAACGTCGGAGCGCGACGGGTAGGAGAAGTCGACTCCCGCGATGCTCACCTCACCGCGCAGGCCGTCGATGGTGGCGCCTCCCGGCTCGATGCGCGGAGCTCGGTCGAGCAGCTGGAACACCCGCTCCGAGGCACCCATGGCCTTCATGAAGTCCTCCCAGACCGAGCTGAGGGCGCCCAGGGACATGGCCACGAAGAAGGTGTAGAGCACGAACTGGGTGAGCTCGCCGATGGACATGTCGCCATCCACCAGCATCGTGCCGCCGTACCAGAGCACCACCGCGACGGCCCCGCCGAAGGCGAAGCCCATGCCACCGCCGAACATCGCGCCGAGGCGCGCCCGGGAGCGCGCGAGGTTGAACACCTCCTCGGCGTGCTCGGCGTAGCGGTCCCCTTCGGCGTCCTCTCGCGCGAAGGCCCGCACAGTGCGAATGCCGGACAGCGTCTCCTCGGCCACCTCGGTGCTTCGAGCCAGAGCGTCCTGCACCTTGCGGCTGATGCGGCGGAGCACGCGCCCGTAGGCGAAGGCGCCGAGCACGACCAGCGGCACGACCGCGAGCATCACCAGGGTGAGCTTCCACGAGGTGTAGAGCAGGATGCCCAGGGCCCCGAGGCCGGTGGCGGCGTAGCGCAGCACCATGGAGATGTTCACCGTGGCGGCGTTCTGGAGAACCGTGGTGTCAGCCGCGAGGCGGTTGGTGAGCTCGCCGGTGCGACGCTCGTCGAAGAACGCAATCTCCTGGGAGACCAGGGAGCGGTAGAGGTTGGAGCGCAGGCGGGTGACCACCCGCTCGCCGGCCACCGTGAAGAGGTAGCTCCGCGCCGCGGTGAACAGGCCGTTGAGGGCGAACAGGGAGAGCAGCACCAGGGCGGCCTGGTTCACCACCTGCTGGGCCTCCTCACCGCTGACGCCGTCGATGATCTGGCGGATGAACACCGGGTAGGAGAGGTTCAGCCCCGCCGCGATGAAGAGCGCGATGGTGGCGAGCACGAGGGTCTTCGCCTCGGGGCGGGCCAGGGCCATGAGCCGCTTGAAGCTGGCGGCCTCGATCTTTCGCCCCTTGCTGTCCACCGCCTGATCGGAGGTCCGGTCGTACGCGTCGGAGTCGGACTCGGGCGCAGAAGCAGCGGGGGAAGCGGTGTCAGCCATGTCCCCAAGCATCGGGCCCATGCGCCCAACGTCAACCTATCCGTCTGATGCAGATTTGGGACGGGCCGTCGCATCGGGCGGACAGGCGCCGGTTGTCACCGGTCGTCACAAGACGCTGGCCCAAACAAGGAGCCCGTCATAGTGGACGGGCTCCTGGGGCCGCCCGTCACGGCATCAACACCGAGAGCAGCTCGTCGGGGTGATCGAACCACCAGGTGGGCTCGTGCACGGCGAGGGATGCCCGGGTGAAGGGCCCCCAGAGCACGGCTCCCGTGCGCACACCGGCCGCCCGGCCCGACTCCATGTCGTGGGTGGAGTCGCCGATGAACACCGCGCTCGCGGCGTCTGCGCCGAGCAAGTCGAGGGCCTGGTGCACGGGCTGGGCGTGGGGTTTTGGGCGCTCGACGTCGTCCGCAGCCACCACCGCCCCGAACCAGTCCGTCATGCCCATGCGACGCAGTCCGCGAAACGCGCCGATGCGCCGCTTGCTGGTGACGATGCCGAGGTTGATTCCCGCGGCGTGCAAGGTCTCCACGACCTCGGTGACGCCAGAGTAGGGACCCGCGAACGCATCGTGGTTGGCGACGTTGTACGCCGCGAAGGTCTCGCGCATCGCCTCAGCCTGCTCCGCGTCCGTGGCCAGCTCGGCGATCTGCTTGGCCAGCGGAGTCCCGATCCCGCGCAACCACACATCATCCTGGGGCACCTCGCCGTGGTGCCGACGCATCATCTCGCGGAAGCCTCCGAGGATGAGCTCGATGCTGTCGAGCAGGGTGCCGTCGAGGTCGAAGAGCACGGTGCGGATCGGGTGGGCCATGGCGGCGGGATAGCAGCCGGATACCTCCTCCGCAGCGCCCGCGTACACTGCGCGCTCGGAGGACCCCGCGATGGCCATGAACAGCACCCGCCGCAAGCTCGCAATCGGCACCTGGAGCGCACCCAAGGAAGGCAACATCTACGGGAAGCTCACGCTGAACGTGGAGCCCGCCCTCGCCTACATCGAGCGGGTGAAGGAACAGACGGGGCAGAAGGTCACGCTGACTCACTTCGTGGGCAAGGCCGTGGCCATGGCGCTGGCCAAGTCCCCAGGCCTCAACGGCCGCATCCTGTGGGGCAAGTACATCCAGCACGAGACCGTCGACATCTCCTACCTGGTGGTGCTCGAGGGCGGTGGGGATCTCGCGAAGGCCAAGATTCGCGACCTCGACAAGAAGCCCCTGGAGGCCGTGGCCACCGAGCTGCGCGCCCTCGCCGAGAAGCTGCGGGCCGGCAAGGACAAGGAGTTCGAGGCCACGAAGTCCACGCTGAAGCTCATCCCGCGCTTCCTGGTGCGGCCCCTGCTGTGGGTGACGGGGTGGCTCGCGTCGAGCCTCGGCCTCAGCATCGGCGCCCTGGGCGTCAGCAAGTTCCCCTTTGGCAGCGCCATCATCACGTCCGTCGGCATGTTTGGCCTCGATGAGGGCTTCGTGCCCCCGACGCCCTTCGCCCGCGTGCCCATCTACGTCCTCGTGGGCGCGGTGAGCCCTCGGCCCACGGTCGTGAACGGCGAGATCGTCATTCAGAAGCAGCTCACCATCACCGCCACGCTGGACCACCGCTTCGTGGACGGCTTCGAGGGCGGGCAGCTCGCCAAGACCGTGCGCGCGGTCTTCGAGCACCCCCACATGCTCGACGTGCCCAAGGACGGCGTGCCGGCCAAGGTGGAGGCACCGAAGGCCGACGCCAAGGCCGAGGCGAAGGCTGACGAGAAGGCCCCCACGGCCTGAGCCAGCCATGAAGCTCAACTCCCCGTCGTCGCTGCGCAATCGCGACGTGATCCTCGATGTTCTCCGCACCTGCGCCCCGACGAGGGGCTTCGCGCTGGAGACGAGCGCGGGCTCCGGTCACCACAGCGTGCACTTTGCGGCAGCGTTCCCGGAGCTGCAGTGGCAGCCCACGGACCTCTCGGACGAGGCGCTGCGCAGCATCGCGGCGTTTCGTGAAGAAGCGGCGCTCCCCAACCTGCTCGCGCCCCAGCGCCTCGACGTCACCGACGCCACCTGGGCCCCGTGCCCCGACGGTGCCGATCTCGTCGTGTCCATCAACATGATCCACATCTCCCCGTGGGAGACGGCCGTGGGCCTGTTCGCCGGAGCGGCGCGTGTCCTTCGGCCTGGCGGCGTGCTGTTCACCTACGGGCCCTACCTCGTGGACGGTGAGTTCACCGCGCCGAGCAACGAGCGCTTCGAGGGCTGGCTCAAGAGCCTCGACCCGAGCTACGGCCAGCGAGACCTGGACGCCCTCAACGAGCTCGCCACCGCCGGCGGACTCGTGCGCGAGCAGCTCATCCCCATGCCGGCCAACAACTTCTCGGTCATCTACCGGAAGCCCGCGTGAAGAGTCGACGCTGGCTCCTCGGGGGCGCCGCCGCGGCCATCGCGGCCCTGGTGGCTGCCCGTCCCGCCTTGGGGGTCCGCAAGCTGCCCCCGATGGGGACGCCCGCCCCCCACGCCTTCGCAGCGGAGTACACCCGGCTGCTCGCTGGAGTCGTACGCGGCGGAGCGGTGGACTGGGAGAAGCTCGCCAGCGAGTGGGCGCCCACTGTCGAGCAGCTCTACGCCACCCTCGCCGAGACCGGCCCCGACTCCACGCCGAGCGCGTTCCCCGACGACGACAGCCGCCTCGCCTGGGCGATCGACGCCTACAACCTGCTCGTCATCGTCGCCGTGCTGCGGCACTGGCCCCTCGCCGGCGTCGGAGAGGTGCGCGGCCTCATCGAGCCCACCGCCCACTTTGGCTTCTTCTACGGGCTGCGCCTGCAGGTGGACGGTCGGTGGGAGAGCCTCTACCGCTTCGAGCGCCGACTCTTCGCTCAGTTCCCCGACACCCGCATCCACGCCGCCATCAACTGCGCATCCGTCTCCTGCCCTCCCCTGCTCGCGGTTCCCTTCGCTGGCCGGCCTCTGGGCGACGCCCTGGACGGTGCGTGCCGCGACTGGCTGCGCTCCCCGGGCGTGGTGACCCTGCGCCAGGCCGACAACACCCTGCTGCTGCCTCCGCTGCTGGGGCTCTACCCCGACGAGTTCGCCGCCGACGCGGCGCGGCGGGGGTGGGGTGACACGCCCGGCCACTGGGCTCTGGGCTGGCTGGACGAAGGGCGGCGGGGAGCCTTGCGAGAGGCCCTCGACGAAGGGGCCACCCCGGTGATCCCGCCCTACGACTGGGGCATCAGCCGCCCCGCTTGAGGGCTGATTCGCGGCCCATGGCCGCCCCTCCAACTACTCGGCCGCCGCAGCGTTGCTGATGAGCTGGGCGTAGAAGCGCACGGCTTCGGCGTAGTTCTCCACGCCCACCCGCTCGTTGGTGCCGTGAATGCGCCCCGTGTCGCCCCGGTCCTTGTGCAGCCGGATGGGCGAGAAGCGGTAGATGGAGTCCGACAGACCGGCGTACATGCGCGCGTCGGTGGCTGCCACTGACATGCCGGGCGCCACCACCGCGTCGGGGAACGCTTGCCGCACCGTGCTCGTGAGCACGGCCCAGCCTTCGCTGTCCATGGTGGAGACCGGCGGCGGGTTGCCGCTGATGCCTCCCAGGGGCTTGAGCTTCACGCGGGAGTCATCCACCGAGTCCTCCACGTGGCGGAGGATGTCCTCGATGGTGTCGCCGGGGAAGATGCGGAAGTTCACCACCGCCCGCGCCTCCTGGGGCAGCACGTTCTCCTTCACTCCCCCGTCGAACATCGTCACCGCCGTCGTGGTCCGGATGGCGGCGTTGGTGGAGTAGCTCGCCTCGAGCTTGCCCTGCACGATGCCGCCCAGCAGCCACAGGTTGCGGAAGACGATCTTGTTGCCGAAGTCCATCTCGGGCCCGAGGGTGGCGAGCATCTCGGCCATGGGCCCCTCCATGTGGGCCGGCAGCGGGTTCGCCTCGAGGCGGGTCACGGCCTCGGCGAGGATGCCCACCGCGGTGTGCGGAGGCGGCATGGAGCTGTGCCCGCCGGCGCCAGCGACGGTCATCTCGACGCTGAGGTAGCCCTTCTCCGCGAGGCCCACGAGGGCCGCCGGCTGCTCGAGCCCCGGCACGATGCCGTGGGTGACCACGAGGCCCTCGTCAAGGATCATCATGGGCTTGATGCCGCGCTGGCCGAGCAGCTCGGAGATGGCCTTGGCGCCCTGCCCCGAGACCTCCTCGTCGTGTCCGAAGGCCAGCATCACCGTGCGCTGGGGCTGCACGCCCTCTTTCCAGAGGGACTCCACCGCCTCCAGGATGGCGAGCATGGAGACCTTGTCGTCCAGGGTGCCGCGCCCCCAGATCCACCCGTCGTCGATGACCCCGTCAAACGGCGGCTGCTCCCAGTCGGGCAGCGTCGAGTCCTCCACGGGCACCGCGTCCTGGTGGGCGAGGAGGAGCAGCGGCGGCAGGGACGAGTCCAGACCCTTCCAGGTGTAGAGCAGACTGTGACCGGCCACGACCTCGCGCCGCAGCCCCGAGGTGACGGCGGGATAGGTGGTGTCGATCCAGGCGTGGAACGCATCGAAGGGGGCCGGCTCGAAGGTCTGGCCCGCGGGCGCGGCGATGGTCTTGAAGCGCACCGACTGCGCCAAGCGCTCGGCGACGGCGTCGGCGTCCACCTCCGCCACGGTCAGGGGCGTGATGGGCGGCTGACTGGACGAGGCGGTCAGCGCGCGGCCGAGGACGACGACGACCAGGAGGACAAAGCCGCCGGGGCCCAAGAAGAGGAGGCGTTTGAGCATCTACTCGAGCTCCAGGAGGAAGCGTTCGAGCTGCTGCAGCTCGAACTCGCTGAGGGATGAGGTCACGCCGTGGGCGTCGTTGGGGTTTGTGTCCACCAGCACCGCGCGCAGGGTCGCCGCCGAGCCGTCGTGCAGGTAGGGCGCGGTCGCGTGCAGGCCGAGCAGGGTCGGGGTGTCGAGGCCCAGGAGCTCTCCCCCCAGGCGTCCGCCAGAGCCCTCGGTGAGGGTGCCGACGTCCTGGAGGAGCGGCTGGCCGGGCGCGAGCCACTGACTGTCGGTGTAGAGCGGCGCGGGATGGCAGGAGACGCAGCCCACATCAGGGTCCGCGTAGATCGCCTGGCCCGCGAGGGCATCGCTGGAGAGGTCCCCGGTGGTGGTGCGCCAGGGCGACCTGGGACCGGTCTCCAGGGAGGTGACGTAGGCAGCGAGGGCGTCCAGATCTGCGTTGAGCCCCGCCTTCGGCGCGCCGAGCGTGTCCTGCGTCGCGGTCCAGTCGGCCTCGGACAGGAAGCCCGCCCCCGCCTGGGGACCGCGCACGTCGTTCTCGAAGTCCTGCACCTCGTCGAAGTTGGCCGACCAGTGCATGGGCCCATGGGCTGCACCGCCGCGCCCTTGGAGGGAGATGGTGTTCCGCAAGCCCTCGCCCCGGTCCGTGAAGTCCCAGGTGCGCCCGTCGTGGGTGCCGTCGAGGTGGCAGGTGGCGCAGGAGACGTAGCCGTCCTGGGTCATGCGGGGGTCGGCGGAGCGCTGGAAGATGAGGCGACCGTCGCGCACGTCCGCCGGCAGCGGGTCGGGCACTCCTGGCTTCACGAGGTCCGTGGTGCGCGCCACCTCGGGCAACCCTCCCCCCGCGAGGTCGATCTCCCAGAGGGCGCGGCCCACGCGGGACGCCGCAAACAGGGTCGCGCCGTCCGGCGACGTGAGCAGCCCCTCG
>JAGSHC010000449.1 GCA_023954745.1 Deltaproteobacteria bacterium | reverse complement strand
CTGGACGTGCCCGCGGGGGCGTTCACCCAGATCGATGCCGGCGCGGCTCACACCTGCGGAGTACGCCAGGACGGCTCCGTCGCCTGTTGGGGGGCGAACCCCTCCGGGCAGTCGGACGCTCCCGAGGGAACGTTCAACGACGTCGCGGCGGGCTGGCATCACAGCTGCGGGGTGAAGGACGATGGCGAGATCGCCTGCTGGGGGCGGGACGAGGCAGGGAAGTTCCCCGCGGGCAACGGCTGGGCCGCCGTGGCAGCCGGCGAGAACCACAGCTGCGCCGTCGCCCTCGACGGGAGCGTGTCCTGCTGGGGCGCCGACGAGGCAGGGCAGAGCACTCCTCCCACACTTTGAGATGGCCCGGCCTTGCCCAGGGCTCTGGTCCCTGCCCAGGTGCAGCCGAGTCCCCAGACCGACGAAAAGGTTCGACCACGTTGCTCGCCCACTTTCCCGACGGCGCCTACACACCGAGGTGCGTCGCCGAGGACGAGGGCTGCACCGAGTTTTGCGACCTCTGACGGCGGGGTTGAGCACTTCCTGTACGCGAGCAACCAGTGCGTCATGCCTTGGCGGGCCGACGGCTGGGGTTGCCGGGTAGCGGTCAGCGACGGATCCCAGCGCGCGCAGGCCCCGGGGAACTCTTGAACTCGTCCAGCACCTGGAACCTGTCGGACTGACCTGGCTCAGTCGCCGCTGGCGGATAGGTCAGTTGACCGACGCGAGCGGACTGCGAGCAGGCGGCGTGACCGAGCGGTCGATGGTGCAAGCCTGTAGAGCGCGTGTGGGCCAACTCACCGAGGGTTCGAGTCCCTTCGCGCCGGCCAGCGGCTGCCTCGTCCCAGCGTGCGGTTCGCGCCGGCCCGGCCTACCTCCCCAACTCTCCTGGCCCCGCGGTCACCCGTGAGCTTCGTCCAAAGGCGAGGGTGCAGGTGCGCGAGCCGTCGTCGAAGACCGCCGTGCAGATCGCACCGTCGCAGCCGGCCTTCAGGGGCAGGCCCGCGGGGTCCTCGAGCTCGACACAATCGTCGGCACATGTGCTCGCCCAATGGCCCGCGCCGAGGCGTTCCACCGCATCGACGATGGGGGTGCCGCTCTCGATGGACTCGCACGCGCTGTTGAAGAACTCGATGGGGTTGGTCTCGTCGTACCAAAGCAGGGCAAGGCCGGGCAGAGCGACGAAGAGGAAGAGCGCGAGACCAGCCTGGCGGGCCGTCTTCGGGGTGAGGACGCGGGCGGTGGTCAGCCAGTCGGGCTCGGAATGGGGCACTTGGAATCCAGGGCGAGGGGTGGTCCCGGAGGGTACCCCCCCCGTCCGTGTCAGTCCGCCAGTTCGATGTCGGCCACCAGCTCCGCGGTGCCACCCAGCAGCGTCGACACGACTCCACCACCCGCAGCTCACCTTCGATCTCCAGCGTCCCCGTGGCGCCTTCGTATTGCCCGGTTCCGCCGCTGATCACGAAGCTGCCTCCGGTGGTGAACTCGCAGCCGGCCAGCATCGCGAACTTTGGGGAGAAGCAGCCAAAAGGGGATCCAGTCGGTCGCTGTATCCAGCTCGGCGAGGAGCAGCTCGGCGAAGAGCGAAACGCAGGACGATGTCGCGGATAGGTCACATAAGCGACGAATCGGACTCGGCGGCAGGCACCGCGTGTCGGCGCCGAACCGTGCCTGCACGGGACGGGCCGTGATGGAGATGACCATCAGCCATCCCGCGCAAGCACGTCATGTCACAGAACACGATCCGGGTAAAAGAAGTGCGGGTGCAGTCAATTGGCGCCTGGCAGAACTGGTGCGCACCCGCATTTCTTTTCACCCTGTGTTCTGTGGCGTGACGTGGCTCCTTCTACCGGAGCTGCGGGGCCCGGCCTGCCGGGGAACGGAGCGGTTGCCGGGCTGGCAGGTCGGGGCACGCCTTCACTGGCGGATAGGTCACATATATGAGGTACCCGGACGAAGAGCAGATGGGGGCCGCCGCAGTGCTGGCTCCGAGGCGCTGACTGGAGCCGCCGATCGCCGCCGCCCACGCTGACCGTCGCGGGTGGTCCGCTCGTCTTGGCTCGTGACGAACGCTGGCGATCTACTCGATGGCGTCGGCATCAACCACGGAGACGTAGTGCTCCAGGGGCGGGCCCAGCGGGCGCGGCGTCGCGCGGCAGGCCCCGTCGGCCTCGCTGCCATCGAGCACGAAGGTCTCCGGTCCGCAGCGCTGCCGGAACAACGGGGGGCCGGTCGACGAGAAGGTGTTGGGCCCGAGCGACGCGCTCGACCGGAGCTCGGCGCCCGAGGCGTCTAGCAGGATCACATCGCCGCCGATGTCGTGGAACCGGTTCCCCTCCAGGACGAGCCCGCCCTCCGCCCCGTCCGGTGCGAGCACGCCGTCGAGCGCCATGACACCGCCGGCGAGGAACGGCGGGGTCCCCGTATCGTGGACATCGCAGCCCCGCATCACCGTGTCGGTGCGTCCCCAAAGGTACAGGGCGGGCCCCACCAGATCGTAGAACTCGGTGCCCTCGACGGTCAGGTCGCAGCGATAGGGG
>JAGSHC010000146.1 GCA_023954745.1 Deltaproteobacteria bacterium | reverse complement strand
GTCGTCGGCTGCGTCGTCGTCGTCGTCGGCTGCGTCGTCGTCGTCGGCTGCGTCGTCGTCGTCATCGGCTGCGTCGTCGTCGTCGGCTGCGTCGTCGTCGTCGGCCGCGTCGTCGTCGTCGGCCGCGTCGTCGTCGTCGGCTGCGTCGTCGTCATCGGCCGCATCGTCGTCGTTGGCCACGCTCGCTGGCGGGCAGCCGGCGAGGAGGAGGGCGAGCATGAGGAGGAGAGTGCGCCGCACGGAGGAAAGGTAGCGCCGGGTCCGCCGGGCCGCGGGGGAACTGACGCGCCCGAACCCACCTCGGTTCAGGGGGCGAAGTTGATGAAGAGCGCCCACTCGGTGGCGCTGCCCTCCCAGCAGCCGATGTACCCGGTGTAGTCGCCGGCCGGGAGCGTGGCGCTGGCGGACTCGGAGGTTCCGACCACCTCCTGGTAGTTGATCACGGTGTTGCCAGCCGAGTCGGTGAGCACGAAGTCCATGTCCGCGCTCTGATCCCAGATGAGCTCCGTCGTCACGGGAAGCGAGACGGGCGACGTGGCGGTAAACCAGTCTTCATCGTCGTAGGCGCCGGCCCCGCAGCTGGTCGTGCCGCTGAGGCAGGTCCCGGGGAGCAGGATCGACAAGGCCTGGGCGGTCGCTTGGGTGTCGTTGGGCTCTGTCTCGGAGAAGAGCTGGAGGGACCCAGTGGGGCACAGGGTCCCCGAGCTGGTTGCGTCATCGTCGTCGCCGGTTGCGTCGTCGTCGTCGCTGGTTGCGTCGTCGTCGTCGCCGGTTGCGTCGTCGTCGTCTCCGGTTGCGTCGTCGTCATTCGACGCGGAGTCGTCGTCATCGTCGCCACCGCCACTCCAACCACGTCCGCCACGCAGCGGGGTGCAGGCGCTGGCGACGAGCAGGAGGAGGAGCGAGAGGAGCGAGAGGAGCGTGAAGTATCGGCTGCTGAGCATGCGCGCACCCTAACCGAAGGACTCGGGACGCTGGCGGGTGAGGATGAGCCCGCTAGGGCGCCACCAACGTCGGCCGAGTCCGTCAGAATGCGCCCGTACCCAGCTCGGAGCCTTCGTGATCTCGATCCAGACCTTCACCGTCGGCATGTTCCAGGTGAACACCTACCTCGTCACTGACACCGCCACCGGCGCGTCGGCCATTGTCGACACGGGCGAGTCCCACGAGCTCGTCCAGCGGCTCCAGGCTTTGGACCCCGCGCCGGACATCCAGATGATCCTCCTGACCCACGGACACATCGATCACGCCGGTGCGCTCACGTTCCTGCAGGAGGTCTGGGATGTCCCCACGTACATGCCGCGAGACGAGCAGCCCCTGTTCCAGACCCTCCCGATCCAGGGGACGATGTTCGGGTTCCCGCAGCTCAATCGGCCCTGCGGCCGCATCGATCACCTCGTCGACGACGGTGACAGCGTGCAGTTGGGGGAGACGACCCTCAGCTTCCTCGCCACCCCGGGCCACACCCCCGGTCAGGGTTGCTGGTACGACGACGCAGAGATTCTGGTCGGTGACACCCTCTTCTCGGGGAGCATCGGACGGACGGACTTCCCCATGAGCGACCCGGCGCTGATGAAGAGGTCGTTGCTGCGCCTGATGGAGCTGCCCGGGCATCTGCGGGTGCACAGCGGGCATGGGCCGGTCACCACCTTGGACAAGGAGCTACGGACCAATCCCTTCTTGGGCTTCGTGCGCAAGGCGAAGGGGATGCCCGCTGGCCGCGGGATGGACTGGTGACGGGGAGCCCCGTGGGTCCTCTGGGGGAGTCGCTCCGCACACTCCCGCGCGCGATCAGATGGCTCCCAGCCACTTCGCGATGCGGGCCTTGAGCCCGTCGGGCACCCGCCCGGCGCTGCGCACCGACAGCAGCACACAGTCCTCCCCGTCGTCGTCGATGTTGAGCGAGTGGACCGTCTCGGGGCCGACCACCTGCACGTCGCCGCGCACGAAGTGTCCAGGCCCATCGGTGTAGCCGCCCGCCAGCACCAGCGTCAGCTCGACGCCCTCGTGCCCGTGGCTTGGCACGCTGCGCCCTGGGAACACCCGCTCCAACGTGGCTGGAACGCCGGCGAGGTCCAGGTCGAGGGGGACCCGCTTGCCGACGGCCGGGAGGCTCGTGGACCACACGAGGTCCTTGCTGGGGCCCACGACGCAGCGCAGCGGCTTGGGCAGGAGGGCTTCGGGAGGGGCCGTGGCGAAGGGTGCGGGCCCCACGGTGTCCTGGGGAAGGGGGTCGTCCAGCCTCCCGAGCAGATTCGCGAGCAGGGCGTCGTCGTCGGCCGCGACGGGCTCGACGTCCGCGAGCATCGCTCCTGCTGCGTCCTCCATCATCGCCACCTCCCCTCGGCAGCGTGGGCACAGGGCCAGGTGCGTGGCGACCAGCACATCGGCCACCATGGGGAGGGTCCCGGCGACGTGGTCGAGGAGCATGCTGTCTGGGACGTGGTGGTCGATCACGACTCCTCCGCCAACGTGGCGCGTAACCGGTTCATCGCCAGTCGCGCGCGCGACTTCACCGTACCCAGGGGAACGCCCATGTCGGCGGCGACCGCGGACTGCGCCTTGCCCTGAAAGTACGACTCCTCCAACACCGCACGCTGATCGGGAGGGAGCTGGGCCAAGGCGGAATGCAGCTTCTGCGCTCGCCGGCGTTGCTCGAGCGAGTCGTCAGGGGCCGTCTCGGGGGCGGGGACGAAGCTCGGGTCGTCGGGATCAGGGGCGGGGCGTAACGCCTTGCGGCACCGATCGATGAACCGGTTTCGGGCGATGGTGAACACCCAGGTGTTGACCGAGGCCTTGGCGGGGTCGTAGCTCGACGCGCGCTTCCACACGATCAGCATCGTCTCCTGGACCAGTTCGTCGGTCTGGGTGCGGTCACCTCGGGTTCGAGTCAGAAGGAAGCCGCGCAGCCGCGGCGCCAGGTCGCGGTACAGCGCCGCGAACGCGGCCCGGTCCCCCAATGCCACGGCCGCCATGTTCGCGACGTCGGCGGGGAGCAGCGCGTCTTCAGTCTCGGGGCGGACGGGCACCGAGCCAGTTCTAGCCTCGGAGAGGTACAGCGTCAGTCCAATGCCCGCGGATTCGTGGTCGACGCGGTCTCCAGGGCGATGGCTGCGGGCACGGAGTCCCCGACGCCCTCGTACACGGCATTGGCCACGATGGGCAGGTCCGCGGAGTCGTAGAGGCTGTCGAGGGGGCCCTCGATGATGGGCAGGGCGGCGGGGGCCTGGCGACGCCGGGTTCGAGGAGTCCTACGGCCCCCCCGGGGGAACGGATCACCAGGGGACTCACATTTTCCGCTACCTTCCGCGCACTGAATACCCATTCAGTCCCACATGGAGCGCCTGTGTCCAACGATTCGAACTCCGGGGTGGCCGACTACCCCACCTTGCTCTCCCCGCTGCAAGTGGGCTCCGTCACCCTCCCGAACCGGGTGCTCATGGGGTCCATGCACGTGGGGCTCGAGGACGACCTGGGCCCGCTCAAGAAGATGGGCGCCTACTTCGCGCGACGGGCGAAGGGCGGCGTGGGCCTGCTCGTGACCGGGGGCATCGCGCCCAACATCGACGGCCAGGCCAAGCCCTTCGCGGGGAAGCTCACCAATCGCCTGGAGGCTTGGCGACACAAGTACGTCACCGGGCCCGTGCACGACGAGGGCGGCCTCATCGCCATGCAGATCCTGCACACGGGGCGCTACGCGTACCACCCGCTGGCGGTCGCACCCACGGCGATCAAGTCCCCCATCTCCATGTTCAAGCCCCGCAAGCTCAGCGGGCGTGGGGTGGAGCGCACCATTCGCTCCTTCGTCCGTTGCGGTCGGCTCGCCAAGATGGCCGGCTACGACGGCGTCGAGGTGATGGGCAGCGAGGGCTACCTCATCAACGAGTTCCTCGTGGAGAAGACCAACAAGCGGGCCGACGAGTGGGGAGGGGACTACTCCCAGCGCATGAAGCTCCCCGTGGAGATCGTCCGGCGGATGCGTGAGGAGGTCGGGCCCGACTTCGTGATCATCTACCGCCTGTCGATGCTCGACCTGGTGAAGGGCGGCTCGTCCTGGGAGCAGATCGTGGCGCTGGCGAAGGCCATCGAGGCGGCCGGCGCGAGCATCATCAACACGGGGATCGGCTGGCACGAGGCGCGGGTCCCCACCATCGCCACGATGGTCCCGCGCGCTGCCTACACCTGGGTGACGGCGCGCCTGAAGGGCGAGGTCGGCATCCCACTCGTCACCAGCAACCGCATCAACATGCCGCAGACTGCCGAGGAGGTGCTCGCCCGGGGCGACGCCGACATCATCTCCATGGCGCGCCCGCTCCTCGCGGACCCGGACTGGGTCATCAAGGCCCAGCAGGGCCGCACGCGGGAGATCAACACCTGCATCGCCTGCAACCAGGCGTGCCTGGACCACATCTTCCAGAACAAGCGCGCCTCGTGCCTCGTCAACCCCCTGGCTTGCTACGAGACCGAGGTGACCATCGAGCCCACGACCGCCAAGAAGAAGGTGGCGGTCATCGGCGCCGGGCCCGCGGGGCTTGCCGCCGCGACGACGGCAGCGGAGCGCGGTCACGAGGTGCACCTCTTCGATGGGTCGGAGACCATCGGCGGCCAGTTCAACATGGCTCGGCGGGTCCCCGGCAAGGAGGAGTTCGACGAGACGCTGCGCTACTTCGGAGTGAAGATCGAGATCACGGGGGTGCAGCTGCATCTGAACACCCGCGTGAGCGCCGACGATCTCATCGGCAAGGGGTGGGACGAGGTCATCGTGGCCACGGGTGTGCACCCGCGACGCCTGAACCTGCCAGGCATCGACCACGCCAAGGTCTTGTCTTACGTGGACGTGCTCGCGGGAGGAGCCGAGGTCGGCAAGACCGTGGCCATCGTGGGAGCCGGGGGCATCGGCTTCGACGTCGCCGAGTTCCTCGCTCACGACGCCGACCACCCCAGCTCGTCCCTGGACGTGGACGCCTACTTGAACGAGTGGGGCGTCGACAAGACGATGTCCGAGCCCGGCGGTCTCAAGAAGGCCGAGATGGCCCCGCCGGCTCGGCAGATCACGCTCTGCCAGCGACGAGAAGGAAAGCTCGGCGCCGGCCTGGGCAAGACCACGGGCTGGATTCACCGCCAGAGCCTCAAGAAGCGCGGAGTGCGCATGGTGGGCGGCGTGAAGTACCTCAAGGTGGACGACATGGGCCTGCACATCGAGGTGCGTGGCGAGCCGGAGGTGCTGGTGGTCGACAACGTGGTCATCTGCGCGGGTCAGGTACCCGCTCGCGACCTGCTGGATCCCCTGCGCGCTTCGGGCATGTCCGTGCACCTCATCGGTGGCGCGGAGGAGGCGTCGGAGCTGGACGCGAAGCGGGCCATCGACCAGGGGACGCGCCTCGCGGCGGCCCTCTGAGTAGGATGCGGGCACACCCCGGAGTGCCCATGTCTCGTCTGGTCCTGCTCGCCCTCTTCGCCACGCTGCTCGGCTGTCCCACGACGGACCCGACGGACGACGACGACGCCACGCTCGACGACTGGACGCTCCAGATCGACAACAACACGGCGAACAGCTTCAACGTGTTGCAGCAGCGCCCGTGTCCATCCACGGACCCCGACGACTTCAACGAGCTCGCGCTCCCTGCCGGTGGACTCGCGTCGGGAGACACCTGGCGTTGGCTGCTTCCCACCCCTGGCTGCTTCTTCTTGTCCATGGAAGGGGAGGGCTGCTTCGCCGAGACCGAAGCCGGCCCCTTGAGCCTCGGCGAGCAGTACGTCTGGCAGCTCACGGACGCCGATCTGCTCTGCCAGGGCGGCTGAGCAGCTCGTCTTCGTCATACTGCGTCAGTGCATCTCGCTCTCCCTACCTGCTCGAACCTGCCCGACTGGGAGGTTGACGACCGACCTCTGTGGGGTCAGCTGGAGGACCGTGGTGCGCGGGTGGCTCGGCCGGTCTGGGATGACGCGTCGGTGGACTGGAGCGAGTTCGACGCAGTGCTCGTGAGGACCACCTGGGACTATCAGGAGAAGCTGCCCGCGTTCCTGCGCTGGGTCGGCCGCGTGAGCCGCGTGAGTCGGCTCTTCAACCCTGCCCGAACCCTCCGCTGGAACACCAACAAGCGCTATCTCGCCGATCTGGAGAGCCGAGGGGTCGCCATCGTGCCAACCGTCTGGCTGGAGGCGGGAGACACCGTGGATGTCGCCGGCCTGGTGGCGTCGAAGGGGTGGACGCGCGCCTTCTTGAAGCCCCAGGTGGGCGCAACCGCCCGCGAGACGCTGCGCTTTGACACCGACGAGCGCGGTCTCGCCGCGGCGCAGGCTCACGTGGACCGGCTCCTTCCCCACGAAGGGCTGATGCTGCAGCCGTATCTCGCCAGCGTGGAGGAGGTGGGGGAGCTCTCGCTTCTGTTCGTGGAGGGCGGGCTGACCCACGCCGTGCGCAAGGTTCCAGTCCCCGGGGACTACCGAGTCCAGGACGACTTCGGGGCGTCGGACTTCCCTGTGCCGGTGGGCGCCGCCGAGGTGGACCTGGGCCGGTCGATCCTGCGCGCGGCGTCGCGAGAGCCCCTGCTCTACGGCCGCGTGGACTTCATGACCGGGCCTGATGGCTCGCTGCTCCTCGGGGAACTCGAGCTCATCGAGCCGTCCCTGTTCCTTCGCCACGACCCGCACCGCGGCGCGGTGCTCGCCGAGGCCCTCATGGCCAGACTGGAGGCCGCGTGACCGACGGCAACGTGCTGCTCATCCACACCGGCGGAACGATCGGGATGAAGAAGACCGATCGGGGCTACGAGCCCACGACGGGCTACCTCGGCCACCGCATGTCCCAGATCGACGTCTTCCATGACTCCGACGCCCCTGGAGAGCGCGTCACCGCCCCTTCCCGGTTTGGGCGCCGGGTCCGGTACGACATCCACGAGATGGGCGAGCTGCTGGACTCGGCCAACATGAACCGGGCGCAGTGGGTGGCCATCGCCGAGGTCATCGCCGCCAACCACGACCGGTACGACGCCTTCGTGGTCATGCACGGCACGGACACGATGGCCTACACCGCCTCTGCGTTGTCCTTCATGCTCCAGGGACTCGACAAGACCGTGGTCCTCACCGGCTCGCAGATCCCACTGTCCCGGACGCGCAACGACGCCGTCGACAACCTGCTCGGGGCCCTCCTGCTGGCGGGCACGTACTCGATCCCCGAAGTGGGCATCTACTTCTCGGACAAGTTGCTCCGGGGGAACCGCGCGAGCAAGGTCGACGCGTCGGGGTTCGAGGCCTTCCGGTCGGGGAACTTCCCCGCCCTCGTGCATGTGGGGGTCGAGGTGGACGTGCGCTGGGACCTCGTGCGCCCTCCCGATCCAGGAGGACTGCAGATCCTGCCCATCACGTCGGAGCACGTGGCGGCTTTGCGCCTCTTTCCGTCGCTGTCGGCCGAGGTGCTCGAGCGCTTCCTCCAGCCCCCCATCGAAGGCCTGGTCCTGGAGACCTACGGCGCCGGGAACGCCCCGGACAACCGTCCCCGCCTGCTGCAGGTGCTGAAGGAGGCCGTCGACCGCGGCGTGGTCATCATCAACTGCACCCAGTGCTTTCGGGGCATGGTAACGGACGACTACAGCACCGGTCGGGCCCTCGCCGACGTGGGCGTCGTCGCCGGAGCCGATCTCACCGCCGAGGCGGCGCTGACCAAGCTGCAGTGGCTGCTCAGTCGTGGGCTCACGCCGGGGGAGGTCCGCCACCGCATGACTCAGTCCCTGCGCGGCGAACTCACGGAGCCCCAGGCTACCCCGCGGTTCCGCTGGGACGGCTGACGCCCCCATGAGAGCGAACCCCGGTCCCTCGTCGTGAGCACCTACCGCACCATCGCTGAGCCAGCGTGCATCGAGCCCCCCAAGATCAAGGGCTCCCGCTTCATCGCGTCCGTGGCGTTTGCGGGCACGGAGGAGGAGGCGCGGGCCCACGTCGCTTCGGTGCGGAAGCAGCATCATGCGGCGCGCCACGTGTGTTGGGCATTCCGCGTCGGAGATGCGGGGGAGCACTGCCGGTCCAGCGACGACGGGGAGCCCGGGGGCAGCGCCGGGCGCCCCATCCTCACGGCCATCGAGGGCGTCGACGTGACCTACGTCGCGGTGGCCGTTGTGCGCTACTACGGGGGCACGAAGCTCGGGGTGGGGGGACTCGTGCGGGCCTATGGAGGCGCTGCCCAGGAAGGTCTCGCCGTGGCGGGGGTGCACGTGGTGGTGCCCACGCGGGCGGTCACCGTGAGCGTGCCCTACGACTCCATGGGAGCCTTCGAGACCTTCTGTGTGCGGGAGGGCGTCGCTCGACCCGAGGGGGCCTATGGGCAAGCCGTGACTTTCGTCTTTGCCGTCCCGGAGCAGGAGGCGGAGGACTTCGGGGCGCGTCTCGTGGAGGCGAGCGCAGGCCGGATTGGGGTCGAGGTGGCTGACGAGTCCGAGGTGGCGGCGCGCTGAGCGCAGTCCGACGTGCTCCCAGCGAGACGCTCACTCGTACGTGAAGCTCATGTCCATCACGAACGTCCCGCCACCGGCCATGCGGACCGTCATTCCCTCCTCGATCATTGCCGCGGCGAGGGACATGGGGCCCTCGATACGAATGCTGTGCGGGCGCAGCGTGTCGATGCTGATGACCGCTTCGCCGGCGACCGCCATGCTCATGGTGAGCTCGGTCTCCCTTCCGATCATGAGCATCGAGAGGGCGAGGACCGCGCAGCGCTCGCCCTTGACGGTGCGAATCTCGGAGAAGGTGACCTTCGGGTTCGTGACCGACAGCTCGTCGTCCTCGCCGAAGAGGTTCGCCAGCACCTGCGCCTCGGCGGACATGTCGTCTCCGACGGAGAAGGTCTTGTCGACGAGGGCACCCTCGAGCCCGCCGGGCTCAGTGGCCGCGAGCTCCGTCCAGTCCTCCAGGACCGTCGCCAGCTCCTCTTCGCTGAGGTCCTCTCCGCTGTCGTTGACGACCTTCGGCGTCCCCGTCTTCTTTTGGGTGATGGTGTAGGTCTTCCCCGCGACGACGGGCAGCTCCTCGCTGGTCTCCGATGTGCCGTCCGGCTTCGTCTGCGTCTCGATGGTGCCGGTGTTGCCGTAGGCGAGGGACCCCTTCTTCTTGGCCGCCGACCACGGCGGGCCCAGGGTCGCCACCACGCTCTCGCGGTTCACGTTGGACGCCTTCATCGAGCCGAACGCTGCCTCCCCCACGAAGAGGTCGAGGCCGAAGCTCATGGTCATGGACTCGGCCTCGGTGACCACTGCGCCACCCTGCGGCGGGGTCCAGTGGAAGGTGACCGACTCGTCTGCCACGGCCAGCGATGGCACGAGGAGGAGGAAGAGGAGAGCGAGAGCGCGCATGCCGTGAGCATACGGCGGGCGGGGGGGGGGGCGTGCGTGGGCTACCCGTCGAGGACGTGCTGATCCAGAACGAAGGTCGTGAAGGTGCCGGTCATCACCTCGCGGTCCTCGACAGTCACGGCGACGGTCACGGTGCGCTTGCGGCCCTTCTGGCCGGTGACGGTCGCGGTGGCGACCATCTCCTGGCCCGCGATCACCGGGGCGAGGAAGCGCGTGTCGGCGCCGCCGAGGACGACATTGGGGTCGTTGACGGCGCACATGGCGGCGTAGTCGGCGAGGCCGAAGGTGAATCCCCCGTGCACGAGACCGCGGTCGTCAGCCGTCATCGAGGGAGTGGCCACGAGCGACACAGTGGCCGTTCCCGAGCCGAGGGACGTGACGGTTCCGACGAGCTCCGCGTCGATGCCGAGGTGGGTGCGCTGGGTCATGCGACGCAGTCTGCCAGACGGTACCCTCCCGCCGATGAGCGGTTCCCCTACGAAGCGAGATGGCGTCCTCGAGGCATGGGGGCGTGTCTCGCGCCCGGCAGCCGAGGTCCTCGGGGAGGACATCGAGGCCATCACCGAAGGCAGCCCGCTGAGTCGCGGCCTGGGCCGCTCCTACGGGGACAGCGCCCTACCCGCGCGCATCGGTGGCTCCGTCAGCACCACCACCCTGGCGGACCGGCTCATCGCGTTCGATCCCGAGTCCGGTGAACTGCACGCCGAAGCGGGGCTCTCCCTCCGCGAGATCTTCCGCATCTTCCTGCCGCGCAACTTCTATGTGGCGAGCACGCCGGGGACGAGCTTCGTCACCCTCGGCGGCATGGTCGCCGCGGACGTGCACGGCAAGTCCCACCACAGCGCGGGCACCATCGGCCGTCACGTACTGGGTCTCAAGATGCGCCTCGCGGACGAGTCCATCGTCTGGTGCACACCACAGGAGCGCAGCGAGCTGTTTTGGGCCACGGTCGGCGGCATGGGGTTGACCGGACACATCCTCGAGGTCCGGATGCGTCTCGAGCGCCTGCCCTCACCGTGGATCTGGTCGCGCAGTGAGCGGGTGCCCAACCTCAAGGTCCTGATCGCCAAGCTGCACGAGACGGCCAAGACCTGGCCCATGAGCGTGGCGTGGATCGACACCACATCGACCGGCGACAAGCTCGGTCGAGGCATCCTCGATGTGGGGCGCTGGGCGGAGCCTGGAGAGGCGCCCTCGGAGCCTCCACGCCAGAAGCCGCGCATCACGATGCCGGACATCTTCCCTCGGTGGCTGATCAACCCCGTCACCATCAGGATGTTCAACTTCCTCTGGTACTGGAAGCACTGGCAGCCGCGGCGCGAGGGCGTCGTGCACCCGGAGGCCTTCTTCTATCCGCTGGACATGCTCGCGCGGTGGAACCGGGCGTATGGCCGGGGCGGGACGTTCACCCAGTACCAGTGTGTGCTCCCCATGGGGAACGACGAGGCCCCGGTGGAGTTTCTCAAGCTCCTGCAGAGCCTCGGTGGCGACAGCTTCCTCACGGTGGTGAAGGACTGCGGTCCCGAGGGGCAAGGCACCCTGAGCTTCCCCCGGGAGGGCATCTCCCTGGCCACGGACCTTCGCCTCGGGCCGAAGACCCAGGGCATCGTCGATGCCTTGAACGCCTTCGTCATCGCCGAGGGAGGCCGGATCTACCTGGCCAAGGACATGCTCACGCGCCCAGCGGACTACGCAGCGATGGACCCGCGGGTCGAGCAGTTCATGAACGTGCGCCGGCGGTTCGACCCCGAGCTTCGGCTCCGGTCCGCCCAGTCGGTGCGGTTGTTCGGTGACCCTCCGGAGGTGTCGTGATGCGCAAAGTGGTGTTCGTGGGTGCGACCAAGGGAATGGGACGCGCCCTCTCTCGTCGGATGGCGGAGCGAGGAGACAGGCTGTTCCTGCTGGGACGTGACTCCGAAGAGCTCGGAAAGGCGGCCACGGACCTGTCGGTGCGTGGCAAGGGCGAGTCCGTCGCTCACGGAGCGCTGGACCTCGAGTCGCCCGATGGCTTCGACGCCGCTCTGGATGCCGCCGATGCAGCGCTGGGAGGCTTCGACACCGTGGTCATCACCGCGGCCATGTTTGCCACTCAGGAGAAGCTCGAGGAGGACGCGGACTTCGCGCTTCGCCTCCTCCGGGTGAACTTCGCACACACCGTCGCCCTGTGTGAGAACGCCCGCAAGCGGCTGCTCGCGCGCGGAGGCGGCACGCTCTGTGTGTTCTCGAGCGTCGCTGGGGACCGCGGTCGCAAGCCGGTGGCCATCTACGGAGCCAGCAAGGCGGGGCTGTCGCACTACCTCGAGTCCCTGGACCACAAGTTCCGCGCCCAGGGGCTCGTGACCATCTGCGTGAAGCCCGGCTTCGTCAAGACGGGCGCCACGGCCCATCTCTCTCCGCCGCCCTTTGCCGGTGAGCCCGAGCCAGTCGCCGAGATGGTGCTCCGGGCCATCGACCGCGGGACTCCGCTGATCTACGCCCCGTCCATCTGGCGCCTCGTGATGCTGGCCATTCGGCACATGCCCCGCGCCGTGATGCGCAAGGTGGGGTTCTAGAGAGCCAGTGGGGCGTTCCGCACCTCCGCCGGCCGGAGACCTGCCTCCGGATGCGTTCTTCGAGCGGGCGCGCCGTGTGCTCCCCGTGTCCCACCACGACGCCCTCATGGCGGCGCTCACCGAGCCGCGGCCTGTGTGGTTGCGGGTGAACACCCTCGTGGCAACGCCCCAGGAAGTGCGCTCCAGTCTCGGGGTGCCGACGGAACCCGGGCCCTGGCCCGAAGCGCTCCGGGTCGAGCCCGAGCACCGCTCCGCGGTGTTGCGCCACGATCTGTACGGCGCTGGCGCCATCTACCTCCAGTCCCTGTCCTCGCAGGCGGCGGCCCCGGCCCTCGATCCCCAGCCGGGCGAGGAGATCGTGGACTTGTGTGCTGCTCCCGGGAGCAAGACGAGCCACCTGGCTGCGCTGATGCGAACGGGGACTCTCGTCGCAAACGAGGTGAGCAAGGGGCGCTCCCACAAGCTTCGCGCAGTGCTCGCCCAGCTCCGCGTGAGTGGGCGTGAGTCTCTGGACGTCCGCGTGAGGACCGGGGATGGCGTGAGGTTTCGCGGGCATCGCGAGTGCTTCGACCGCGTGCTGGTCGATGCGCCGTGTTCTGGCGAGGGGCGCTTTCACGTGGGCGACCCCCGCTCCTGGGGAGGCTGGAGCCCGCGCAAGGTCAAGGTGACGGCGAGCAAGCAGAAGGCCCTGCTTCACGCGGCCATCGACGCGACGCGCCCGGGGGGCGTCATTGTCTACGCCACATGCACCCTGGCTCCCGAGGAGAACGAGGGAGTGCTGGCGCGGGCCCTGAAGCGGTACGACGGAGTGGTGCATCTGGAGCCTCTTCCCGTCCCCCTCGAGACGGCGCTCCCGGCGCTCACGCAGTGGGGGGCCGGAAAGGGCTTTCCCCCAAGCATCGCCGAGCACGCGCGACGGATCCCCCCGGGGCCCGCCTGGGACGGGTTCTTCCTCGCGAGGCTCCGCAAGGCCGAGTAGAGGCTGGCTATTGCAGGGTTGGCAGCTCGGCCCCGAGGCGCACCGGCACCAGCAGGGGGTTCGGGTCGGGGCACCACTGCTCGTCGTTGCCGGGCTGGTCGCAGTTCAGGGCCGCCGCCTCGTTGATGAGCGTCACGATGGTGCCCTCGGACAGGTCCGCGTCGGGAGTGAAGGTCACCCAGGCTTCGTAGGTGCCGCCCGCGTCGATTCCGTACCACCAGTTCTCGCTCGAGCTCACGACGACCTCGCTCACGTCGGTGCTCGCCACGGTGCCGGGGTAGGCGTAGTGGTCGCCCCGCTGGTTCGTGAAGAGGAACCCGAGCGTGAGCTGTTCGCCAGGGCTCCACACCCCGTCTCCATTCGCGTCACTGAGGGTGGGGCTGTGTAGGAGGAACCAGGCACCCGCATCGTCCCCTCCGCTGGGCGCGAGAGGGTTCCCCGCCGCGCCGAGGTTCCCCCGCGCTGGGGCGCAGGCCGACAGAGCAAAGGTGAGCGCGAGGGCGAGAGGAAAGGCGACGTTCTTCATGGGCGTCATCGTGGCCTGGAGTTCCTGGAACGGGAAGCGTTCGTTTCCATGCTTCACTGTGAATGTGAGTTTTACTGTTTGCGCTAGATTCCTGGTGGCTTCTTTGCGGCCCAGGGGCGCGCTTCCTCGAGCTGGCTGGCGAGCCGGAAGAGCAGAGCCTCGTTGCCGAACCCGGCGGCGAACTGGACTCCAATGGGCAAACCGGCAGCGTTCCAGTACAGGGGCACGCTCATGGCGGGCTGACCCGTCTGGTTGAACAGCTGCGTATTGGGGGAGTAGGCGAGCTTTCCCTCCGCCATCTTGTCCAGGGCGATGCGCATCAGCGCACCGTTGTTGAGGATGCGCAGCAGCGCCATCTGGGTGAGCTCTCCCCCCTGGGGTAGGACCTCGCCGATGGCCGCGGGCGGCTTCCCGAGGGTGCTCGTGAGGAAGACGTCGTACTCCCCGAAGTACGCGGCGACGTCTCGTCCTGCGGCCTGCATGACTTGTTGGGCGGCGAGCAGGTCGGGGGCTGAGGTCTTCCAGGCGATCTGGGCCAGGAGCCAGGTGGCGGGCTCGAAGTCGGATGCGGTGGGCTTGCGTCCCGCGCCGGCGGAGGTGGTCTCCACGAAGCGAGCGACTCCGGTCGCCACCGTGAGGAAGTAGGCGTGCACCATGCTCTTGGTGTCGAACTTGGGGCAGGCGGGCACCACCTCGTGCCCGAGCTCCTTGCACAGGGTCACTGCGTCGGCGACGGCAGCCTTGCAGTCCGGGTGCGCCTCCCCGGCGTACAGGTTCTCATCGAAGAAGCCGATGCGGAGCTTGCCGGGGTTCACCCCCACCTCCTCGATCCAGGGGCGCTCCTTGGGCGGCTGGGCGTAGGGCTCGCCGGGGGCGGGCACCGCCTCGATGTCGAGAAGGAGGGCGCTGTCCCGGACGGAGCGACTCAGCACGTGCTCTTGCACGAAGCCGCCCCAGGCCTCCCCCAGGTGAGGAGACATGGTGACCCGCCCCCGGGTCGGCTTCAAGCCGAACAGACCACAGGCCGAGGCAGGAATGCGAATGGAGCCTCCACCGTCGCCACTGTGGGCGATGGGCACCATGCGCGCGGCCACGGCCGACCCGGACCCACCAGAGGAGCCCCCGGGGGTGTGCCCGGTGTTCCAGGGGTTGCGGCAGGGACCGCGAAGGGCGGGCTCGGTCACTCCCATGATTCCGAACTCGGGGGTGTTGGTCTTCCCGAGGATCTGAAGGCCCGCCGCTTCGTATCGCTCTGCGGTGAGCGAACTCACGGTGGCGAGGGTGTCCTTGCTCAGCTTGCTGCTGTTGCTGGTGGGGGTTCCGGCGATCGTGAGCTTGAGGTCCTTGACCAGGAACGGGACGCCCTTGAGCGGCCCGTCGGGCAGGGAGTCCACCTTGCTCCGCGCGCGGTCGAGCATGTCGTAGACCACCGCGTTGAGGTCGCCGTTGCGGGACTGGATGCGCTCCGCCGCCGCGTCGAGCAACTCTGCGGGGCTTGCATCCCCCTTGCGCACTGCCTCGGCGAGGCCGATGGCGTCCATGTCGTCGTATTCGGGAATGGCCATCTGTCGCTCCTGGGATGTCGTCCTGCGTAACGGCTCCGCAGGGTACCGTGAGGACCTCACAGCGGGCGAGCGCGACCGCGAGGAGGGCTGATGGAGACCGTGCAGGGGATCGGTGGCGTGTTCTTTGCCGCCCGTGGTGACAAGGAGGCCTTGCTGGCCTGGTACCGCGACGTGCTGGGGGTTCCCATCGCCTCTTGGGGAGGCCACGCCTTTCCCTGGGCCGAGCAAGCCGCGGCGGCGGACGCCACGACGACGTTCTCGGTGTTCGGAGCGGACAGCACCTACTTCGCTCCGGGCACGGCCACGTTCATGATCAACTTCCGGGTGGAGGATCTCGACGCGATGCTCGCCCAGGCCCGGGCGGCGGGGGCGAACGTCGTGGACCGCATCGAAGACTCGGACTTCGGCCGGTTCGGCTGGGTCATCGATCCCGAAGGGAACAAGGTGGAGTTGTGGCAGCCCCCAGCTGGGGGAGAGCCCGCGGGCTGATCAGCTGAGCCGGGCGACCAGCTCGGGTAGGAACTGTCCCGCGTTGGCCTCGACCTTGAGGGTGGCGAGCTCGTCGCCCCGGGTGGGCCCCAGGTTGAGGATGGCCACCGGAATGCCGGCCCGCGCGGCCTGCTTCACGAAGCGGAAGCCCGAGTAGACGACCAGGGAGCTGCCCACCACCAGCAGGGCGTCGGCTGCGTCGACGGCCTCCCGCGCCCGGTGGACCCGCTCTCGAGGCACCGACTCGCCGAAGAACACGACATGGGGCTTGAGTTCGCCCTCGCAGTGCAGACAGCGGGCGACGACGAAGTCCTCGACGTCCTCGAGGTCGGCGTCGCCGTCCGGGGCCTGGGCCACGGAGTCGTCCCCGAAGCCTGGATTGAGGGCGTGCAGACGGTCTTGAAGCATCGCTCGGGACGAAAGCCGGCGACACGCGAGGCAGATCACCTCAGCGAGGGCGCCGTGCAGCTCCACCTCGTCGTTGCTGCCCGCCTTGCGATGGAGGCGGTCCACGTTCTGTGTCACGAGAGCCGTCAGCCGGTCGCGTGTCTGGAGGGCGGCGAGGGCCTCGTGGCCGGGATTGGGGCGGGCGGACGCCATCCGAGGCCACCCGATGAAGCTGCGGGCCCAATACCGCTGTCGCCCCGCCTCGTCCCGAACGAACTCCGCGAACCGTATGGGGTTCCGTGCCCGGCGCGCCGTCTCGGGGCCCCGGTAGTCCGGAATCCCGGACTCTGTGGACACGC
Organism: Deltaproteobacteria bacterium; assembly: GCA_023954745.1. Taxonomy (GTDB): domain Bacteria; phylum Myxococcota_A; class UBA796; order UBA9615; family UBA9615; genus JAGSHC01. The sequence goes on along the minus strand of JAGSHC010000146.1, from coordinate 315 downwards.
CGGCGCCCGTGAGCACGGCGAGTCGCTTTCCAGCGAGGAGGTCGGTGAGCTGATCGAGGGAGCGCAGCGCCTGCCCGCCTACTCGTCGTCGTCCCAGTCCTGCCAGTCCTGGCGCCCACGGCGTCGGCCACGGCCGCCGTGGCTGTCACCGCCACCGCCGCCCCAGGGCTCGCTGTCCTTCTCCTTCTTCTTCTTGCCCTTCTTGTCGCGTCGTCGAGACGCGCCGGGCTTGCCCTCGAACTCGTCCTGAGGGGGAGGAGGGCCGAAGTTGGGGCCCGGGCCGCCGGGTCCGCGGAAGCCGCCGCCGCCGCCGCC
>JAGSHC010000026.1 GCA_023954745.1 Deltaproteobacteria bacterium | reverse complement strand
GACGGGCGCCGACGACGACGCGACGGGCGACGACGACGACGCGACGGGCGACGACGACGACGCGACGGGCGACGACGACGACGCCACGGGCGACGACGACGACGCCACGGGCGACGACGACGACAGCGCCGTCGTTCCCGGCGACACGGGCCCGGACTGCGGCTGCAGCCAGACGACACCTGGCTCTACGCCGGCCTGGATGCTGCTGTTTGCCCTGGGCGGAGTGGTGCTGCGCCGTCGCCGCTGAGGGGCGCTGGGGTCACCTGCGGCGGCCGGCTCCTAGGGCGAGGGCTCGCGCTGCACGAGCACCTGGTCCTCGAACCTGGCGTCGAGGTCCGCGAGGCGCTTGCGATGTCGCTGCACGTTTCGCTTGGTCGAGGGCGCGCTCGGGGGACCCGCGAGGTCGTACTTGCCCTTCTTTGTGTCGTACTTCTGGTACCGACCGCGGCTGCCGTTCCGGTCCTTGGGGAAGAGGCTGTAGTCCGCATGCAGGCCCGGCGCCCGGGGCTCGACTCCCTCACCGAGCACGATCCACACCTCCCCGCTGGTCTCGGACGGACCGACCACGATGGGGACCGCGCCGCGTGAGAGCTCCAGCACATCGCCCTCTCCGGCAGGGACCCCGTCGACGAAGACGTCGGGCCGCTGGTCCTCGGGAACGCCTCGGAAGCGCACCGTGTACTTCCCCGTCACGAACAGGTTCTCGGTGCGGCTCCCCCGAGTGGTCCCGGGAGTCCAGCGGGCGCGGGCGCCGTGGAGGTAGAGGTTCGGGCTCACCGGCAGGTAGCTCCGGTAGATGAGCGCTGCCTCGTTGGGTCGCAGGTAGAGGTCCCGCGACATGTACGCGCGCACGAAGAAGTGGGCCCCGCTCTTGAGCAGGGTGGCGATGAAGGACCGGTCCTTCATGCGGTGCCGGCGCCGCACGTCGCCTGTGAGGTACCCCGCCTTCTCGGGGTACCCGGGGACGAGGTTCAGGCCAGCCAGGTAGGGCACGTCTCCGCCGAAGTGAGAATGCACGCGGGCGGCGAGGTCGACCTGCGGGGCGTTGGTCACGCGCCAGGCCTTCTTCAGTCCTCGGGACTGCTCGTTGGCGGCGAATCCCACGACGAGCGCGGTGAGTACCGCGACCGTGGCTGCGCGAGGGACCTTCACCCGCGCGAGGGCTCGTCCCATGAGGTCTGCGAAGGTCACCACCGTGAGAGCGGCCGGCAGCGCCAGGAACGGCTCGATGGAGGCGATGTAGTACGGGAAGTAGCCGCGATGCACCGGGAGGACGCCGTACATGGCGACGGCGACGAGGGCTGAGGCGAGCACGCGCCCGTCGGTGCGGGCGCGCCAGGCCGCGAGGAACACCCCAGGGATCGCGGCGGCGTAGAGCAGCGGTGCCCCGGCGCGCGCCTGGGCGAGCCAGCCCATCTTCTCGGCAAGGGTGACGGTGGGGGCGAACGCGGTGGAGGCCGCCGTCTGGAGGTTGTTGGACACGAAGTCGCCGCCGCCGGAGGCGAGGGCGAGGACCAGGTACCAGCCAGCCACCAGGAACGCGACCACCCCCACCGCGATGCCCGCGTCTCGAGCGCGTCCCTTGAGACCGTCGACGTCCGGCCGGGCTGGGCGCGCGAGGAGCCAGGCGAGAGCGAGGCCCACGGCGTTGTAGGCGGACTTCTGGCTGCACAGCACGGCCGCGACCACCACGACGGCGGCGATGGCGGTCGTGCGCGGGGTCCACTGTCGGCGCCAGAGCACCGCCAACGCCAGCAAGGTCAGGGGCGTGGTGAAGGTGTCGGTGCGCACCTCGATGGCGTGGGGCGCGAAGGAGGCCGAGGTGAGCAGCAGGGCCACGGCGGCGCCCGGGAGCAGTCGGTCAGCCCAGCTGAGGGCGTCGCCACCGTGGGGTGTCCGCGTGCTCCCCAGACTGACGATGCATGCCACACCGAGGCAGATGGCGAGGAGCGCGGTGACTCGGCTCGCGTGGAGGATCGCGACCGGGTCGTCGAGGAGCATCAGGGGAGTCAGAGCCAGCCAGAGCAAGCCGGGACGCCCTGGGTGGGCGAAGTCTCCCTGCGCGAAGAGGCCCACGTGAAAGAGCACGTTGAGCTCGTCGCTGTGGAACGCCGCTCTCCAGGCGTAGGCCGCCATGGTGACAAGCAATGGAGCGGCCACCACCGCGCCGAGGCGGGCGGGAGTGACTCCTGACAGGGGCGAGGGAGCGGTCACCCAGTCTGTAGAGCACAACCGGGGGGCATGAATCCACAGCGGTCGCCAGTGGCGGGGCGGGGGGACTCGGCCGGAACCGCGTAGGATTTCCCCGTGCACCTTCCCCACACCATCGGTCGCTACGCGTTCTTGGAGCTGCTCGGTGAGGGCGGCAACGGCGGCGTGTACCGCGGCAGGGAGACCGGGGCTCTCGGTCTGCGGCACGACGTGGTGCTCCGACTGCTGACACCAGACGCAGTCGCAGAGGGGGGCGCGGCGTTCACCGACGAACTCCAGGCTCTGGGAGGGGTCGCGCATCCCGCGGTGGTGGAGGTTCGGGACCTCGTCCGGGTCGACGCCGGGCCTGACGGCGCCCGCGTTCTTCTGGTGGTGCCGTTCGTGCGGGGCGCCTTGCTCTCCTCGTTGCTGCGGCGCAGTCAGGAGCAAGGAGCGCCGCTGCCTCTCGAGGCGTCTCTTCATCTCTTGCTTCAGCTCGTCGATGGACTGGAAGCGGTGCATCAGGCGAGCGACGTGGACGGTCGGAGTCTGCGGCTGGCCCACGGGGGCCTGACCGCCGACAACCTCGTGGTCTCGCCGCAAGGCGACCTCCGGATCCTCGACTTCGGACTTCGGCGGGTCCGACCCAGGAAGAACGCGGGCGTGGAGAGCCGGGATGATCGCGCGGACCTGTACGACGTCGGCATCATCGCCTACGAGATGCTCCTGGGCGAGACGTTCACCGGGACGCTCGTGGACCGAACGTCCGCCCTGCAGGACCAACTGCGTGGGGCGCACGCCCTCTCACCGGGAGAGGCGGAGCACATCACCGACCTGCTGGTGCGCCTCCTCCAGACCGATCGCGAGCGCCGCTTCCCCCATGCGCGCTCCGTGGGTGCTGCCTTGGGAGCCCTGGCGGGTGACCGCCTGGTGCGAAGAGCCAGGCGCTGGTTGGCCGGAGTCGTGGGTGGCGCGCCCTTGGGGGACCGCCCGGGGTTGGGCGCTCCGGTGGCTCGGTCCCTCCCTGACACCGAGCCGCCTCCCGCACCCCGAGGAAGCCCGGCGCTTCCCCTCCTGGTCGCCGCGATGCTGGTCGGAGGCCTCGGCATCGCCTGGCTCGCTGGCGGCACGCCCGAGCCTCCCCGTGTCGAGCTCGTGCGCGTGTCGGACGTCCCGCTGCCGGTGGCCCCGGAGTCGGCTCCCTCGGCCACCCTGACCCACGCTCCCCCGCTGCCCCTTCCGGGGACCGGCGACCGGGTCTTTCGCGCGATGCTTCGGGGGGATGCTGTCGAGTGCGTGCCTCGGCTCCAGCTGCGCGCCGCGGGCGGGGGGCCGTGGGTGAGCAAGCCCATGCGCGGCGACGGACGCTCCTGGGAGCTGCGGGTGGACTACAGCGAACTGGTGGCCTTCCCCGGCGGCGCGGAGTACTGGATTCGATGCGGGCTCAACCGCGAGGCACCGACGGTGCAGTGGCGGTCGGAGGAGAACCCGGCGCTCCTCACGCTGTAGCCTGCGCTCCGTGCCTCGCCTCGACCCTCGCCTGCTTCTGCTCCTCGCCCTCGGTGCTGGCTGCGCGGTGGCGAACGACGACGACTCGGCAGGACCCCCGGCGTTGCGCTTCGTCGCGACGAGCTTCAACAGCGGCACCACGGACGGGCTGCCCCACGACGCCGCGCCGGACGACGGGTACGGGGACGAGCAGGCTGCCCTGTCGGACACCTGGTACGGCGACGGCCTCGCCTGGAGTGCCGCGGTGGAGGACGCCGCCGCGTTCTTCGCGAGCACCGAGGCGGACATCGTCGGGTTTCAGGAGATCTTCTGGTCGGACGAGTGCGCGGGGATTCCCGTGGATGCCCACGCCGGCTTCGTCTGCGAGCAGTGGCAGGTCGGGGATCCGACCGTCGCCCAGGTGATCCTCGGGGACGGCTGGCAGGTGGCGTGTCATCCCGGCAAGACCGACAAGTGCCTCGCAGTGCGAAGCACGTTGGGCCGCTTCGCCAACTGCGAGGAGGACTTTTGCCTCGAAGGGCTGGCCGGGGGGCAGGTCGACGGGTGCGGCAGCGGCTCGCGGGTGGGACGCGGGGTGGTGGAGCTGACCGACGGCGGCTCGCTCACCGTGGTGAACGTGCACGGCAGCTCGGGGCTGTCGGACGACGACAAGGCCTGTCGCGTCGCCCAGTTCGAGCAGGTGTTCGAGGACCTCGGAGACGGGAGCGGGGAGCCCGCCGCCAATGGTGAGAGCAACCTCATCCTGGGGGACCTGAACACCGATCCCGGCAGGTTCCTCAGCGATCCCAGCGCGTCCTACTTCGCGGACGCCGCCGAGGCCGGAGGGTTCGGCTTCCACACTGCAGTCGGTCCCGACGCGGTGCCCACCTACTCGGGGCTCGCGAACATCGACCACGTGCTCAGCGACGGCTTCGACGGCGACTGCTGGGCCGCCGGCATCGACGCCGGACACCCCGCGGTGTCCGACGTCATCTACTTCGACCACACCCCCCAGGTCTGCGCCCTGACGGCACGCTGACCCGGGGAGGGAGGCCGCCGGGCGTCACCCGGAACCTCTGCCGCGGACTCAGAAGCCCCCGCAGTCGAGCTGGGCCTCGAACGCGCCCGCGTTGTCGTCGAACCCGTCGATGGCGAGGAAGTAGGTCTGGCCGGGGACCGGGTCCCACTCCACGCTGTTGAAGCCGAAGGCGACGCAGCTGTCGGCGGCGCAGCCTGAGCCTCCCCCGAGCACGAAGATGTCGTGGTTCAGGACGGTGGGCTCGGCGCCGAGCATGCGGAACTCCACGGGGCCCGCGGTGGCCTGGGCAACCCAGCGGTACACCAGCTCCGGTGCGTCGTAGTTGCCCACGGCGCAGGGGTAGGCGTCCATCTCGCTCTGGGCGAAGGGGTCGCTGCTGGTGTCGCCGTAGACCACGCCTCCGCAGGTGATGTCTGCCGCTGCGGCGCAGAGGCCCGACCCGGTGGCGCCGGGGCAGCCGGCGGGGGGCGACTCGTGCCACAGGGTGCCTTCCTTGGTGTCGACGACGTCGTCGATGGCGGGGAAGTCGTGGTTCACCGAGCGGCCCATGAAGCGCAGTCGCATCGCGGTCTGAGCGGCGATGGTGCCGCTGGTCTGCCAGCCCATGGTCTCGCAGCTGCCCTGACTGTGGCCGTCGGAGTCGAACTCGTACCAGGAGGTGCCTCCGGGGTTGCCGTTCAGGTGCACGCTGGCCTCGATCTTGAGGTACACGCGCCCGTCCCAGTTCTCCATGCCGTCGGGCTCCAGCTCGATGACCTGGCCCTGGAGGTTGGGGTTCCAGTAGGGCTGCCAGTTGCTGGGCATGTAGTAGGTGCCGCCCATCTGGATGTTGCCGCCCCCGGAGAACGAGGTGGAGACATCGATGGGGCCGGTGGCGGTGTGCTCGAAGCCCAGGGAGACCTTGCTCTTGAGGGTGCCGCGCACGGTGACGGGGCCCACCCGCAGGCTGAAGGGCTCCGAGAAGGTGTCGAGCTCGACGGTCTGGGCCCGATCCACGGGGCCGTCGGAGTGGTAGTCGACGTCCATCTGCACGTGGACGTTGAAGGTGTTCCGGGAGGTGACGGACTTGAGCCGCAGGAAGCCGAAGCTCCCCTTGGCGTGGATCTGGGAGGAGACGTCGAGCTGTCCGCGGGTCACGGTCACCGTCGAGTTGCCTCCGTCCACCGCGACCTCGTCGAGCACGCGACCGTCGAAGTTCACCGCCTTGCCGCGGGCGCTGTCGTCGAGGTCGATGGTCTCGTCGAAGTCCACGTCCGTGACGGCCTCGGCGAGGGACGCGAACTCGGTGACGAGGCGAGCTTCCGTGCCGACGTTCTCGACGCTGACGATCCGCCGCAGGTAGCCCCCGTCGTCGACGCCCCACACGATCTGGCCGGGCGTGAGGCCCGCGGTGGACGCGTCACAGGTGAAGTGCAGGTTGATGAGCTCGCGGTCCTCGGTGAGCACATCGGCGTAGTCGAAGCAGTCGACCTGCTCGACGGACACCGTGTCGGGGTTGAGGGGGCCGGGCGGGTGGTCTCCGTCGTCGTACTCGCCTCCCGGTCCTCCGTCGGACCCTCCAGGGCGAGAGTCGTAGGTGTCTCCGTCCATGAGCACCTGCCCGCTGTCGCAGCCGAAGGCCGCGAGGAGCATTGAGGCGGCGAGCATCCTCCCCAGGGATCGGGCTGAGTGGCTGGAGGCGGCGCGGTCGATGGAGAGGAGGGCGGTGAGGGAGGTGGGGATGGTGGACATGAGGGCTCCGTGGGCTGCCGCGCGCCGTTTCGGCGGGGGTGGGTTCGCTCGCGTCGGAGGATCCGGCGCTGAGGTGGTCAGCCTAGGGACCAGTCAACTGGGAGATCATGTTGTGGCGATGTGTGGTGGAGTTCCACAACCCATCAACACGGCGTCAACAGAGGGAACTACGGGGTAACAGGTGGGCTCGCTGCGGGCGCCGGATTCGCCTGCCCCTCGTACACGTAGTCCCCCGAGATGCTCCGCTCCGTCACCTGCACCCGGTCCTCCACGAACGAGAACTCCCAGGTGTCGAACGTCGAGTACCCGATGATCTCGTTGGTCAGCAGGAACGTGTTCGGCCCCGTCCACTCCCCCACCGCCGAGAAGGTGCTGATGGGGGTCTGTGTGTCCCGGCGGACCCCGTCCAACCCGACTCGAAAGTCGACGACCCAGCTCTCCCTTGCCGTGTAGGACAGCTCCGCGTGGCTGGCGCCGGGCTCGAACACGAAGCGCAGGTTGTTCGTGTTGAACGGGTTGCTCTCCAGGGCATAGGTGACCCCGGAGACCCGGGCGGCTGTCGCGGGCAGCGTGGTGGTCGTCCGTGCCTCCTCGGGCACGGGGGGCGGTCCCGACCGTCGGGCCAGCTCGTCGCTGGCGCTCGCATTGGGGGGCAGCGGCGCGTCGGACCGCACCGCCTTCAGCACGTGGTCGAAGAACAACGTCGCGGGGAAGAACTGGGCGAGGCCTCGGCTCTTCGACGTCACGACGAACACGATGTTCTCTTCGGGAGCGACCGCGATGTACTGGCCTCCGGTCCCCAGGGCGGTGAAGGGTCCCTCGCGGTCCAGCCACCACTGGTAGCCGTAGCCGTCAGCGAAGGGCCGGAAGAACCGCTGGGCTATCCAGTTCTGGTCCGAGGCCTCGTCGTTCACGCTCATGTCCTCGTTGAGCAGGTACACGACGTTCTGGGGATACGCATGGGGCGTCAGGCTCTCGCGAACCCACGCCTCGGGGAGGACCTGCTCTCCATCCCAGCGGCCGTGCTGGAGGTAGAGGAGGCCGAGCTTGGCCATGTCCTGGGGGGTGAGCCACATGCGGGCCCAGGCGATGGGGATGCCCTCGGAGTTCCACTCCCACTGCACCGTGTCGATTCCGAGGGGGCCGAACAGGTGGGTCTTCGCGAACGAGAGGGGGTCCTCCCCGGTGGACCGCTCGAGAATCGCCGCGAGGAGGAAGGTGCTGATGTTGCTGTAGTCGAACCGCTCCCCGGGCTCCGCCGTCATGGGCAGGTCCAGGGCGAACTGGAGCCAGTCGTCGGAGTGCTGAATCGCGAAGAGCCCCTCGTGGGCGTACAGGTACGAGTCTCGGCTGTGCAGGCCCGTCTCCATGGAGAGGAGGTCCGCGACGGTGAGCGCCCGCTTGCGGTCGTCCAGGTTCGCGAAGGTTCGGTCTGGGAAGAACTCCACCACCAGCGCGTCCGTTCCCGACAGGAATCCCTCCTCGATGGCGATGCCCACGAGGGCGGAGACGACGCTCTTGGTCACCGAGTGGATGACGTGCATCTCTCCCCGGGGGAAGCGGGGGTTGGGATAGATGTCGGCGACCACGTATCCGTCGCGGATCACCGTCATCGAGTCGATGTAGAGCTCGGGGTTCTCCACCGCCTCCGTCTCGTACGCCTCGAGCATCGCGAGCAGTCGCTCGGAGTCCATGCCTTGCTGTTCCGGGGTCGCGCTGCGCCACCCGGTGGTGGGCCAGTAGTCGGGCGCAGCGGCGCTGTGCTCGGGCGGCCCGAAGGTCGGCACGGGCTTGTAGGCCCAAAGGAGCAGTCCCCCAGCGAGGAGCGCGAGGACGAGGGCGCCGAGGCCTGCGATCTTGACGAGCTTCTTCATCCCTCCATGGGGCCTGTCTGCGGAGGTGGGGGCAATGACCATTGTCAGACGGGGGCGTCCGGGGTGCGCCTGGCGCGTTCGCGGGGTGCGGCCTGGGTCCTCGTGGGCCTGACGTGCCCTCAGCGGGGGATGTCGTAGACGAACATGCGGTGCCAGTCGCGGTCTGAGGCCACGGCCTCCTGGCTGGTGAAGAGGAGCCGCCAGGCATCATCCACTACGTGCAGTCGGGGGTCGCGGTTTCGCACCGTGCCGGTGCTCACGATCCGCGGAGGCCCTCCATCGATGGGGAAGATGGCGATGGGGTCACCTTGCTCCGGGGCGTCGATGACCCCGATGAGGCCGCGACCGTCGGGGGTCCAGCTGAGAGCGCCCCGGCTCGGAATCCGTACGCTCCGCCCGATGTTCCGGGCGGTGGAGCCTGGCTTCGCCTCGACCACCCAGAGCCCGAACCTCATCACCGAGTCGGTGCCCTTGTTGGAGAGGAACGCGACCCTCCCTCCGTCCGGGGAGAAGGAGGGGCGCGTGCTGTCCTTGCCGGAGAAGTTCACCAGGGGGACCGAGTTGAGGTGGTGCACATCCAGGACCATCACCTGGCTCTGCCCCCTTCCAGCGCGCACGAAGGCGATCTTGTTGCCGGCTGGAGCCCAGGAGGGATAGAGCTCGGCGTGGGTCTCGTCGAAGGTGAGCTGAAGCTCGGCGCCGCCGTCCCAGAGGTAGAGGTCGCCCCTGCCGGTGCGGTTGCTGGTGAACACGAAGCGCGCCTCCGTGGGGTCCCAGGTGGGGGTCCTGTTCACGCCCTCGGCGATCAGGCCTGACCACTCGTCGATGTAGACCTGCTGGCTTCCGTCGGAGTCGCGCACGGTGTAGGCGTACTTGTGGGGCGAGCCCGTCGGCGCCCAGCCAAACGAATGTGCGCTGCGCTTGCCGCTGCCATCGGGTGACGGGTCGCCGAGGGACTTGGGGACCAGCATCACCGGGTCACCAGCGAGGGCTCGTCCCTCCATGCCAGCGAGCCAGAGCTCCGTGCGCTTCTCGGCCGGATAGTGCACCTCGTAGACGAGCTCGCTCCCGTCGGGAGACATCTGTGGGTGGTGGACGTTGCCCTCGTGGTGCGTGAGCAGCTCCACCGGGGCTGCTCCCAACGGCATGTACTCCGGCTCGCCCGCGGGAGGCGCCGTCGAGCGCGGAGCGACGTCCTCTCCGCCCCCGCCGCGTTGACCCTCCCGGGGGACAGGCTTCCTTTTGTCTTCTGGGCGGCTGGTGGTCGGCGCGAAGTCGGCCGGCTCCGTGGTCCCGGCGCGCTCCAGGCTCCGGTCCTGGCCAGCGCCCCCAATGGCCGGGGCGGGTGGGGTCAGCTGGCGAGCGTCGCCGACCTCGCTGTGCTCCGGTCCGGCGACCAGCACAGTGAGCACGAGCCCGGCGGCCAGGGTTGCGGCGGCAGAAAGGACGGACGGCCGTCTCCACCACGGCGCCCGCGAGGGCAAGGGCGGTGGCGCCACCTCTGTCTTCAGCGGAGCGAGCAGCGACTGGAGCCGGTCCACCTCAGGGAGGCCAGGCGTTCCATCGAAGAGGGGGTCGCGCTCAGTCATGAGACACCTCCAACTCCTCGCGGAGCCGCTTCATGGCGCGATGGAGTGTCACCCGCACCGAACCGTGGGTCAGACCCGTCGCATCGGCGATCTCCGGCCCCGTCATCCCCTCCAGCAGACGCATCGCCAGAGGCTCGCTCAAATGGGAGGGCATGCGTGCCAGCGCGGCGAGGGCCTCCCGAGCCTCCAGAGTCAGCCGCGGCGGCACCGACAGGGTCTCGGGCAGCGGCACCGTCTTCTTTCGTCGCCGAAGCCGGTCCGTCGCCTTGGCCCGGGCGATGCTCTGAAGCCACGGCCCGAAGGCCGCTGGGTCGCGCAGATCCGGGAGGCTCAGCCATGCAGTCACGAACGCTTCCTGCATCACGTCCTCGGCCTCACTGGCGCCGATGCGCACGATGAGCGTGGCGTGCACCATCGAGCGATAGAGGCGATGGAGCGCGTCGAAGGCCGCCCGGTCACCCGCCTGCGCAGCCAGGACGAACTCGAGGGAGTCCGGAGCGCGCGTCGGGGAGGGGCGTTCCTCGGCCATGCTGCGCACTCTACGAAGGGCGGGAGTCGTCATCGGGGGGAAGACGAACCGAGGGCACGAAGTGTTAACCGGAAATCTCTCCAGAGACGCCGAAGTCGCGAGGACCTCCCCGTGCCGGCGCTCCCGGTGCAGGCCCTTCGGTGGCCGGGGCCGCGAGGCGACCTCCTCAGGCCCCTCCTCGAGCGGCTCGACGACGCAAACCTCGCCGAGTGGGTGCCCGACCGTCTTGCGTTCAGAGACCCAGGAGCGCTTTCGCTCGCGCGATGCCGCCGTCTGTCTCTTCGGCGTCCCCGCTGCGTAGGGACTCCAAGATCTCGTGGATGGGGGTGCCCACATTGAGGGTCTCGCGCGTCTTGCCCTGGTAGCTGGTGTCGCGCGCGATGGCGGCGCGGTGCAGCCCCACCACCCGCCAGTCGTCGTCGAACAGCGGGGAGCCCGACGAGCCCGGCTCCGTGTTGGTGTAGTAGCGCAGCGCGGTCGGGCCCGACTCCTGGAGCTGGTTGCTGCGCAGCGCCAACTGCTTCTCCTGCCCGCCGGGGTGTTGGATGCAGTTGATGGCGTCGGTGGTCTTCATGGGTCGGTCGGCGGACCGCATCTCACGCACCAGGGCATCGCGGGAGGAGCCGTCGGGGAGTGGGGGCCCGGTGAGCTCCACGAGGGCGAAGTCCAGCCCGTCCTTGCGGCTACGCGTGTTGCGGGGGTGCCAGGCGAGCAAGGTGCCGCCGAGGACCTTGGTCCCATCGGCGGTGTCCGAGTCCACGTCGAACTCGACCACCATCAGCTTGGTCTGCGCCTCGAGGTCGTCGGCGGACGCATCCGGCTCGCGGGCGCCCCGGGCGTTCACCACGTGATGGTTGGTGAGGAACAGCCCCGGCTTGAGCAGGAATCCGCTCCCAGTGCCGCCCTTGCCGGTCTCCTGGCCGCTCTCCACGCGGCGCGTCACCACCCGAGCCACCGTCGCGCCGGCTGCGGCGCCGTTGGCGAGGAACGCGAAGTCGAGGAACCCCGTCTCGCTGACGGTCGTCGCTTCTTGCACCTCGATGTTCTCGGGGCGGGCGTCGGCGGCGTCCACGGTCCAACTTCCCATGGCGGCGGCGGGCGCGGGCCCTGAGGTGGCGGCGGGATGGCTCACCCCGAGCTCCACCAGCGCGTCGTAGGGAATGGACTCGCCGCCCGCGTCGAAGGAGGCCCGCACGCCCTTGATCTCGACGAGGGCGTAGATGAACTGAGCCAGCTGTTCTCGGGACTGCTCATTGGGGGAGCGCGCGTTGGCGTCGAGCAGGAGCTGCTTCGGATGGGTCGGGGTCTTGGGGTCTTGGAGCACCGGGAGGCCGGCGGTTTGGGCGAGGGCGCGGCGGGGTCCGTACACGTTGTGCGGTCCCGTCTGCCCGATCCAGAAGTCGAGGGCGCGCAGGGTCCCCGACGCGAGCAAGCCCCACACCCCCGCGCGGCGGGCGCTCTCCCGAATCTCGCGGTCCCGCTTCGGGTGACTTCGCAGGATCGCCTCGTACAGCTCCTCGGTGTAGCCCTGCGCCTCCGCAACCTGGGAGACGGAGAAGGCCACCTGGGCCATGGGCTGGCCCCAGGCGACGTGATTGCTCAGCGCCTGGAGCGCCGGGTCCGCGCCCAACAAGCTCTGGAGGGCCGAAGCCGTGAACAGACTGGCGAGAAGGTCCGCTGTGTTCATGAAGATCCCCCGAACGGAGCGCACCCCGCGACCAGTCTTCTACCAAGAACACGCCTATCGATCGACCACGGCCCCTTCGTATACTGGCGGCAGGGGGAGTGATGCCGACGGAGGCCGAGACACAGCTCGCCGAGGCACTGGAGCGGCTGTTCGTCGTGCTCGGTGGCTTTGTGCCGACCCACGCTCTGAAGGTCCTGTCGGACGAGTTCGGCTGTGCCAACCAGGTGTTCTGGGAGCAGCCCGCTCACAGCATCTGTGTGGAGGTTGCCAGCAAGATCGTGGCGCAAGGCGAAGCGGTGTTCCTTCAGTTTCTTGCGCGCGTCGAGCAACAGAAGCCAACCGGCTCCTCGATCGTCGCCCATGTCCGGTCGCGCTGGGGAGCCGCCGCGAGCGCCGCGCCACCCACGGGCGCGCCGAGCCCTCACGACCTCCCCCACTTCCTCGCCGGTGGCCGTCCCTTCGTGGATCGCCGGGCCTACCGGGACGCAGTCCGCGCCATGGATGCCCCCGGAGGCAAGCCGGTGCTCGTGCTCCTCGGGGACCCGGAGACGGGCAAGAGTTGGAGTGAGAACTATCTGTGCGAAGTGGTCGACGTCGAGCACAGCATCGATCTGGAGGACTACGAAGGCGTAGACGGGCACATGCAGGTGTGCGACTTCATCACCGATGCTCTCGGCCTCGAGCGGGTGGACCTCTCTGGCACGGAGACCACGCTGAAGGCAGGTCTCAACACCCTGCGCTCCCGGCTCAAGCTCGGGGCGAAGGGCGAGGGGCCCCTGACCTGGTTCTTCATCGACAGCGCCGACGACGTGCTCACCCCCTCCATGGGGATGCTCCTCGCTGCGCTCATCGACACCCTCGTGCGCGACGACTGCATTCGCGTGCGTCTGGTGCTCGCGGGCTCCCCGGCGGATGCTCCTCCCGACCTGCGCTTCGTCGCGGCGATGGACCGGCCGGAGGGTGTGCATCGCGATCGAGCGGAAGAGTGGCTGCGGGGCGCCCTGGCCGAGAAGGGCTGTGAGGTCCAGGACGACACGGCGTTGCGCGCCCGGCTGGACGCGCTCTTTCCCGATCCCGCGGCCTGCATGGTTCCCCCGCCGGACGCGCAACCGCACGAGGAGCTGTTCGTGCTGCTCGAGGAGAACGGGTTCTTCGCATGAGAGCGCGCCCCAAGGATCCCGCGGGCTGGCGAGAGGCCCGCGCCCAGCGTCGCACTGTCCGGCGTCCGGTGATGCAGAGCCGGGCTGCCGAGGTGGCGGCGGTGAGCGGCACCTTCCGAGTCCGTGACCTGCCGAAGCCCCATCCCCCAGGGCTGCTCGACGTCCTCATCGGCCCCGACGCCGACCCCGACGCCGCGCACCGCCTGCGACGTCGGGAGCGCGTCCGCATCCTCACGCGCTTGGTCCGTCGCAACGGAAACGTCGCCCTTCGGCGGGCGCGCAAGAAGGTCCCGGTGGCGCCCCGGGACGCGGATCCGCTGCAGTGGGCCCTCGACAACCTCATCCTCGAGCGGCCCTGCGACCCTGACGAACTGACCGAGTCCCAGGCCCTCGAGATGCTTCGGGTTCGTTCCTGGTTCGAGGCCGTGCAAGGACAACTGCGGAAGCGCCGACTCGAGTTGGGCCCCGAGGAGGAGCAGCTTCGTGGTCGCCTGCGGGTGCTGGCGCGTGTCCGGCCGCTGCTCGAGTTCCTCCCTCGCAATCTCGAGGGCGAGGTGGACGTGGTGGGGCGTGACCCCCAGTTGTTTGCCCTCAGCGACTACCTGGCCGCGCCCCCCCGGGCGGGGGGAGCCCTCGAGTCGGACCCTCCGCTCCAGTTGGTGGGCATCGGGGGCATGGGCAAGTCGACGGTGGTCAGCGCGTTCCTGCACCTGATGTACACGACCGAGCCCGACCAGCCGTGGGCCCTGCTCGACCTCGATGGTCCCGAGCTCTGGCGCGCCCGCCCCGAGCTGGTGCTCCGGGCCCTCGCGATCCAGGTGGCGGCGCAGTTTCCGCGGCACGCGCGCGTGCTTCGGCCGCTGCTCGAGCCGGGGGAGGAGCAGCGGGTCAAGGGCGGCGTCCGCGGCGGGGTGTCGCTGCTGGGGAAGGTCCTGCGCGACGCGGGGGAGGGGCGTCCGCTCCTGCTCGTGGTCGACACCTGGGAGCGGGTGCAGAGGGCTGGTGACGCCGCCACCGCCGATCTGCTCGACCTGTTCTACGAGCTCTCCTTCGCTCTCCCCCTCAAGCTCGTGCTCAGCGGCCGCGCGTCCGAGGATGGAGTGTTCGCCCGCTGCGGGACGTCGGAGGCCAGGGACCTGGCACACCAGCGCCAACACCGCATCGCAGGGCTCGAGGAGGCCCACGCGCGCGGCCTGCTGCGCCGCATGGTTCAGTACAGGAACCCCGAAGCGGCTGCGATGCTCGACCAGGGGCTGGTCACCGCGATCCTCAGTCAGGTGGGCACCAGCCCGTTCACTCTGCGTCTCGCCTCCAAGGTGCTCGCCAAGGAAGGGGTCCTCGCGGTCGAGGAGTCAGCCCGCGAGGCCGCGGTGCAGGGGGTCAAGGACGAGTACGTCCGAGGGTTCCTCTTCGGTCGCATCCTGGACCACCTGGAGATTCATCCTCCCGAGCTGGCCACGGCGGTGCGGGCCGTCGCCATCGCGGGGCTCGCGGGCATGTACGTGACCCCGACGATCATCGAGTCCGTGCTCTACCCGGCCATCGAACTCGCCAACCCGCCACCCGCGCGCCTCGTCTTCGACGCCCTGGCCCAGGAGCGCGCTGTCGTCCGCAGCTATGGGGGCGAGCAGCGATACGGCTCCGAGCACGGCGCGCTCGCCTCGGCGCTTCCCGAAGAGCGCGTGGAGTACCAGGAGGATCTGCGGCAGTACGCCTACGCCGCGGCGCAGCTTCGCCCGGACAAGGCGGCGTGGCTCGCACGGGTCCACTCCCTGGCCCTCGAGCAAGTGCCCGCGGAGTCGGATGTGGGCCTGTACCACCGGCTGGCGCTGGCCCACGAGCCCATCCCCTCCATCCTCAAGGGGGTGACCAGGGACTCTGCGCGGCGGCTGGAGCCCTTCGCGTCGGACTTCCCCGAGCGCGCCCAGGCGCTTCTCGACGCGCTCCGCACGGCGGATGAGGTCGTCGTCAGCGCTGGGGTCGCTGAGGAGGCGCGACGCATCGACGCCGAGGACGCCCTCGCAGACCGAGCGGCGCGCTTCCTGGAGGGTGGCGCCTGGGGCGACGCTCTCACCGCCCTCGCCGAGGTCCCGCCGGGTGAGAGGACGCCGGCGTCGCGCCTGCACGAGTTGGAAGCCCAGGCTCTGGACGCCTCCGGCGCCTCCGAGGCCGCGGCGGACGCTGCCCGGCGCGCAGTGGATGCAGCGCGCACGTCGGGCAGCGCGCTGAGGCTGCGTCTGGCAGCGCGCCGAGCAGGAGATCTGCTGGCTCGGGCGGGCAAGCACCTGGACGCCGTGACGGTGCTGGACTCCGTGGCGTCGGAACCCCGCCTCGCCGGACGGCCCCTGGAAGCGGGGGACTTGCTGCTCCTTCGGTTGCGCATTGCAGAGGTTGGCCAGCTCTGGGATGCCGAGGCCCTCGCCGACGAACTCCAGCGCGTCCGGGAGCTGCTGGCGCAAGTGGGAGGGAACGGGGCTCAGGCGGAGCCGAGCCTCGCCCGTGGACTCGCGGCCGCCTTTGGGCGCGTGGTCCCGGCCCTGCTCGAGAACGGGCTGAACCTCGCGGGCTTCCCGGCTGAGGAGTCCACCCAGGCGCTGGGGGCTGCTCTGATGCGTTGGGATGAGGAGCTCGACGGTGCCTTGTCCGACGAGGCCTCGGTGCAGCGGGGGCTCTCCCGAGACTGGGGGAGCCGCCTCGCTGCCACCTCGGTGGAGAGACTTCTTCTCTCGTTCCTCGACCGGACCCAAGACCGTCGCTTTCCGCCCGATGTGGCAGAGGGGCTGCGCGCCGTCTTCGTCGGCGGCTTCTCGGCGCGCGGTCCGCGCACCACCGGCACTGGCCCGCTGGGACCGGAGAGCACCCGCCTGGCAGCCACCGGCCCAGTGCTCCTCGACTTCCGGGACAAGGACACCCGCCGCGTTCTCGAGATCATGCAGGACGCCTACCCCAAGATGGGCCAGCTCCTGGACCTCTCGGGGCGCGCCCAGGTGCAGTGGTCACCGGGCCCCACGACGAAGGGGCATGGGGATGGGGAGAACGCGCGCCGACTCCTCGAGTCCGCGGCCCGTCTGGGGAGGTACGGCGAGCTCGTGGACGCGGTGCTGGCGGACCCGGACCCACTGGTGGAGCCGTTCAAGGAGGAACTCCAGGCCATCTACGCGAGCCCGCTCCTCGTGGAGTAGGCCGGGAGCCGAGGCTGGAGCGCACCCCCGCTACGGCGTGTCCGTCCAGGTGGGCTTCGCCGGAAACAGCTTCGAGAAGACCCTGGTGGCCACGAGGTCGTCCTCGTGTTCGATCCAGCCAGGCTTCTTCGCTGCGACGATGGCGTCGCCGATCTGCACCACCCGGTTGGCGGCCACCCGCTGCATGCTCTGCGGGGTGTAGACCCCCGTCTCGTCCAGGGATTCGGACGTCACCGGGTGGAAGGTGATGGTGTTGGTCAGGTACTGCTGCTTGCGCTCGGGGCCCATGAACGCCTTGAGCACCATCTTCGTGGGATGGGTGCCGTCGACGTTCATCACGAAGTCGTACGCGTGGTCCACGTCGGCCATGGCGGTGAAGACGAAGCGGCAGGAGTCGCCGGCGGTCTCACCCATCTGGGGCCCGAGATACAGCGCCTGGGGACGCCCGAACGCGCCCCCACCCTCGGCCACGTACCCACGCGCCTCCACGGCCGTCTCGCTGTCGAACAGCAGATAGAGCGCCGCGGCCGCGAACCGCGCCCCGTGGAAGCGAGCGGGCGTGATGACGTCGACCCGCTTGATGGCGAAGTCGAGGCGCTTGTCGTACTTGTGTGCGGCCTCTTTGACGTTGCGGAGAAGGTGGTCGGCGGCCTGGACCACTCCGATACGGGTCGTGCGGGTCCAGCGCTTGGCGGTCGCGGGCAGCGGCAGCCGCACCCACTGATTCACCCCGATGAACTCGTGGGACACGGGAATGTGGCGCGCGTGCTTCGCCTGGACGCGGTAGTACCCGATGACGTCCTTGTGCGCGCGCTTGAGGGGCTTGTGGGCCACGAAGTCAGCGACGAAGACGTCGGTGGAGTCGATGGGCACCTCGCTCTTGGTCGCGAGGGGGCCCCGCAGGCCCGAGACGGTGTTCAGACGTAGGGACGGTGCGTCCCCGGGAAAGGCGGCCTTGAGGCTGGCGAGGGCGTTCTTGTCGTTGCTCATGGGGGCTCCAGAAAGAGATGGGAAGGACGTGAGGCGGTGAGCGAGGAGGTGGGCTAGAGGCCCACCCGGCGGGTGAACGGCGAGTCGAACACTCCGTAGGGGTCGAGCAGCGCACGGGCTTTCTTGAACTCGTCGACGGCGTGGTCGCCGTACAGGTCGCGCATCTGGTTGGGGCCCAGGTCGTTGAGCTGGCCCCAGTGTGGCCTGCCCCCCAGGTCGAACAGCCGCTGCGCTGCCTGCTCGAAGACCCACTCCGCGCCGGGGGCGTGGAGGAACATCGACAGTTCGAGCATGGTGAAGAGGCTCTCCGTGTAGGTGTCCCCATTCCAGCCGGACACCGGAGCGAGCCACGCCTTGCTGCTCCGCACGAAGCGGACCCCAAACGGTGAGGTGAGCGAGATGCGCGGGGAGCGCGCGTGGGCCTCCTCGGCCAGCTCGTTCATGGACTGCACGGCGCGCTCGGTCTGCTCCACCGGAAACGCGAACTCCAGAGACGGTGGCGAAACGTACTTGCCCAGGCCGAGCTTGAGCACCTGGTAGCTGATGCTGTCCCAGCCGGCCTTGGGCCCCTGATTCAGCTCCAGCGCCACATCGAGACACGCGCCGGCTCCCACGATGGCCCGGAACGCGGCGGTGGTTTGCACGAACCAGCTCGGGCCCTTGCGCTTCGCGCGCTTGATCAGGTCCTTCTGCTCCCGCCCCGCGTACTTCCCGTGCTTCGTTGGGTCGTAGGCGAGCCAGGTGCGCCGCGTGCTCTGGCACACCTGCTTGCCGTCGTGGCCTGTGTAGGGGTTCACCAGCAGGTCGAGGCGGGGCTCTTTGTGGGGCTCCGCGCCGGCATGCGCGAAGATCTCCCTCGCATCGGCGATGACCCCGGGTCCGACGTCCTGGAAGAGCTTGCGCCGGGCCACCTCGTGCAGACGGAACTGGGGGACGACCTTGACCGTGATGGCGAAGATGACCCCCAGGGAGCCCACGCCGATCTGGCACGCCTGAAACACCGAGTCGTCTTGGATCAGTTGCCAGTCCGCAGGTGCGGGGCGTCCGCGCATCCAGGTCTCGAAGGCGTCCTTGTCGGTGGGGCCGTCCGCCCGCTCCACCCGGAAGACGGTTCCCCGAGGGGCGCCGTCCTCGCCCTTCTGCACCGTGGCGATGTCCATGGACAGCAGCTGGTCGGCCATGGGGCGCAGCGCTGAGCCCGAGCCGTGGGTGCCCGTCGCCATGGCGCCTACGAGGGTCTGCTGGTCGTAGGAGCCGAGGTTCTCGAGCGCGTACCCGGGCTCCGCGCCGTGGATGGTGTCGAGGGTGCGGACCGCGTCGAACACCTTCCACCAGCCCGGAATGCGCACCGCGAGGGTGTCTCGCGACTGGAAGTGCCGGTCTTCGGGGCTCCAGCCCCTGCCTGGCAAGGCGATGCTGCGGTCAGGCAGCTGGTGCAGCTCGATGCGCGGGCGCCCGGCATCGGGTCGTGCGACGTCGCTGGAGGAGTGGGAGCCCCCCGTGACCCGCACGCCACCGGACTCGGCGGAGTCCACGAGCAACGCGAGGAGGTCGCTGAGGCTGGTGGGCAGCTGGTGCTGGTAGTCCGGCGGCTCCTCGAGGTGCCGGTCCGCGCCATCTGCGCCGATGTAGGGGTACCAGGACCCCGGCGCCGGCTGGACGCGGGAGAAGCGACGGCGCGCGCGGGCCTCGGCCACCACGATGTCGTTCATCGTCCTGCGTCCGCTCGCTCCGTCCGCGAGGAAGTCGTGAGGAGCCGCTGCACCGACCTGGAGGGTCCAGGCGAGGCAGCCGGAGTCGTCGAGGGCGCGCACTTCTTTGCGCACGCGGGCCACGGTGAGGGGGTTCCGCACATCCGCGCCGCCGATGTGGATGCCCTCTTCCGTCTCGTCGGGCTCTTCGGATGGGTCCTGCGCTCCCACCTCTCGGCGCAGGGCGGCGACGGCCTCGTCGTAGTCATCGTCGGAGAGGGACTCGGCCCAGGAGGCCATTCCCGCGATGCGTACCGAGGGGTCCTCGCCCTCGGTGGGGCCGGCTCGAAGGTACTCGAGGTCGGCGGCGAGCTGGTCCTTCGGGTTGACGCCTTCGATGAACTCCTCGGACACCTCGTCTCCCAGGAAGAGTTGGGAGACCGTGCGCTTGCGGCCTCCGCCAAAGAGCCGCTGATGCAGGGGAGCCGCGAAGACGCCGTCCTCGTCCCACCCGGCCAAGGCCTGGCCCACCTGCCGCAGGCCCATGCCAGCGTCGTTCTGGGGGTACGCGGTGAGGATGTCCCGGTTGAGTCGACCGCCGTGTCCCCACGGTCCCTCGTCGCTGTCGACGGCGAAGAGTCCGCTCCAGTCGGGACGCACGCGGCCGGGGAAGGTGGTCCATGCGAAGGTCTCGAGCTCGGCGAGGAAGGCGTCCTGATAGGGCGTCCCCCCCACGGAGTCCGCCCTCACCCAGACGGCGGTGTCCACCTCGGGGGCGTCGGGGATCGGGCGCACTGGGGACAGGGCAGGAGGCCGGGCATCGGACCCACCGAGATCCGCCGGCTCGTCGAGGCCCGTCACGCCGAGGGTGAGGGGGCCGTTCATGGGGTGCGCGCCGTGGTCGGCGGCGAAGCTGGCCAGTTGGGCCGAGTACTGCGCCGTGATCGCGTGCACGACGGCCTGGACCTCGGACCGGGGGCAGAGCACCACCAGCCCGTGCCGCTCCGTGTGGACCGTGACCTGGCCGTCTCGAAGGAGGAGGTTCTTGCTCAGGCCGTGGCGCACCAGGTCCTCGGGCTCCATGGCGCGGGTCAGGTCGAGTTGGCTCTCGGTGACGGACGTGCTGGTGCCCTGGGCGGCGTGGTCCCGAAGCGCGGACTCCGCCCACGGAGTGACGTCCTGGCTCGAGCGGTACGCGTAGGGGCGCCGGGTCCGGCCCAGAGCGCGCTCGGCGATGCGGGCCCACGTCCGAACCCAAGGTCGCGTCGTGCCCGGGTACCAACGCACGTCGACGCGCGCGGTGGTGTCCAGCAGGGAGGAGAGCGAGGTCTCCCCTGCCTCGGCGGCGAAGAGCGCTTCGGCTTCAGGGTAGAGGTTGCGGACCTCCAGCCAGTAGTTCGGCACCACCCGAAGCGACACCGAGACGATCAGTGCGCGACCCAGGTGCAGGAGGAACGCCGGGGCGTCGACGTGCTCCCGGGTGAACTCCTGCACGGTGTACCGGGGGTTCCCGGGGGCTCTCACCACCGCCCGGAAGCGGACGACGAGGTTGCCCATTGTCCCGTGGGAGCCGGACTCGCCTTCGCCCGTCCCTGTGCCTGCGGAGCCGTAGGCGATGGCCGTGCCTACCGAGAGACGCCCCGACGCGGGCACGCTCGTGAGGGAGTACCCGTCCGTGTCGCCCTGCTCTTCGAGCCAGCCGAGCAGCTCGTCCACCGATTGTCCCGTGGACGCGGTGACCACCGGTTGCCCCGCGGCGGTGTCCAGAGCCCGCTCCGAGGGGAGATGGCTGAGGTCGAGCATGGCCATTCGCTCGGGGGCCGCGTGGTCG
The DNA here is from genome assembly GCA_023954745.1 of Deltaproteobacteria bacterium. Taxonomy (GTDB): domain Bacteria; phylum Myxococcota_A; class UBA796; order UBA9615; family UBA9615; genus JAGSHC01. The sequence continues at coordinate 18,859 of JAGSHC010000026.1, read as the reverse complement.
GGCCAGCCAAAGGCCGAGCCGGTGGCGTCGCCGTCCCAGGGCCGGAGTCGCCACCCTCTGCCGGCGGCCCAGTTCACTGTGTCGAGCAGCTGATCCTCGGAGGTCGGGGCGGCGATCCACGCGTGCTCACCGGCGTCGACCGGAGCCCATCGAAGCAGGACCCCTCCGGGGAACCCCCGGGGTCGCTTCGGCGGAGTGGAGACGGGCCGCGTCGTTGGGGTCTTGGGGCGCAAGTCCAATCGCCGCAGCAGCTCCACGCTCAGGTCTGGACTGGGGGGAGTGGCCGGTCTGGCCACGGATTCGGCCGCGCCGGCGGCCATCGTGGGGGGGACCCCTTCGAGGAGCCAGGCCCACTCTTCCAGGCCGAGCTCTGCGCCGCGCTCGACCTTGGAGCGCAGATGCACGGCGGAGCTCTCGTCGCCGGCGAGGGACTCGCGGGTCTCGACGGACTCCTCCATGGGCTCGCCGATGTCGGTCGGCGCGCTCAGCTCGCAGCGGCCGGTGCGGATGAGGTGCGCGACGGCGGCGATGGCTTTCGGGTGCACGGGGATGAGGTGGTGAGCGGCCCGGATGCTGAGGACTTCCGCGCCGGGGACCTGGGCCGAGCGAGAAGGCACCGTGCCGTCGCCGGTCTCCATCCACTCCCCACGGGTCGGATAGCCGCGCAGATCGACGGACGCCTGGGTGGGCAAGTGGGTGCCCACGAGATTGGTGACCGGGCGCCCCGCGTGCACGAGCGCTGTGCGCAGCACCTTCTTGAGGCGGAGGGACTCTTCGAGCCACCGGACCGATGGCGCGAACTCCGGCTCCCACGTCGCGCGGCGATAGAGCGACTCGACGGCGCCGCCTTGAGCATGGGTGGCGTCTGCGAAGACTTCGGGGGAGGGCAGCATCGCCAGCAGGCCTGGGAACGTGCTCGCCATGCGTCGAAAGTCCCCCACCTTGTCGGTGGGAACCGCGCGCGCGAGGCGCCTCATGAGGTGGGACTCACCCGAGAGCGTCTCGGGCACTGCAAACGAGCCCCCCAGGGGCGAGCCGAGGGTGATGGTCCGCTCGACGAGGTCTGCGTAGGCGTCGGGGTGCTGGTGGGCGAACACCGAGGCGACGAGGCCGCCCATGGAGTGGCCCACCAGGACGAAGCGCACATGGGGCCGGTCCGTGGCGAGCTCACCGAGGCGGTGAAAGAGACGCTTGGCCGCGACGGCCAGGGGCTTTCGCCAGTCGTAGCCCATCATGTGCACGCGGAAGCCGCGGGCCCACCAGGCCAGCGCCGGGACGCCGTAGAGCGCGTCGATGGGCTGCAGGGGGACGATCCCACCTTGCTCCACCTTGTCTCGGAGGCCGTCGGCGGCGAGGGAGAGCCGCTCAGCCAGGCTGCCGGCGAGGAACTGTCCCGGAGCCAACCACAACCGAGAGAAGAGTCCGGACGGTCGTCCGAGGGCGGTCCCCATGATGCCGGGCAGCAGCACGATCTCAGGCGCGTAGGGGTCTCGCCGACCTGCGCCGGGGCGCTCCAGCTCGTTGCGCACCGCCTCGATGGCCGAGGCCAGGTCGTCGGGAGGCGCGTCTCCCTGCCCGGCGGACTCCGCGAGCTCCTGCCCGCTCGCCTGGAGCGCGCGCACCGCGTCGAGCCACGGCCCTGCGTACCGTCCGTAGCGGCTGCGGCCTTGCTGCTCCAACGCGCCGAGGGGACCTGCAGTCGCGGCCGGGGCGGGAGCGGCCGGCGGGGGCACCCGGGGGATGACCCTGGTTTCCTGGGGCACGGGGTCTGCGGCGAGCCAGTCCTCGGCGCGCGGGTCATCGGGCGGACCTGGATTGTGGAAGAACACCTTGAGGTCGCGCACCGCGATGTCGCGGGCGAGCTCCCACGCGGGCACCGCCCAGTTGGTGAGCTTCTGCTTTCCGGCGAAGTGCAGCCCCACGACCCGTCCCGTGACGGGATCGAACACGGCAGACCCCGAGTTCCCTCCCAGGGTGGAGGCGTCGTGAGCGAGGGCATGGACCCGCTTCCGGCGCGACTTGGGCGTCCACTGGAACCCCGTCACCTGTCCCGGCATGAGCTGCTTCACGTCGAACGTGATGCCGAAGACGGTCTTCTTGTCGGCGCTGGAGTTTCGGCTCTGGCCCCCGGCGGGGTAGCCCACGACGACGACATCGAGGCCTTCGAGGTTCGCGGGCGCGGTCCCCATCAGCGCAAGGGGCTCGATCTCGCGGGGCAACCCCTCGACCTGGAGCAGCGCCGCATCCCAATAGGGATGGATGGCCAGGACCTTGCGGACCTGCAGTTCGTGGGACTCCTGCTCCAGCGTCTCCCGGCGCGGGTCCCAGCCCGAGGTGCGTCCGGCGCGGAAGAAGATGTCGTTGCGGCCCGAGCCGCTGGCGAACAGCTTCGCTACGTGGCGGTTGGTCAGCACCAGCCCGTCGCCGACGACGAAGCCGGTGCCGCCGTAGGGCGCGCTGCTTCCGTGCAGCTCCACCCGGCCGCTGGCCGCGATGGCCCGCTCGACCTGCTCGCGCGCGTCGTTCACCCAGCCAAAGGCAGGTGGCATGTCCACGAAGGAGCCGTCAGCGATCGTGCGCGCGGGGCGGGTCGCGGCGTCGATGATCGCTTCCTCGACCTCGCCCCAGTCGTCCGAGAAGGCCCCGCCGTCAAAGGCCTCCGCCACGCGGTCGAGGATGGGAGCGTCGCCGGTGGCCGCTTCGAGGGACTCGCTGATCTCGAGATCCGGGTCGCCGCTGCCACCCGCTGTGGATTCGTTCACCTCTCCCGCGGAGGCGAGCCCCAGATACTCGAGGAGCTCCGCCGTGGAGAGGCTCTGGCCCGCGGGCCCAAGGCGCGCGCGCAGCGCTGCGAGTCGGTCCTTGCCGGTGGGCCCCATCTTCGTCTCCCTCGCGCGCACTGCGCGGCTCATCATCTCCCCGGGCGTCGCTCAGGTTCGGTCAGGGTGTGTCCTTGGCGATCCACTCGCGCAGGACCGCCAGCACGTCCGGCGTGATCCGCGGGGCGCTGTTGGCGGTGATGTCCATGTGGCGCGGAGTAGCCCCGGTGCCGTAGGCGTGGATTCCGATGACCTGGGGTGCGTCATCCGGGTTCTCCCAGGCAAAGACCGGCGCGCCGCTCTGCCCCCCGAAGCTGTCCATGTCGTAGAAGACGCGCTTCTTCGTCAGGCCAGTGATGCGCTTGGCGTCGTGCCACATCTGGCGGCCGCCCTTGTCGACGGGGTACCCGCTGAGGTTCACGTTCAGGCCCGTGAGCTCGCGGCCCGGGAGGACCGCCACGGAGAAGTGCCCGAGCTCGGCCACCTGGGCCGCGGCGTCCTCATCGAGGTGAATGGCCGCGAAGTCGTGGTCCTCGCTCTGGTTGTGGAACCAGTGGTTCGTCGTCGAGTACGCAGCAGAGACGAAGGAGGAGAAGGGGCGCTCCGAGCCATCTCGCCCCGGCGTAATCTTCAGCTCCGTGGCCCACCCACCGTATTGCGGGTCGTAGACGCAGTGTCCCGCGGTCACCAGCGTGCGCGGAGCCACCAGCCATGCGGTGCCCACGAAGCCCCGCGAGTCCGACGGCCAGGTGATCTCGACCTGGCAGATCATGCGCCAGGGGTAGGTCTCGGTGTCTCGGATGCGTTGGCGGTCGTCACCGCCGATGATTGTCTCGAGGAACTCCTCATCCTCGGGTGCATCGTGCCCGCGCACCACCACCCGCTCCGCCGAGAGACCCCGGCTGGCTTCGGGAGCGCCTCGCGAGCCCGACAGGGAGTCCGCGAGGAAGTCCTCCGCGATCTCGAGGCTCTCCTCGAAGGGGTCGGGGCTGGACACGGTGGCGAAGGCGGCAGCAGCCTCTTCGGAGGAAAACGGCATGAACGGAGCTCCCCAGCTGAGCGTGGGGGGTGCACGCGACCGGCCCCCCAGCGTGATGAGGTCTACCGTACGCGATCTCGCCGAGAGACCCTGAGCGCTGGAGGCGAGGCCCGGTGCTCAGTCGCTGACGGCGTTGCGCCCCTGGTCCTTGGCCCGGTAGAGCGCCTGGTCTGCTGCGATGACGAGAGCGCGCACGGAGGAGCGGTCTGGGGAGATCTCCGCCACTCCGATGCTGATGGTGGGGCTCACTTCGACCTCGCCGAGGGAGAAGGTGGCCTCCTCCACCGCCTGACGGATGCGCTCGGCGATGCGCAGTCCTCCGCTGATCGGCGAGCCAGGCAACAAGGCCGAGAACTCGTCGCCCCCGAACCGGCACGCTTCGCCGTGCAAGCCCACGATGCGACCGATGAGACGGCCTACCTCTGAGATGGTGTGCGCGCCGACGGGGTGGCCGTGTTCGGTGTTGATGGCCTTGAGCCCATCCATGTCCATCATGAGCACCGACAGCGGCGTGTCCTTGGACTGGGCGTCGTCGAAGCACTGGGTGAGCATCGCGTCGAACCGGTGCTTCGCCATCAGGCCCGTCAGCGGGTCGGTGCCGGCGAGGGCGGCCATGCGTTCGAGCACGGCGGCCTCGGCGGGGTCCACGAGGGCGAACTTGATGGTGGTGTGCCCCAACTGGATCGTGTCTCCGTTGCGGAGCAGCTTGCGCTCGACGACGGGCTCACCGTTGAGGAGCGTGCCGTTGGTGGAGCCCAGGTCTTCGAGGAAGAAGACGGCGGTGTCGGCGAAGACGCGCGCGTGGCGCCGCGAGATCTGCGGGTCGCGCAACAGCAGCTGATTGGGGTCTCGCCCCAGGACGACCTCGTCGCCCACGACCTGGTGGGTGCCGAGATCGGCCGCAGACCCTGCGATGACAAGCAACGAACCCCTCAGCCCCGTCGACTCCTGAATCGCCTCGATGAGTCCGGTGGGGAACGCGCCCTCCAGGGTGGGGGCGAGGTCTTTGTGGGGGCCGTCGCTCATCGGGTTGGGTCCTCGTCAATCACCGCAGGGCCACTCTGCCGCCAAGGCCTCGCTTCGACGGGAGAGGTCGAGCATCAGGCGCGTCAGGATCTGGTCGTCGCCCTCCGGATAGGCCTCCTGCAGAGGAGCGGCGTCACCGGTGGCGAAGACCATCATGGTCTCAGTGGCGCCGTCAGGACAATCGACATCGAAGGTGACGATGAGGGCGTGCTCCGCGTCGGGCATGTCGGCGGCCAAGGCCGCGCAGTCGGGTCCGAAGAGGTCTGTGAGCTTGACGATCTCGTCCCTCGGGGGCTCGTCGGTGCGCACGGTGGCCACGCAGGGGAACTCGTCGCAGCGGGTGTCGACGAGCTCCAGGCCCCCTCCGCAGTCCGAGAACAGAGTCTCCATGCGCTCGGGCCACTCGTCGGCGCTGTCGCGGCCGGGTTGCTGCGGCCAGGCTCGGCGGATGCGGGGGGCTGAGGTCCGGAGCGCCTCGACGTCGCGGCGGAGGGCGTCGATGGCCTCGGCGTCGAGGGAGAAGGGGGATGGTTCGTCGGTCACGGGGGGGAGCGGGGTCGGGGCCGGTGATGTTTCGGCGGCAGCGGGGCTCCTCGTGGGCTCGGCTGCGGGTGGAGCCGGGGTCTCGTCAGGTCCCCGCGCCCACCAGCCGACCCCGAAGCCAAGAGCCAGGAGCGCGGCGGCGACGGCGACGTGCGCGAGTCGTCGGGCCGGGGAAGGGGAGGGCATGGCGTGACGGTAGCGGGTGATGCCCTGGTGGAGTGAAGTTGGGGCGACGGCGCCGCCCAGGACGGCTGGCGCCGTGTAGTCTCGCCGCTCTCAGGAGACCGACATGCGGGTACCGGAGCGGCTGGAGCCGCTGCTCGACCAGGGAGTCATCGAAGAGGTCCTTCGCCCGCTCATGAGCGGGAAGGAGGCCGAGATCTTCCTCGTGCGCTCCCAGGGGGAGCTCCGGGTCGCCAAGGTCTACAAGAACGCCCGCTTCCGCAGCTTCCAGTCTCGCGCGGAGTACACCGAGGGTCGCCGCGTGCGTAGCAGCCGCGAGCAGCGCGCCATGAACAAGAACTCCCGGCACGGGCGGGCCAAGACCGAAGAGGCCTGGCGCTCGGCCGAGGTGGACGCCATCCAGCTGCTGCGCAGCGCCGGAGTGCGCGTGCCCATCCCCTACGCGTACGTCGAAGGCGTGCTGGTGATGGAGCTCGTCACGGGCGTCGATGGGGAGCCGGCCCCGCGGATGGTGGACGTGGCGTTCACCGCCGAGGAGGCGGTGGAGCTGTTCGAGCTCCTCATCCGCGAAGTCGTCAAGATGCTGTGCGCGGGCATCGTGCACGCCGACCTCTCCGACTTCAACGTGCTCATGGGCCCCGACGGACCCGTCATCATCGACTTCCCCCAGGCGGTGGACCCGGCGCGGAACCAGAGCGCCGAGCGCCTGCTCCTGCGCGACGTGAAGAACCTGCAGAGCTTCCTTGGGCGCTTCGCGCCGCACCTGCGCCGCACCCAGTACGGCCCCGAGATGTGGGCGCTGTACGAGCGCAGCGAGCTCGACCCCGAGACAGAGCTGACCGGCACCTTCAAGGACACCAAGCCCAAGGCCGAGGTGAACTCGCTGCTCGAAGACATCCTCCAGCTCGAGCAGGAGGCCCGGGAGCGCCGGGAGGCGCTGGGCTTGCCGCCTCCGCGGACTCGGCGTCCCGTCGTCCGGAGTGAGCCTGCGCGCGATCCTGGCAAGAAGCCGCCTCGGCGTCGGCGTCGTCGAGGCGGGGGCCAGGGCGGCCAACAGGGCCAGGGTGGTCAGCAGGGCCAGGGCGGCCAGAAGGGCCAGGGCCAGGGCGGCCAACAGGGCCACGGCGTCCAGCCGGACAAGGGCAAGCCGAAGCCGCAGACCCGCCGCGGCGGGGGGCCTCCGAAGACTCAGAACGCCAAGCCGGCCGAGGGTGCGTCGGGCGACCAGCCACCGAAGAAGCGGCGTCGCCGTCGTCGCCGTCGTCGCGGAGGCGGCGGGAGCGGTGGTGGTGGGGGCGGTAAGCCGTCGGGCGAGGGCAAGTAGACCGTTGTCCCCCATTCCTCCTGGTCCCACCTTTCGCAGCGAGTGCCTTCGCTGTCGCCGTCCGGCCGCCGTCTGCTTGTGCGCGCACATCACGACCCTGCGGACCCGCACGCGCTTCGTCTTCCTCACGCATCCCAAGGAAGCGCGCAAGATCAAGAACGGCACCGGCCGCATCGCGCACCTCGCCATGCCGGGCTCCGAGCTGCTGGTAGGCATCGACTTTCGCGAGCACCCCCGCGTGCGCGCCCTCCTCGCAGACCCCTCCTTGCGCTGCCGCTTGCTCTACCCCAAGGCTCCTGGCGCGCCCATGGATGCAGGGGAGGACCTTCTCGACGACGACGTCTCGGGACGCACCCCGGTGCTGTTCCTGCTCGACGCCACCTGGCCCTTCGCCAAGAAGATGATGCGGCTCAGCACCAATCTGCAGGGCCTCCCCCGTCTGAGCCTGAAGGTGGGCCGACCGTCGGAGTTCGCCATCAAGCACCAGCCGCACCCCGCCTGCCTGGGCACCATCGAGGCGGTGGACCGTACCCTGCTCGCCCTCGCCGAGGCCGGGGTGGAGCAGTACACCGAGGAGGACTCCGAGCGCCTCCTCAGGCCCTTCCGACACATGAACCAGCTCGCCCTCGACGCCGCCGCGGACCCGAACCGCGTCAGCTACCGAAGCCAGCGCGGCTTCAAGGCACCCACCGAGCGCGTGCCCCGCCGGCCCAGCCCCACCGCAGGCCGGAGCTTGCTCTATCGTTCCCCGGACCCGGAGCGTTCACTGCCCTGAACGTCTCGCTCGGACCCGCGCTTGCTCTTCTTTCAGGTCAGCTTCCTCTTCGTGTTCCTGCCGCTCACGCTGGTCCTGCACCAGCTGCTGCCGCCTCGGGTCCGGAACGCTGCTCTGCTCGCCGCAAGCCTCATCTTCTACGCGACCTCGAGCTACGAGTTCCTGCCGCTGCTGTTGCTGTCGGTCGTCGTCGACTACTCCGCAGGACGCCAGATCGGGCGCTCGGATGACCCCGCCACCCGGCGCGCCTGGCTCATCGCGTCCCTCACCACGAACCTGGGGCTGCTGGCCTTCTACAAGTACGTGGGGCTCATCTCCCTGAGCCTGCGCGACCTCCTCGGACCCGAGGTGCCGCTGTTGGAGGCGGCGCTGCCCCTGGGTATCTCGTTCTTCACGTTCCAGTCCATGAGCTACACCATCGACGTGTATCGGGGGGACGTGGAGCCGGCCCAGTCCCCGGTGGACTTCGCGGCGTTCGTGGCCCTGTTCCCGCAGCTCGTGGCGGGGCCCATCGTGCGGTTTCGGGACGTGGCGCCCCAGCTCGTGGACCGCACGGTGCGCAGCGCCGACGTGGTGCGAGGTCTCACCCTCTTCATGGTCGGGCTGGCGAAGAAGATCCTGCTCGCCGACACGCTGGCTCTCCTGGCGAAGCCCCTGTTCGCCGTGGAACAACCGGGCTTCCTGGACGCCTGGGCCGGCATGGTGTTCTACAGCGGCCAGATCTACTTCGACTTCTCCGGCTACAGCGACATGGCGGTGGGGCTGGGGCTGTTCCTCGGCTTCTCGTTCCCCAACAACTTCAACGCGCCGTACCGCGCCAGGACCTTCTCCGACTTCTGGCGCCGGTGGCACATCACGCTGTCGAGCTGGCTGCGCGACTACCTCTACATCCCCCTCGGGGGGAGCCGGCGGGGTCCCCTGCGCACCTACGTGAACCTCACCATCACCATGCTGCTCGGCGGTCTGTGGCACGGCGCCTCGTGGGCCTTCGTGGTCTGGGGAGCGGGACACGGGCTGCTGCTCGCCGCGGAGCGGGCCCTGGGGGAGCGCAATCCCATCCTCCGCCTCCCCGCGGTGGGCCAGACCGCCGTGACGTTCTTGCTCGTCACTGCGCTCTGGGTTCCCTTTCACTTCAACGACATGACGGTGGCGACGCGGTGGTTGACCGCCATGGTGTTCGGCCACGGTGTGGGGTCGATCACCCCGCTGGTGGCGGGCTCGGTGGCGGCCGCGCTCGCGCTCTTCCACCTCCCCACGCCGAGCCACCTCTGGGACACCACCCCGCGCCCCCGGCTCCTCCTCGTCATCGTCTTCCTCTTCGTCTTGTCCTTGTTCGTGGCCCACGGCCGCCTCGAGGCTCCCCCCTTCCTGTACTTCCGCTTCTGATGGCAGAGACCACCCGATGCTGACTCCTCAACGCTTCGCCCTCGCCTTCGGCGTGGTCTACCTCGCTCTGGCGGCGTGGGCGGCCGATGTCGGCGAGCCGGAGTTCCGGCCGTGGGAGAAGGTGAAGGTGAAGGACGGCATGTGCTTCGTCCCGGACCAGCGCATCGCCATGCGGGAGATGGGGGACCTCGCCTACCGCAACGCGCTGCGCGCCCTCGACGAGGGGCGGGAGACCACGTTCACGACGGACTCCGCGGGCTTCCGCAACCTGCCGGGCATCGAGGCCCCGTCGGTGGTGGTCCTGGGCGACAGCTACGTGGCCGGCAGCAGCCTGCGGGATGACGAGACCCTCGCGGTCCAGCTGGGCCAAGCCCTGGGGGAGACCACCTACAGCGTGGCGTGTCAGACCCCCAACTCTCCCTCCCTCTATCTGTCCGAGCCCCGCTTCGCCAAGACGCCACCCCGCGCGGTGGTGTTTGCGCCCAGCAACCGGAACGTGCAGCCCTTCGGCCTCTTCTCGGTGGACTGGCGCGCGCTCCAGGCCCAGCCGAAGCCGGTGCCCACAGCCGAACGCATCCGTGACGTCATCGCCAGCGTCGAGCGGGACAACGGGATCAGTCGCCGCGTCCGGTCCTGGTACGCCGACGTCAGCTACCGCCTGCGCGGGCACCCCGAAGTGCGCGATGTGCAGGGTGCCCCGGCGCTGGTGATGCCCGCCGAGGCTCAGTTGTGCGACAAGGGCGCCGAAGAGCGTGCTCTCGCCGAGGTCGTCGCTAGCCTGGTGACCTTCCGGGACGCCCTCGCTCAGCAGGGGGTGGGCTTCGTGTTCATGCCGGTCCCGGACCCCGTGCAGGTCTATCCGGAGCTGCTCTCGGCGGAGGAGGAAGCGGTCTGTGATGGGCTGGGCTTCTTCGACGCCCTGACGCGGTCCGCCGCGGACGCCGGCATCGAGGTGGTGGACCTGCGGGCGCTGTACGCGGCGAACTCCACCCCCTACCTCTACCGCCGCGATGACTCCCACTGGACCCCCCACGCGGTGGGACTCGCGGCCGAGGCGCTGTCCGCTCGCCTTGCAACTCCTCCCGACCGGCCTAGTCTCTCTGTCCCCTGATTGCGCTGCGCGATGAGGCTCCGAGGAGGACGCGATGACGCACCCCAGCCGATGGACGAGCACCCTCACCTCCGGTGACGACGTCGCCAAAGCCCTCCGGCAAGGGGACCTGCGGGCCGCCGTCTTCGCCATGGGCTGATTCTGGGGACCCGACTCCCGGTTCGGGGGTCTCCCAGGAGTGGTGCAGACGCGCGTCGGCTACGCCGGTGGGCGGGAGCTGAACCCCACCTACCGCAACATCGGTGGGCACGCCGAGGCGTTCCGCGTGATCTACGACCCCGACGTGGTGAGCTTCGAGGAGCTGATGGGTCCGTTCTCGTTGAGCGGTCGACCCCTCGGTGGGTACGGGCAGTACCGCACCGCGTTGTTCCCGCAGGACGTCGAGCAGCTCGAGGTGATCGAGCGACTCATGGGGCGCAAGAGCCCATCGGTCCGCGATGGAGTGGTGCGGTGGGACCGCCCCGATGCCCGCTTCTGGGACGCCGAGGACTACCACCAGAAGTACCGACTGCGCCGCAAGAAGGCCTTCGTCTCCCAGCTCGAACAGGAGCTTGGGCCGAGGTGGGACCAGTACCCGCTGGCCACGAAGCTGAACGCATCGGTGCGCGGCGACGTGGACCCTGAGCCCTGGCTCGCGCAGTTGCCGTCCGCGTCGCGCGCGGCGTGGGCCGCATGAGCGGGACGCCGCGAGACCAGGTGGGCCAGACGCTTCGGCCTCTGCACGGAGTGCGAGCAGCCCATCCCGGCGGGGCGCTTGCTCGCTGTTCCCACCGCGACGCCATGCGTTCCCTGTCAGGAGGAGCGAGAGTCCGATTAGACTGGCGGGGCCTCGACCGTGGAGACCGACCGTGAACACCCCCATCCCGTCCTCTTCCGACCCGCGCGTCGCGACCTTCGAGCGCCTCATCCTGCTCGTCTTCAACGGCGGAGCCCATTGGCTGGTGCCCGAGGTCTACACAGAGGACTGCGTCTTCATCGACGCCAGCTTCGGCGGCGAAGTCAGCGGGCTCGACAACCTCGAGGCCGTCGTGATCGGCTACCGCGAGGCGTTCCCCGACATCCACTACGACATCGTGCGCGTGGTGCAGTCGGCGGACAACGTCATCGCGCACTGGACGTGCCGCGGCACCCATCAAGGGCCGCTGTGGGGCGCGCCGGGCTCTGGGCGGACGTTCGTGGTGCGGGGGGTCTCCATCGCGCGCTTCCGGGGCGACAAGATCTGCCACGTGGAGCAGCACTGGCAGGTGCACCGGTTCTGCGACCAGCTCGGCCTGACGCCGCCGCAGGGCCAGCCTGGCCCCGACTCCACGGAGTGGTTCTCCCACTCGGAGGACTTGCTGGAGCTCATGGGCCGCTTCCCGCTGCACAAGAAGCTCGGCTTCGAGCTCCTGGACGCGGAGGACGGGAGGGCCCAGGCTCAGGTCACGGTCATCCCCGAGGTCGTCAACGCGGGCGGGGTGCTGCACGGCGGGGTGCTCTACACCGTGCTGGACGTCACCGCGTTCTGCGCCTGCGTGACCGTCATCCCCGACGGCACCAACGCCGCGACCCACGACATCCACGTGCAGGTGCTGCGTGCGAGCCCGCCCGGGGCGGTGGTGCAGCTGAGCGCCGAGGTCCGGAAGGTGGGCAAGCGTCTGGTGTTCGTGGACGCCGAGGCGACGCTGGACGGCAAGACCGTGGCTCTCGCACGGGTGACAAAGTCGCTGATTCCACTGCCTGGAGCGGCCGGACCGGCGGAGTGAGCGGGGAAGCCACGAGCCGCTGATCGATCCCGGGCGCCTGGCTACCTTCCCTCGCCCGCCTTGGCGCTGTCGGTGCGCTCGTCACCCTGTGCGGTTGTCAGCCGCCGGGGACTCTCGCTCTGAGTGGGGAGAACCCCCAAGGCCTCGACGCCTACAGCCTCCTCGACGCGATCGAGCTGTGGTTCGACCCCGCCGAACTGTGACCCCATCGCTTCGTGATCAGTACACGAAGGGCAGAAGCCGCTTCCAGCCTGTGGGCAGCTCCAGGTCCTTGCTTCGGTACGAGCGCAGCGTGTTGTGGGCGCGTCCCGCGAGATAGAACGTCATCGTCGCGGTGGTCACCCAGGCGCCGACGTGGTGGAACACCAGGGAGAAGCCGTACCAGGCGATGAGCTCACCCAGGTAGTGCGGGCAGGCGACCCAGGGAAACAGCCCGCCCTTGGGGACCACGTAGCCCGTCTCCCCCGGGGCCCGCAGATTCGCCAGCAGCACGTGGTGCCAGCCGTTGAGTGGGATTGACGTCGACAGAGGCCGCGTAGGCCTTCAGGCCACGGCGATGACGACCTTGCCCGCGGCGCGGTGGCTGAGCATGTGGGCGACTGCCTGGGGTGCCTGGTCCAGGGGATAGGTGCGGTCGATGACCACCTTCATGGCGCCATCCTCGACCAGGTCGAGCAGGGCCTGCAGGGTCTCTGTGGTGACCGTGATGCTCGGCAGCTTGATGCGGCGGGAGAAGAGGCTCATCAGCCCCGCGAGGGCCATCCGCGGAATCCCGGCGAGGACCCGGCCCAGACGCCCGGTGGTCTGCCCGATGCTGTTGGGGAGAACGACTCCGGTCGGGCTCAACACCTTCATGACCCGTCGCAGGGGGTGATTGATCACGTTGTCGAGGATCACGTCCCACCGCTGCTCGCTCTCGGTGAAGTCCTCCCTGGTGTAGTCGATGACCTGCGTCGCCCCCTGAGCGAGGACCAACTCGGCGTTGCGCCCGCTGCAGACGCCGGTGACCTCGGCCCCGAGGGAGACGGCCAGCTGCACGGCCAGCAGGCCCACGCCGCCGGACGCGCCGTTGATCAGCACCTTCATTCCAGGGCGGACCTGAGCCACGTCCCGAATCGCGCGCACGGCCGTGAGCCCAGACATCACCATGCTCGCGGCCTCCTCGAAGGACAGCGCCTCGGGCTTGCGGAGCAGTCGCCCCTGAGGGACGACCGCCAGCTCGGCGAAGGTGCCTGCGACGGAGTCGAGGGACGACCCGAACACCGCATCCCCCACCGCGAACTCGGTCACCCCGGCGCCCACGGCCTCGACGAATCCTGCGACGTCGGTGCCGCGCACGGTCGCCCGGGGCTTCGACCAGCCAAACCCCAACCGCATGAGGGTGGGGGTGCCCGAGACCACGGCCCAGTCGGGGGTGTTCACGCTGGTGGCCCGGACCCGGATGAGCACGTCGCCGTCAGCCACCGTGGGCACGGGCAGGTCGGCGAGGCTGAGGACCTCGGTGGGGGTTCCGTAGGCGGTCTGGACGATGGCTCGCATTGGGGGCTCCTTGGACAGTCTCATCCTGGGCCGAAGTGGCTCGGACGTGATGACCGTAGTCAGGTGCGCGGCCCGCCTGGAGATCCTCGGCCCGAGCGGTTGACGCGAGCGGTGAACGGTCGCACCGCGCGGTGAACGGTCGGCGCTCCGTGGAGACGCGAGGTCGCAGTCAGAGCGACTTGATGTACTCGATGATGGCGTAGCGCTCGTCGTCGCTGAGCTCGGCGCCGTACACGTGGCCGGTGTTCCAGTTGGACTCCAGCGTCGTGTCGAAGCGGAAGCCGCCCTCGAACGCAGCGGTGGCGTAGCCCACCTTGACGGGGTCGAAGGTGAGGTCGCCCACCCAGAACTCCTTGGGCCGCTCCTCGGGGGGGAGGAGGAGGTCGAACAGGGTGGGCACCGAGCCGTTGTGCAGGAACGGCGGCGTCGCCCAGATCCCATTGAGGGTGCGCGCGCGGTAGGCCTTGAGCTCCTCCTCGCTGGCGAAGATGGGGGCGCCGCCCGGGGTGCCGCGTCCATCGGCGATGGCGATGAGCAGCTCCTCCGTCGCGGCCATGGGCTGAGCCTGCATGATGCCGATGATCGAGTGGACCAGGACCTCGTAGGCCTTCGCCTCGGCGCCGAATGTGCCCTGCCCGAAGCCCACCCGTCGGCCTTCGAAGGCGCCGGTCTTCGTCGTGCGCGTCGCGAAGGTGGTCGCCATCTCCGGGTCGGTCCCGATGTCGTCGAGGGGCACGATCACGGCCCGCGCCTCCCGCTCCGGGTCGGCTCGGTCGAACACCTCGTGGCACTCGACACAGTGCTCGGCGTAGAGCGCCGCCCCCGCCGCCACCTTCTTGCCGTCGAGGGCCCCAAAGGCCTCGGGCCACGCCGGGGAGGTGAGCGACCGGTTCAGGCGCTCCGTCTCGATCATCCCAGGTACCCGCACGCTCGAGGGATAGGTGGTGGTCTTCATCCCCGGCTTGAAGTCGATGTGGCTCCACACCCCCGTGACCTGCCCGACGTTCCTCGCGACGCGTCCGTAGCCTCCGTTGTGGTTGAAGCCGTTCCACTGGGTGCGGTCGTGGCGGGCTGCGTCCCAGATGTGCATGTACGACACGGGGCTGGTCAGCGGGCGCAGCTCGTCCTTGAGCCCGGCCACGTTCACGAGCAGGTGGTTGAAGGCTCCCCCGAGGGCGTCGACCCGCGCGTAGCCGCCGGTGACCGCCGTCTCGGTCGCGAGGACGTAGTTCCGCACGTACTCGCGATTGGGCCCCAACTCCTCGAGCAGCTTCGCCTTGCGCTTCTCCGAGTACTTCTTGCCGAGCACGCGGCGGGCGAAGCCGTCGAAGCGGCCGGGGTCGTCCAGCGAATCGAGCGCCGCGAGCAGGTCCGTGAGGATTCCCTCGTAGTCGCCGTTCGAGGCGCCGCCGTCGACGCGGTAGCCCACGCCCTCGTAGTTGAGCTGGCCCGTGTGGCAGGCCCCGCAGCTGAGTCCGACCCAGTCGTTCCGGCCGTCCTTGACGAAGCCCAGGGGGAGCCCGTCTGGGTTCCACTTCGGGTCCTGCGTCCCTGGGAGGTAGCCGTTGCGGAGGATGAGCTCGTCCCGCGCGAAGGGCAGGTCGGTCCCGGCTTCGTGGAGCGCCAGCATCCACGAGTAGGGCACGATCCGCGAGCCCTGGGGGCGGTAGTAGTACTCGAGCCGCTCCTCGTCCGACCAGCCCTGGTCGAGCACCGCGATGGCGTCGACGGCGTTGCGGGTGCCGAGGTCGAGGACCGGCTCCGTCCCGCTCTCACTGGCCGACGACGGCGGAGCGAGGAAGAGGACCAGACCGAGGAGCCCTGCGGGCGGGAGGACGTGCCGACTCATCGCAGAAGAGTGACACCAGATTGGGCGTCTCGCAGGGTCAACGATGGACGGGGCCGCACTCACTTTGTGTACGGCCCATCGCGTGGACTCTGGCGGTGGCATGATCGGATCCTCTCCCCCAACGTCGAGGAGACCGTCGTGGAGTTGGGTCTGGACCTAGTGAGTGCGCTGATTGGCGCCAGTCTCGTGGTGGCGGTCGGTGCGTGGTCGGACGACGCGCGCCAGCTTCGGATCGGCGGCGTGGTCGTGTCGGTCGTGGCGGCCGGAGCGGCGTGGGGCACTGGTGCCTCGATCCCCGTGCTCGCGCTCTCGGTGGTCTCGCTGGCCACGGTGGTCGTGACGATGCGCCGGTTCCTTCGCGTGCAGCGCCCGACGCGTCTCGACGCAGATCAGCTACGCATTCGACGCCTGGTGTTTCCCAACATGACGCCGGCTCAACTGCGCCGGCTGCTCGATGTGGGCAAGTGGGGCTCGAGCCCCAAGGGCTTCGTGCTGCTCAAGGCGAGCAAGGCTCCCTCCCGCGTCTTGCTCGTGATGAAGGGCAAGGGGGCCGTCTTCATCGACGGGAACGCCAAGGGCGACGTCCTCCCGGGCCAGTTCGTCGGTGCCATCGGGTGGGTGACGGGGCAGCCCACTGCCTACGATGTGCGCGCAGTGGAGGACGTGCGGTACATCGAGTGGACGCGCGAGGCCCTCGACGAGCTCTTCTCGCGATGGCCCGACCTGCGTGCGCTGTACACGGTCGCCGTAGCCCAGGACCTCGCCACGAAGCTGACCCCGGGGTAGCGCCCGACACGGCTCAGAAGTAGCGGACCTCGCGTCCGTAGTGGAACTCCACCGCGACGCCCATCTCGGTGAGCAAGGCCGTGGGGAGGACGCCACCCGTCATGGCGAACACGACCTCGTTGGGGATCTCGAAGTCCTCCCCTGCGTGGTCGAGGAGCACCGTCTGGCCCGAGATGCTCTTCACCCTGCTGTTCCATAGCACCCGGATCTCGCCGGAGGCCACTGCCTCCGCGAGCCGCTCCCGATTGGCCTTCTTCGGCCTGGTGAGCTCGGGGCCGCGGTAGCTCAGGGTCACTTCGTTGCGGCCCTCGGCGGCGAGGGAGAGGGCAGCTTGCACCGCGCTGTCTCCGCCTCCCACCACGAGGATGTCCTTGCCGACGTAGTCCTCGGGGTCGCGCAGCGAGTACATGACCTTGGCTTGCTTCTCGCCCGGCACCTCGAGCTTGCGCGGAGTGCCGCGGCGCCCCACCGCGAGAATGATGCGGGCGCAGCGCACCGTGCGCTTGCTGGTGCGGACCTCGAACCCCCGGGCGTCCCCGGTCACCGCCTCCATGCGCTCGTGCTCGGCCACCTCGAGACCCTCCGACGTGATGACCGCCTGCAGGATGCCGATGAGCTGCTCCTTGGTGAGCGTACGGCCCGTCACGACGCCGTACCCCGGGAACCGCACCGCCCGAGTCATGACGATGTGAGCGCGCGGGTAGTGACGGATGGCCCCTCCCCACTCGTCTTGCTCGAGGAGCAGGTAGGAGCCCCCCCCCTCTGCCACCTTGAGGGCGGCGGCGATGCCCGCGGGGCCGGCGCCCACCACCACGACGTCCACCTCGTTGGTGCGTGTCTTCCTCCCTCGGCCTCTCGCCCCCTGAAGGGCGGCCTCCCCCGCCGCTGCGCCTTGGCTCACCGCGTTCGCGATGAGGCCCATTCCGCCGAGCTCTCCCGCCACGTAGATGCCGGGCACGTTGGTCTGGAAGTCCCGAGTGAGCTGCGGGATCTCGACTCCGCGTCCATCGCTCCCGAAGACCAACTCGATGGCCTCGGTGGGGCAGGCCTCGACGCAGCGCGCGTGGCCTACGCAGGACGACGAATTCACGAGCTGAGCCCTCCCGTCGATCACCGCAAGGACATCCGACTCGGGGCAGGCCTTGATGCACAGGCTCGAGCAGACGCAGCGGGCCGGGTCGACGTAGGGACGGAGGGTGTCGGGCTCATTGGCGCCGCGCTCGCGGGCGTCCCGCTGCAACCGACGGGCCCTCACCTCTCGCCAGGCCTCCGCGGCCACCCGCACCCCAACGTACGAGCCCAAACCAGCGAGGAGCATCTGTGCGGCGTCCATATCAGCCCCCGAACAGCCCGAGGATGCGACCGACGGTGCCCGAGTAGGTGATGGCGAGGCCGGCGTGAAGCAAAGCGAGGACCACCATCGCGTGGCTGAGAGCGACGTGGGTGATCCGCCACCACCGGAGCGTCCGGCGCACGCTCTCGGCCCGAACGAATCCCCGTCGCGCGCGGATCGCCTCGAACAACTCTTCCTGAATCACGGTGCGGACGCGGCCGGGAACGCGGGCCTCGGCGAGGGAGTGGACCACGGCCTGCTCCACCCGCCGGGTCTTCATTTCGTACCAGGGCAGGGCGAGCATGGACGCGGTCCCGACCGGCATGCGTTGAAGGTGTCCCACGGCGTCGACGACGGCGGGATCGGGAGCCTTGGGGCGCTCCGGCAGCGCGCCCACCGACGCGCGGAGCAACAGGCTGGTTGGGAGCTGGCTGCGGTCTCGCTCCATGGCAGCGCGCGCCGGCAGCCGCCCGTAGAAGAACCGACCCAGCAGTCCGCCTCCCGTGACGAGCAGGAGGGCCACCGCCGCGACTCCTGGGAGGCCCTCGAACCGACCTCCGCAGTGCTGGAGCACGAAGACGGGACCCAGGGTTCCTGCGGCGGCGTGGAGCCACAGGAGCGAGGCCGGCGGCGGGAGGGCCCAGTCGAGGGGCAGGAGCTTGCGGAGGGAGTAGAGGAGGCTGACGAGAATCAGCAGAAGACCGGCCATTCCGAGGAGCTGGCCCACGCCTCCTGCCGGCTCGAGAAGCTCCGCGTTGGCGTGGGTCCCGCGCGTCGCGGGATCGAGGCGCCAGTAGCTCCAGCCCCAGACGCCCACGGCCAACTGCACCGTGACCACGGCGCCAACGGCCGCGGTGGCCCAGGTGGGAGGCCTGACGGATGTCATCGGGTGCGTGCGCCGAACCGCAGATACCCCTGATGGCGCACGGTGGTGTGCGACGAGGCCGGAGCGCCCTCGCGGGCCGCCTGGAGTTCGTATCCGAAGGAGAGCGTCAGGCCGCGACCGAGAGAGACCATGGCGAAGGACTCTAACAGCGCCGCGTGGCCCGGATCGGTGAGGCCGGAGAGGTCAGCGAGGCCGAGGACGGCCAGTTCGAGCGAGAGTCGCTGGGAGGGCAGCGGGTACACAGAGAGCCGCGGTCCACCCTCGAGCCGCGGCCGCCCATCCGACCACACGAACGCGACCTCCCCGTCGAGGTCCACCCGGCCCTCCGCCAGGCCGTAGCCTCCGGCGCGCGCGCCCGCGCGTGCCCAGCGCTCTACGGGGTCGACGTTGTGTCGGTAGCGGGCGTGTGCCTCGCCCCCGAACCGGTCCCGCGCGGCCGTTTGTCCGGGCATCCGTCGGACCCGCACGTGCACCGCATGGTGGTGGGTGGAGTCGAGCAGCTCGCCGGGGATGGG
>JAGSHC010000383.1 GCA_023954745.1 Deltaproteobacteria bacterium | reverse complement strand
TTTGGCGGAGACGCATGGGAATCGAACCCACCGACGACGGGGTGACCGCCGCCCACCGGTTTTGAAGACCGGGCCTGGCACCAGCCTAGGAAGCGCCTCCGTCCCGTGAGAGTAGGCCAACCGGCTCGCGATTGCCCTCTCCGACGCTGGGCGGGCCCCATGGCGGGGCGCCGCCGCTCCCTGCGGCTGCAATCAGCCCCCGGGCATCACAAACGTCGGAGCCACGATCTCGATGCGGTTCGTGGTCGCCGCGTGGCGGATGGCCTTCAGGGGCACGTACTCGGGGTCGTTCAGCCAGGCGTGGGCTGCGTCCGTGTCCGGGAACTCGATGACCACCACCGCGTTGCGCTCCCCCGCGCTCCACTCGGCCCCGGGCCCGGCGACGAGGGGCTTGCCGCCGTGGCGCATCATCGTCTTCATGAGGATCGGCATCCCGCCAGGGTTGTACTGGGCGTAGGCCTCGGGGTCAGACACGTCGTATGCAGCGATGAAGTAGCCAGCCATTGATCGATCTCCTCGGCCCGGGATCCGTCCCAGAGCCTGTGCCATCTAGCACGGAGCCGGGGTGCGCCAGACGAGGAGGGGAGGTGCAGGAATGCACCAGGCGCGGAGCCCGTTCGGAGGAGGCTCCTGGGCCGCGGCTAGCCGAACACCGAGAACAGCGCCATGGTCGCAAGCTGGAGCCCGACGATCAGAATCAGCGGCGACAGGTCGAAGCCTCCCATGGGCGGGATGACCGCACGAATGGGCGCGTAGAACGGCTCCGTCACCTGGCGCGTCCACTTGAGCGGCACCTGGTTCGGCTGCTGCACCCAGCTCAGCAGGACGTCCGCGATGATGATGTATCCGAGCAGCTGCACGACGCGAGCGATGATGATCATGGGGCGAGCATAAGGCCGGGATCAGGCCTTGGGGAGTCCCCGTCGCCTGCGACTCGCCGCGAACAGCATCATCGGCAGCAACCAGACACTCGCGCCGCCGCCCCCCACTGCGTCGCACCTGGCGAGACAGCCGGGAGCCGGGGCCCAGTCGCCACCTGCGCTGTCGTCGTCGTCACCCGCGCTGTCGTCGTCATCGCCCACGCTGTCGTCGTCGTCGCCGGGCGCAGTGGAGCCCAGGCACGGTCCGTTCGCGTCACATCCCTCGTCGGTCTCGCCGTCGCAGTCGTCGTCTCGGCAGTTGCACACCTCGGTCATCGCGGGCCCGGTGTCCTCGCGGCCGTCGTTGCAGTCGCCCTCCCACACCGTGACGCCGTCGCCATCGATGTCGCCGAAGGCGTCCTCGTTGTTCGTTGCTCGGGGAGCCCACGCAATCGCTCCCGGGCCACCCCAGGCCCCCATGTCGGTCGGGCTGCCGTCGGGATCGTCTCCGAGGTCGAGTCCGTCGTCGACGCCATCTCGGTCGGGGTCCGTACCCACCGCGAGGGCGTAGTCGCCGACCACCACCGGTGGCTCGACCTGAAAGACCGGCGCGTCGCCCGGCTGGTCCCACCAGGGCTGCTGGGGGGTGAAGTTCATCTCGGGACCGACGGTGCCCAGCGCTCCGGGCGCGAGCAACGAGTGCGACGGGAAGCCCAGGAGGGTGGACGACCCTGACACGGACTGGGCCAGCGCGTAACCACACCCCCCCGCCCCTCCGATGACGTTGTTGTACAGGGTGACCTCGAACGTCGTCGCGATGGGGACCAGCTGAAAGACCCCCGCCTCAGGTCCAGCGGTCGCGGTGCAGGTCCCGCCGACCATGGTGATGTTCCGGATCTCCGCCAGGCCGTCGACGGCGATCGCCGCTCCGCGGCCAGCCTCGTTGGCCGCGACGATGTTGTTGTACAGGCTGACCGAGTCTCCGCCCCCCCGCACGAGGACTCCGCCCCCGCCGACGGTCGCGCTGTTGTCGGTGATGAGCAGGCCGCTCATCTGAATCGGATCTCCGCCCGCCGAGAGCCCGCCCCCGTTTGCCGCGGACACGTTTCCCTGGACCAGGCTGTTGCGCACCATCAGGTCCGGGGCGACGAGGTCTCCGGGATTGACGACCGACCGAACGCCCCCGCCGTTGCCCACGGTGGCTTCGTTCCCCTCGAGGATCACCTGATCGACCACCGCGGTCGCCGAGGTGCTGATGGAGAGTCCCCCGCCAGCCACGGCGCGATTCTCGTGCACCAGGGTGTGGCGCACCGTCACGTCGGCGTCGTAAACCCAGAGCCCGCCGCCACCGTGCACTTCGGTGTCCGGGCACTCGGGCGCGAGGTGGACGACTGCGTTGTCGGCGACGAGGCTCCCTTCAACGGTTGCGGTTGCGCTGTTGTTGTAGACGGAGATTCCCCCGCCCCCGCGGCACGCAGCGTTGTTGGTCACCGAGCTCGTCGTCATCGTGACCACCGCCCCGTCGAGCACGCCCAGCCCGCCGCCCCAGAGGGCGCCGTTGTCCGAGAGCCAGGAGCCCACGACCGTTCCTGTGGTTCCCACCCCCTCGAACGCCACCGCGCCGCCGACTCCGCGCGCGGTGTTGTCCTGCGCTCGGAGCAAGTGGATGTCTGCGTGCGCGTCGGACACGAGGATCGCGCCGCCTCGCCCGCTGTTGTTGGGGTCGCCGGGGTCCTCGGCCACCGCGTCACACCGCTGCGCGACCACGCCCTCTACGGAGGCGCTCCCCCCCTGCACCAGGATGCAGCCCCCGCGTGGAGCATCGCAGTCCTGCACGGTGACGCTGTCGAGGGTGAGGTCGGTGACATCGAAGGCTGCGATGCATCCCCCGCCCCCAGCGCCAGTGATTGGCGCGGCGGCGCTTCCGCCCTGCACGGTCAGGTCTCGAAGCGTGGGGCCGGCGCTGGTGGGCTCGCCTGCCGTCCCGATGGTGATGACCCGCCCGCTGCCCGTCCCCTGAATGACGGTCTCGCCAGGCACCCCGACCAACGTGACGGAGAGAGACCCGAGGTCGAACTCACCTTCGTATGTGCCGCTGGGCAGCCGGATGGTCTCGATGCAGTCATCCGCGGTGGCCGCCTCGAGGGCCGCGGCGAGCGTGGGGTAGGTCCCGCCAGCCTCCACGGCGATCTCGTCCCCGTCGGCGAGGGCCGTGGCGGGGAGTCCAAGGGCGGCGACCGCCATCGCCGTCACGACGGTACGAGACAGGGCCTGACTGACTTCCTTGCCCAACATCACGAGCGCCCCCCAAGCCTGAAGACGGCGTCGACCCCGAGGATGGCCCCCGGCAGCGGGGCGTCCCCCGTCACTGGAGGAGCCAACAACCGGAACGCCGCTCTGGGGCGCACCGCGACGGGGCCCTTGCCGATCTCCACCGCACCTCCCACCTCGAGCCCGGGCATGACCGGGTTGTAGGTGGGATGCGGGCCGATGATTCCGAGGACGAACCCAGCGTGCACGTGGGGCTCCACCGGGCCTTCGAACCGCACCACCAGGCCTGGCCGCACTGTCGTGAGCAGCGAGGTGCACTGGGCGTCGTCGAGGGGGGTGGCGCTACAGGCCTGCCTCGGGGAGAGCCCGAGCTGCACGTCGACGGAGAACCACAGCGGCCCGAAGAGTCGGGCGCCGGCCTCGCCGCCGACGGTGGCGTAGCTGAACTCGCGAAGCTGCTGGAAGCCGCCACCCAGGGCGATGAAGGCGACGGCGTCCGAGGTGTGACTCGCCGTGGCTTCGCTCGGCGGGCTCTCGGCCTCCGGTCCAGACGCGTCTGCGTCCGCGGTCGGCTCTGACTCTGGTTCTGGCTCTGCCTCTGGCTCCGGCTCCGGCTCCGACGCTGCTTCTGGCTCGGGCCCCGGAGCTGGGTCTTGCTCTTCAGCGGGCTCGGACTCCACCACCTCGGCGCTCGTGGTCTCGCGTTCCGCCACGAGGGCCTGCACCGCCTCCTCCTGCAGCCGCACCCACTCCTCGTCGGCCTCGAGCAGCTCGAATCCCCGCATGTTCTCGAGTTCGAGGAGGACTCCATCCAGGTCGCCAAGCTCGCGCAGCGAGCGCACCAACACCTTGCGGGCCACCAGGCTGTTCACCGTCTCGTCGACGGCGATGGCGCCCCTGGCGATGTCGCGGGCCTTCTCGTACTCCCCAGCCTTGAAGGCGGAGAACGCGTCGGCGACGGGGTCGGCGTGGGCCGCGGGGGCGGCGAACAGGGTCGCCACGAGGACCCACGTTCCGAGCCTAGATCTCCACCGGAGCCACCCGGAACGGCGACGAGGCGCTGCGCAGCGGGCCACCGCAGCGGCCTGCCTCATCGCAGCACTCAAAGTAGTACTCCGCCCCACTCACCCACCTCTCATCGTATGGAATCTTCATTGTGACAGACCACCGCCCGGGGCCGCCGGGCGCCATCGCGTGGGTTGTGAAGGGTCCTGAGTCGCCCACGGGGCGCACACGCGCCTGGGGAGCGCAGGTGGCGTCGGCGCCGGTCACGTGCAGAGTCAGGGGCTGGGGATACATGTAGTCGCTGGGCGTTGCGTGCTTCAGGACCGGCCAGGACGGCTTCGGTGCGGGCGTGGGGTCGGGTGCCGGCGTCGGCTCCGGGGCGAGGGCGCGCTCCTGCGCCACGGTGGGCGCGGGC
>JAGSHC010000218.1 GCA_023954745.1 Deltaproteobacteria bacterium | reverse complement strand
CTGGAGTCGTCGTCGTTGGCGGCGTCGTCGTTGGATGGCGAGTTGCGGAGACGCGGGTCGCTGCATCCCACGAGGGAGCTCAGGAGGAGAACAAGCCACAAACGTCGCATATGGCGACCCTACCGCACCGTCTCAGCCGCAAGCGACGCCAGCGCATCATTCACGCTCCGCCCCTCAACCACCCCCAACACCGTGCGTTAGCGCGGGGCTTCAGGCTCAAGTCCCCCCCCTAACGCACGCTCCGCCCCTCCAGGCGTGCCGTCTGGCGCTTCAATCCCTCCACGAGGGCATCCCGAAACGTCCGCAGCCGAGGGTTCCTCCGCAGGTCAGGGTGCACCAGCACCCAGATGTCGAGACCCGGGACCGGCTCCGAGCGCCGCCGCAGATGCGGCTCCGCCAGAAAACACGGCAGGTACCCCATGCCCATCCCCGCCTGACAAGCCCGCAGCTGAATCAGCCCGTCCAGAATCGCCCCTCGCACCGGCAGCTCTGGGAAGTCGGTCTGGGCAACCCAGGCCGCGTCGAGCGCCGCCCCCCGCTGACCGATCCAGCAGTCCCCTTCGCCGTAGGCCGCCACCCACGCCGTGGCTACGAGGCGCCCGGTCAACCCCGGGTCTGGAGACACCCCGCGAGGCATGAACCGCACCGCCACGTCCGCCTCCCGCTCCGCGAGGCTGCTCACCTCGTAGCTCCCCGAGATGTGCAGGTCGATGCCCGGCCAGCGGTGATGAAACGCCACCAACTCATCCATGAGGAGGTCGCTCGCGACGATGGCCGGCAGGGAGACCCGCACCGGTCCCCGCAGCTCCGAATCCACCGCCTGGGTCGCCCGCGCGAGCCCGCGCATCGCCCGCTCGACCTCTTCTGCCGCCGGGACCAGGTCCACCGCCGCCGGGGTGGCGTGCAGCCCATCGGACCGCCGGTCGAACAACGTCAGCCCCATCCGCCCCTCCAGGGCTGACAGCCGACGCCCCGTCGTGGGACGACTCAACCCCAACGTCGTCGCCGCTTGCCGCAAGCTCCCCGCCCGCAGGATCGCGAGGAAGACCCGCACGTCGTCCCACATCATCTCGTTGGTTGTAGACATGTTCAAAAATGAACATGGCACGGGCAGTTCATGCTCTTCAAAGGATCTGCACCACCTCGTAGGTTTCCTCCAAACCTGGGGCGATCCCGCCTCCACTCTGGAGCTCCTCATGCCCAACCCCGCCCTCCCCGGCCGACATCAAGTCACCGCCTCCCTCAGCATCGACGCCCCCGCCGCCGAGACATGGGCGGTGGTCGCCGACTTCTTCAACATGCACACCTGGGCCCCCGGCATCAGCGCCACCGAACCCCTGACCGACGCCACCACCGGCATCGGCGCCGCCCGACGAAACGTCGCCGAGGGCTTCGGCGCCATCGACCAGACCATCACCGACTGGACCGAAGGCCGCGGGTACGTCTACGCCTCCGGCGCGGTCGGTCCCTTCGCGCGCGCTCACACGGCGTACTCCATCGAGGAGGTGGACGGCGCCACCCGCGCCAGCATCAGCATGGGGTTCGACCTCGTACCGCCCATGGACACGCCGGAGAAGGCACCGATGGTGCGCAGCAAGCTGGAGGGCTCCCTCGGTCCGCTGCTCGACGCCCTCAAGCGTCGCGTGGAGACGGGGGAGCGGGTCCGATGAACGCCGTCACCCGCCGGGAGCTGCCATCCGCCGCCTTTCCCTTCGAGTCGAAGTACCTCGACGTCCTGGGCAGCAAGATGCACTACATCGACGAGGGGGAGGGAGACCCCGTGATCTTCCTCCACGGGAACCCCACATCGTCCTACCTGTGGCGGAACATCATCCCGTACGTCTCGGACCAGGCTCGCTGCATCGCCCCCGACCTCATCGGGATGGGCAAGTCGGACCACCCCGACATTCCCTATCGCTACGACGACCACTACCGCTACTTGTGCGCCTTCATCGAGGGCCTCGACCTCGGCGACCGCCTGGTCACCCTCGTCATCCACGACTGGGGTTCGGGTCTGGGGTTCCGCTGGGCCCACGAACACGCCGATCGCGTCCGGGCCATCTCCTTCATGGAAGGGATGGTGAAGCCCATGGCCCGAGCCGACTTCCCTCCCGATCTTCGCGTGATGTTCCCCATCATGAGGACCCGACTCATGGGGTATCTGATGGTCAGCGTCGGCAACCTCTTCCTCCGCAAGATGCTCCCGGACCTCATCCATGGCGATGTGCGCCCCGAGGTCCTGGCCCACTACCGCTCTGCCTTCCCCACCATCGCGAGCCGCAAGGCAGTGGAGCAGTGGCCTCGCGAGGTGCCGCTCGATGGAGACCCATCGGACAACTACGACGTCGTGATGGCCTATCGGGAGTGGCTGACGACCACCCCGTTCCCAAAGCTGATGTTCTACGGCAACAACGGAGTGGCCATTCAGGAGCCTGAGCTGGCCTGGTGCAAAGAGAAGCTCGCGAACCTGAAGGTCGTGGACCTGGGCGACGCAATCCACTTCGTGCAGGAGACCCACCCCGACCTCATCGGCCGGGAGCTCGCCACCTGGTACGACTCGATCTGAGCCCGGAGCTACGGTGGAGGGATGGACCACCCCATCCCACCAGCGCAGGGCCACGGCCCCCTCGCCGAGGTCTTTCCCAACGTCTACTTCGTCACCGGCTCCATGGGCTTCGGAGCCATGCGGTTCAGCAGAAACATGGTCGTCCTCCGCGAAGACGAGCGTTTGATCATCGTGAACTCGCTCCGCCTCGACGACGCAGGCCTCGCTGAGCTCGACACCCTGGGGAAGGTCACCGACGTCGTCCGCCTCGCTGGCGGGCACGGCAGCGACGACCGGTTCTACAAGCAGCGCTACGGCGCCACCGTCTGGGCCATGCGCGGCCAGACGTACTTCACCGGCACCGACCCAGACAAGGGCAGCGAGTACTTCACGCCCGACGGGTACCTCGATGAGGAGAGCGACCTCCCAGTCCGCGGTGCATCCCTCTTCCTCTTTGAGACCGCGCCGTCGGAGGGAGTGCTGCGCATCGAGGCAGGAGGCGGGACCCTCATCGCTGGCGACAGCCTCCAGCACTGGCACAGCACCGCAGGCCCACACTTCAATCTTCTGGCGAAGGTCGGGATGCGGATCCTCGGCTTCATCAAGCCACACCAACTAGGCCCCGGCTGGGTGAAGGCCTGCCGTCCGAGCGGAACGAAGCTGCGCTCCTTGCTCGACCTCGCCTTCGAGAACGTGCTTCCGGCCCACGGCGACGTGGTGCGAGGTGGGGCCCGGGAGGCCTACCGTCCCGCGATCGAAGCCTGGGCGTCGAAGCTCGACTGAGCTCGTCAGCGACGCTCGCCCTACGCCTCGGTACGCAGCTCCTTCACCGTGGACTGAAGCACCAACGCCGGAGCCAGACCCCGGGCGCCGGCGTCCGCGATGCGGTCGGCCATGGCGACGATCCCGGCCAGCTGCCCCTCTCGAGGCGCGAGGAACTCGGTCCAGCGCTTCTTCACGAGCCGCTCGAGGCCACGGGGCGTCTTGGCACCCTTTCCTCCGGGGCCATCGGCGACGAGGGGCTTCCCGCTCAGGGCCGCATCAGCGAAGTCGAGGATGAGCTCGGCGTTGTCGGAGCGGAGGCGCGCGATGGCGCGGCTCTCCCAACCATCGCGGGCATCCTCGGGGGTCGCGAGGCGACTGACGGTGTTGAGTCGCAGGTCCGACGCGATGGTCTTCAAGAGCCGTCCCGCAGCGACCACGTCCATCCCCTCGTGCCGCTCCGCGAGGGAGATCGCCTCCGCCGCCCGCACCACCCAGGCGAGCCCCGCGACGCGCTCGTTGGAGGCGCGGAGGATCTGGCGGTTCCGCATGTACCGGATCTTCTTGTTGTACTCCCGCTTCTCCCGAGCTGTCAGCAGCTTGAGAAGCGACGCCTCGTACTCGCTGAACCCAGCCTGGAACCGCTTGATGACCGCCTGGGGCTGGTACACGTCGACGCCACGGTGCAGCAGCCAGCGGGCCAGATCGGCCACGGTGCGCTCGAGGTCGCGCAGCAGCGTGTACTCCACTGAGGCGCGCACGCCCGATACGTCGCGCAGGGCGCGCTTGAGGGCTGTGGTGCCGAGCAGATCCCCCGCGATGAGCGACGCCAGCGCGATGGCGGTGTTGCTCCGCCCCGTCAGTCGCTGCATGCGGCTGAAGTGGGTCGAGCCCATCGCATCGACGAGGCTGCTCGTGATCACGGTGGCCGCGATCTCCGCCTTCAGCTGGTGGCGGCGCACGTACTTGCCGTAGAGCTTGCGCACCTTCTTCGGGAAGTACTCCTTGAGCCAGCGCTCGGTGTACTTGCAGAAGAAGCGACCGTCCTTGAGCAGGTCCTCGTAGACCTCCATCTTCACGAAGGGCTCGATGCGGCAAAGCTCAGGACGCAGCAGCCCCTCCTTGTTCTTCGCACGCCGCAGGAGCTCCCCGTCCGACGGCAGCTGGTGGCGCTTGCGGTCGAGGTTCCGCGACTGCTCGAGGTCCCGCAGGAGCACCCGGAAGTCGTCGAGCTCGTCCACCGAGCGGGCCACATCCATCGACAGCAGCTGGCTGTGGTCGTGGTTGTTGGACTGCACCGCCAGAGACACTTCCTCAGCGATGGACAGCAGCAGCTCGTCGCGCCCCGTCCGGTCCAGTTCGCCCGACGCCTCGAGGTCCTGCGCCAGGATCTTGAGGTTCACCTCGTGGTCCGACATGTCGACGCCGCCGGAGTTGTCGACGGCATCGGTGTTGAGTCGCCCCGACTTGCGGGCAAATTCGACGCGCGCGGCCTGGGTCATGCCCAGGTTTCCGCCCTCGCCGATGACACGGAACCGCAGGTTCTTCGCGTCGACCCGCACCGAGTCGTTGGCGGGGTCGCCGGCATCACGCTGCGTCTCGGTCGATGCCTTGACGTACGTCCCGATGCCGCCGTTCCAGAGCAGGTCGGCCTCCATCAGGAGGATGGCGTGCACGAGTTCATCGCCGCTCAGCTCCTCGGCTTCGACGCCGAGCATCGCCTGCACCTGCGGGCTCAGAGGCACGGTCTTCGCGTGCCGAGGGAAGATGCCTCCCCCTTCGGACATCAAGGTCTCGTCGTAGTCCTCCCACGTCGACCGGGGCAGGCTGAAGAGACGGCTTCGCTCCCCCCACGACAGGCCTGGCTCGGGGTCCGGGTCCAGGAAGATGTGCATGTGGTTGAAGGCCGCCAGCAGCTTCATGGTCTTGCTGAGCAGCAGCCCGTTCCCGAACACGTCGCCGCCCATGTCGCCGATGCCGGCCACGGTGATGACGTCCTTCTCGGGGTCGACTCCCACTTCGCGGAAGTGGCGCCGAGTGCACACCCACGCTCCCTTGGCCGTGATGCCGTACTTCTTGTGGTCGTAGCCAGCGGATCCACCGGACGCGAAGGCATCGCCAAGCCAGAAGTCGAACTCCGCGCTGATGCGGTTGGCGGTGTCTGACAGGTGGGCGGTGCCCTTGTCCGCCGCCACCACGAGGTACGGGTCGTCCGGGTCGAAACGCACCGTGTCCGGCGGATGCACGATGTCCCCGTCCACGACGTTGTCCGTCAGGGACAGCAACCCCCGGATGAAGCTCTCGTAGTACAGGTCGGCCGCGGCCCGCGCTTCGCCACGGGTGGCGTACTTGCGCTTGAGCACGAACCCGCCCTTCGCGCCGACCGGCACGATGAGCACGTTCTTGACCATCTGGGTGTCCATGAGCCCGAGGATCTCGGTGCGGAAGTCCTCGGGACGGTCGGACCACCGGAGGCCCCCGCGGGCGACAGGCCCACCGCGCAGGTGCACGCCCTGCAGCTTGTCGCTGAACACGAAGATCTCGCGGTACGGCCGCGGCTCGACCATCCCCTCGACCATCGAGCAGTCGACCTTGTAGGCCAGAGGCAGCTCACCGTGACCGTTGCGCCGGAAGAAGTTCGTGCGCAGCGTGGAGTCGAGCAGGTTCAGGGGCCCCCGCAGGATGCGGTCCTCCGAGCTCGTCTGCACCGTGGCGAGGTAGTCGACGAAGGCCTTGCGGTTCTTGCCCACGAGCGTGGCCCGCGCCCCATCCTCGGCGTCACCCAGCGCAGGGTTGAAGCGCGCGCGGAAGAGCGCCAAGAGGAGCTTCGCCGCCGCCGGATGCGCCCGCCAGGTGCTGTGGGTCTCCGCGGTCGACGCCGAACCGCCGAGCTGGCGGCCGTGAGCGATGTACGCCCGCAGGACATCCACCTCGCGCCAGTTGAGCCCCGCGCTCACCAGCAGGGCATTGAGAGAGTCGTCTTCGCCGCGGCTCTGCAGCACAGCGGTGAGGGCCTGGACCAGCCGTTGCTCCTGCCCCTCGAGCGACAAAGACGGGTCCCCAGGCACGACGCGGAAGCTGTCCACGTAGTACGCCTGCCCTTCGGCCGAGCCGATGGTCACGGAGCTCTGATCGATGACCCGGAGCCCGAAGTTGTCGAGGACCGGCGTCGAGTCGGTCAGGTAGATCTTCTCGTGCTGGTAGAGCTTGATGCGGGTCACCCCCGCCACCGAGTCCTCCGCCCGCGCACCCACGGTCACCTGAAGCCCTCCCGTCGTGCGAGCCCGCTCCAGCATGTTCAGGTCTTCGCAGGCTTCGGCCGGCTCCACCTGATGGCGGTACTCCTCGGGAAGCAGGTCGAAGTAGCGCTCCAGAAGCTCCTGGGCCCGCGTCGCTCCGATGTTGCTCCGCAGCAGCTTGACCACCTGCTCCTGCCACGTCTGGGTGACGGCGGCGACGGTGCGCTCCACCTCCTCCGGGTCGTCGAAGGTGAAGCGCTCCGCGGCGGTGAGATAGAACTGCAGGACGACGTTGCCCGAAGGACCAAAAGCCAGGCGGTAGTCCATGTAGTTGGCGCCCATGGACTCCATGAGCCGCCTCGACGCCTGCTGGCGCACTTCGTCGTCGTAGTTCTCGCGAGGCAGAGAGACGATGACGAACGCGCTGCGATGGGAGTCGTCCACGAGCAGGTGCACGCCCGTCTCCTGAGTCTCCTCGGCGGCCATCACCAGCCGAATGGCACCTTCGATCGCGGAGACGTCGGCGGAGAACAGGAACTCCACGGGGATGGCGCGAAAGCTCTGGGTGAGCCGACGATGGAGCACGCTCCCCTCGAGAGACGCGTGGGTGCGCAGGACGTAGTCGAGCTTCTCCCGGAGGATGGGGATGCGACCCACCTCCTCGCTGATGGCCTTGTGGGTGTACAGCCCCGTGAAGAGAAGGATGCGCACCGTGTCTTTGTCGATCAGTCGCACCGCGACGTGGTCGGTCTTCCCGGGACGGTGAATCCCCGCCTCCTCGCGCCCCTTGCCCAGATAGATGAGCTTGGTCCCGCTGAGCCACTCGGCCGCATCCGTGGGGAAGGGCGTCCCCTCCTTCGCGGGGGTGTGCTCCACGCGGTTGAGCCCCAGTCGTGACTCCTCCACCGGGACGACGACGCCCCCCTCCAGCACGTACTCCTTGTGCCCCATGAAGACGAAGTTCTCGTCGACGAGCCAATGGAAGAACCGCTGCACCATCGTCGCGTGCAGGTAGTCGCCCTGACTGGCGCCCTCAGCGAGGAACGTGCCGAGGTGACCCGCCAGCCACCGCGCACGATCTGCCATGGCGTCGAAGTCGGCGACCATCGCCTGGACCTTGAGGACCCGGTCGCGCACCGCCCGCTCCACACCAGCCAGCTTCTCGTCCGGCACACGACGCACCTCGAAGTGCATGATGGACTCGTTCGAGGACGTGTCCTGAGGCAGCGGGTCGATGCGGCTGATGCCGCCCTCGGCGTCCCGCTTGATGCCCAGGATCGGATGCACGCAGCGAGCCGGTCCGAGCTCCATGGCGTCGAGCTGGTTGGTCAGGGTGTCGAAGATGAAGGGCTGGTCCCTCATGGCGGTCTGCACGACGGTGCGCTGAAGCGTGTACCCGTGCTCCTCCATGGTGGGGTTGAAGACCCGCACGAGGACCTCGCCCTCCCCCCGCTTCGCCACGAACGAGTAGAAGTCCATCCACTGCGCCAGGATGGTCTCGAGGCGACGCTGCAGCAGATAGACCTCATCCGAGCGACGGAAGAAGCCCTCGGCGAAGGACCGACCGAGCTGGCCCTTTGAGCCCACGGCGGAGTCACCGAGTTCTTCGAGCAGCCCCTCGATGGACGCACGAAGGTTGCCGGAGCTGGCGGCGGAGAAGGTGCCGGAGAGAGTGGCGCTCATTGGGTTTCATCCGAGACGGACTGTCGGCAGTCCGGAGAGATGGAGTCGGGGTCGACGGAGACCAGGGGAGCCTCGAGGCGCTCGGCCCTGGCTCCCTCCATGAGGATGGGAATGCAGGCTGGCAGACCGGAGACGCCGTCGGAAGGGGGGCCACACGGAACGCAGGGATCGAAGCCGAGTTCGGCCGTCGCCGTTGCGCAGATCACATCGGGGGCGCCGCCCAGGGCCTCTTCGGAGAGAGACAAGCTCACCAACGCGAGCAGGCTCACGTCGAGCAACGCGTCGCCTTCCTCACTGAGCCTGGCCTGGAGCGCACCACGCTCGGCCACGAGTCCGCCCGGCAGCAGGTCGCCCGGGAACAGGCGCGCGCCCACCTGTCGCGAGAGCAGCGTGGCTGGAGCCGACCACTGCCCCGTCGCCGCGCAGGTGTCCTGGACCGGCGACGTGCCACGCGAGCCCGCGACCGTGAGAGGGCGCTTCCCCTCGATGTCCGCAGATCCGAGGGAGAGGAGCAATCCACCGTCGAGGCCGGGGAGAACGTCCGCACCGCCGAGGAGGCGGAAGGCCTCCTCTGGGAGGGGCAGATGCCAGGTGGCGCCGTTGAGATCGACCGGGTCGGAGCCCCGCCCCTCCGGCAGGGCCAGGTCGAAGTCCCACGAGGCAACGCGACCCACCGGGTCCAGGAGAGCGACGGTCGCGGGGACGCTGGGGCGGGCGGGGAGCGGGTCGGATGCAAGCCCCAGGACGCACTCCCGCAGGGGAGACCACATGGCCTCGACGTCCAGCAGCGTCCCGGCGCCGTCTTCGACCTCGACGCGGGCCTCCGCGACCGGGCATGGCGAGCAGACTTGAATCCAGGGAGGTTCGACCAGCGCGGAGTCGGCCTCGACCCGGGACAAGGTCAAAGGGATCTCGTCACAACCCAGCGATGGCGTCGGCGCCTCTGGGTCGGGGGGGAGGGGAGGATCTTGGCGGCATCCCGGGGCTGCCGACAGCCCGACGACCAGCATCAGGAGGAAGGAGGACCAGGGATTTCGCCCAACTTCGCCGGTTCTCACTGGCATGGGTCCGTGAGGGTAACCGCCAGCGAGCGAGCACGCTATCCTCGGCCGCCATGGCCCGCTTCGAACGCCACGTCTTCACATGCATCAACGACCGGGACGACGCGGACGCCCGCGGATGCTGCGCGCAGCGCGGCGGTCTCGACATCGCCGCCTGGTTCAAGGCGGAGGGCAAGGCCCGCAACTGGAAGGGTCGGGTGCGCGCCAACAAGGCCGGTTGCCTCGATGCCTGCGAGTTCGGGCCGGTGGTCGTGGTCTATCCTGAGGGAGTCTGGTACTCGCCGCGCACGCAGGAAGACGTGCGAGCGATTGCCGAGCAGCACATTGACGGCGGGCAGATCGTCGATGAGCTGTTGGTCCCGGGACTCAACGGGTAGCTGGGGATGCTAGCCGGTACGCCACAGGGGCGGAGAGACTCACGGTCAGGGAGGCCGCTCGTGAGCACCAAGTCGATCCTGGTCGTGGAGGACGACGTCCACTTCGGGAAGCAGATCGTCGATCTGTTCTCGTTCCTGGGCTACTCCACGGAGCTCGTCGCCGACGGGAAGAGCGCCGTAGACCGCTTCAAGCGGGGGAGCTTCGATCTCGTCCTCTCCGACCTCATGCTCCCCGAGATGAATGGGGTCGATGTCATCAAGGCCATCCGCGGGATGCCCCATGGCGTGGGCGTGCCGGTGCTCATGATGAGCGCGGTCTACCGCAACCCGAAGCTGTTCCAGCGTGAGCTGCGGGACCTCGCCATCATCGAGTTCCTCCCGAAGCCCTTCTCCATCGTGGACCTCGGCCGCCGCATCAGCCTGGTGCTGGAGACGGGTGCCGCCCCCATCGACGACTCGGCCATAACCCAGTCGGGGAGCTGGAGCTCACTCGAGCTGCGGGCCTCCCTCGGGGAGTCGCGCCCCGACTTCGACCTCACCGGCACCTTCGATCGCCTTCGGCTGCTCAACCTCTTCATCGAGGTCTTCGATAAGCACCACCCTGGCACCCTCGTGCTGGAGCACGCCCAGAGCAAGCGCACGGTCTGCTTCCTCAACGGCTACCCGGTCTGGGGCGAGAGCAACGAACCCACCGAGAGTCTGGCCGCCATTCTGGAGCGCAACGCCGAGCTCGACCCGGTCGAGATCCGCCGCCTCGTCACCCTGGCGGCGGCGC
This sequence comes from Deltaproteobacteria bacterium, assembly GCA_023954745.1. Lineage (GTDB taxonomy): Bacteria > Myxococcota_A > UBA796 > UBA9615 > UBA9615 > JAGSHC01. The sequence continues at coordinate 645 of JAGSHC010000218.1, read as the reverse complement.
AAGGGAAGCCCCTTCGCGAGATCCTGCTCGCCGAGGGAGCGCTCTCGGAGCGAAGGCTGTTCCTGGCGGAGCGCAACCGGGTCCGCCAGGTCGTCCTCGGCTGCTTCGCCATGGCCCAGGGCCAGTTCAAGTTCGTCCCCGGAGACGACTTCGTCGAGCGCGTGGGCGTCTTCGAAGTGAACCCGGTGCGCTGTCTCGGCGAGGTGGTGCAGCGGTACCTGAGCGCGAACGAGCTCGCCCCCGAGGTGTACGCAGCAGGCGGGCGTCACCTGGTGCGTGGCAAGCGGTACCGGCAGCTCTTTCCCTACCTCGACCTGCCCGAGTCCCTGTCGACGCTGGGCGCGCAGCTGAAGCGAGGCTCCACGGTCAACGATCTGTTCGGGTCGTTCGCGTCGGCGCGGGACGACCTCCTGCGCATCCTGTGGTTGATGCTTCGGCTGGGGATCGCCGAGCAGCGCACGGCATCCGCCCCCGATCAGCTCGACGTGCGACGGTTCAGCAACCCCGCTGCGCCGGTACCCGTGCGGCCCGAGACGCTGTCCGAGCCGTTCTCCCAGGCCGATGGGATGGACAAGGTCTCGCGCACGGTACTGGCCGACTACCTCACCTTGATCGAGGCGGACCTCTTCGCTGTGCTGGGGGTCG
>JAGSHC010000314.1 GCA_023954745.1 Deltaproteobacteria bacterium | reverse complement strand
GGGCGAGCCGCATCATCTCCCGCGGCTCCTGAAGGTGCTCGATGGTGTCCCACAGAGTGACGAGGTCGTAGCCGGGGGAGGGAACGTCCAGGTCCGCCAGGGAGCCCGTGTGCACGGTGGCGCCGAGCTTCTCCTTGGCGAACTCGCGGCAGTAGGGCGACTTGTCCACGCCTTCGGCGGCCCAGCCGTGCTTGTTCGCCTCGGCGACGAACCAGCCCAGCGCACAGCCCACGTCGAGGACCCGCACGCTCGAGCGGCCCTCTTCCACCCACGGCGCCATGCGCTCGATGCGGCCCGCGAAGCGCGGGCGATACTTCGCTTCTTCGGCGGAGTAGTCGTGAAAGCCGTCGCCGTCGCGGCCCTGGTAGTAGCCCGCGCTGTAGACCTCGTCGAGCAACTCGTCGGTGACCGTCTCGCCGATGTAGACGAGCTCGCAGCGCCGGCAGCGCACCATGGTGTAGGCGTGTCGGTGCCCCTCGTAGACCAGCCGGCTGACGAAGTCCTCGTCACAGACATAGAGGACCGTGGGGTCCTCCGCGCCGCACAGGGTGCAGGGCCGGTACGCGCTCACGCGACGGGGACCCAGGTGACGAGGGGATCCTCCGCCGACCAGGTGCGGTAGAAGCCTTCGTTCTTGTGGTAGCTGTTGGCCAGGAAGTCGTGGGGCAGACCCAGCATCTTCGCGGCGACATGCACGTGCAGGCGGTCCGTCACGATCCAGCTGGCCCCATCGAGCTTCTTCGCGATGACGTCCATCACGTTGCCGGGGTGCACGCCCTTCTCGAGCCACTCCACCTTCTTCTTCACGTCGGGGTAGCGCTCGGCGAGCTTGGCGCCACCGGTCTCCCGGTCGCTGCGGGCGAGGATGACTCGGTCGCTCCCCGCGCGGTGAGCGATGACCCGAGCCGAGTAGAAGGCGGAGTCGGGCACCAGCTTCGCGACGCCGGGGAAGTGCTCTTCGAGGATGCCGAGGCTGATGACGTCTCGGCAGAAGATGGTGGTGTCGGACCAGCGCATCGTGCGCGCCCAGCGTTCAGGGGTGACCTCCTTGAAGTACGCCGAGCAGGGCATCAGCAGGACCGGCGCCCGGTGACGCAGGACCCAGCGGGACATCTTGCTGTAGTGCCAGGCTCCGGGGTCGCCGAGGTAGCCGCCGCCCTTGAAGATGAGGGGCGTGTCCCGCAGCTTCTCGGGGATGAGCCGCGTGCTCATGGGGAGCTCGATCCACTTGACCCCCAGAGACTCGAACAGCATCTGCTCGGCTCGGAGGATGAGGTGGTCCCCGGTGTTGGCGTGCTTCGCGTAGCCGATGTGCACGACCTCGCGCGCATCACCCAGCCATTCCTTGAGCGCGGTCCGGGTGCGATCACCCAGGCTCAGCAAGGTCTCGTAGCGGTTCTCGGGGGTCCAGCGGTCGGCGCTCAGCTCCATCGAGCGTGTCTCCAAGTGGCGCCTCGGGGCGGGCGGCGGCGGGAGGGTAACCCGACGGGCGCGACGCGTCTCAGTCCGCCTCAGTCGGCGGGCTGGAGGATGGGCTGACGCTTGCGCATCCACATGGGCGAGCCCTTCTGCCCGGGAAAGCGGCCGTTGCCGGCGGGCCAGAGCACCTGGAGACACGGGAAGGCGCCGTCGGTGTGGGCGCCGTAGAACCACGTGGCCCGGGGCATGCGCGCGTCGCGCTCGGCGTCCGGGACGGCGGAGAAGCGCACCGGGAACTTGCGCAGCACGTCGTCCGACGACTCGCCCGCCGCGAACACGGCTCCCCCCGCGACGAGGTCTTGGATGGAGTCCAGGACGTCGGTGGCGACCTCGGGAGGCAACCCTAGGAGCAGCATCTCCGGATGCCCGTAGTTCAGGTACAGCCCCACGGTGTATGCGAAGGAGGGCTTCTTCGGGACCTCCGCGGCGGAGGCGATGTACGTGCTGTGCTCGCGCACATCCGCGAGGACCTGCTCGTCGTCGGGGGTGGAGGCCTCGGGCCAGGCGAAGTCGGGCAGGGGAGTGGGGGCGTCGGCCATGGCGGCTCCGGGTTGCGGGGCCGCGAACCTACTACGGCAGCAGCACGCTCGCGCCAACGTAGGGGCGCACCAGACCGTCGCCAGTTCCCGCCTGCGGAGCCAGGTGTAGGCTTCCCCTCGCAGGAGGATCGATGGCGTCGGCGGTGGTCAAGGTGCGGGGCCTGGTGAAGGACTACGGAAGGTTCCGCGCCCTGCGGGGGGTGGACCTCGAGGTCCAGCAGGGGGAGGTGTTCGGATTCATCGGACCCAACGGCGCCGGAAAGTCGACGACCATCCGGTGCATCCTCGATCTGCTTCGCCCCACCGAAGGGAGCGTCGAGGTCCTCGGCACCTCCGACCTCCGTGGCCACCCCGAGGTTCGAGCCCGCGTCGGCTACCTCCCCGGGGAGCTGGCGATGCACGGCAGCTCGACGGTCCGCGAGCACCTCGCCTATCTGTGTGAGCTCCGCCAGGGTCGCGGTGCCGAGCGGGTCGAAGAGCTCGCTGCCCGCTTCGGCCTCGATCTCGACCGCCGCTTTCGCGGGCTGTCCAAAGGCAACAAGCAGAAGGTCGGGGTGGTGCAGGCGTTCATGCACACCCCCGATCTGCTCATCCTCGATGAGCCGACGAGCGGCCTCGACCCCTTGCTCCAGCAGGAGTTCCTGCGGCTCGCTCGCGAAGCTCACGTCGGTGGGGCCACCCTGCTGGTCTCATCGCACATCCTCAGCGAAGTGGAGGCCATCGCCGGGCGGGTGGCGATCATCCGCGCTGGAGCCATCGTCGATGTCGAGGACGTCGCGAAGCTCCGCGAGCGTGCGGGCCAGCACGTCACGTTGACGTTCGACGAGCCGCCCTCGTTGGAGGCGTTCTCCGCTCTCCCTGGGCTCGAGCAGGTCTCCGTGGAGGGCCACACCCTCTCGGCCGTCCTGCACGGGGCGCCCGACGCGCTGCTGAAGGAGGCCTCGCGCCACACGGTCACCCGTTGGACGGCGCACGACCGGAACCTCGAGGAGCTCTTCATGGACCACTACCGCCCCGACGGTGCCGCGTCGGACGGGGACCGGGCATGAGCAGCTTCCCCGTCCTCCGGCGAGTCCTGCAGAGCCGTCGCCGGCCCCTGTCCATCTGGACCGTGGCCCTGGGCGGGGTCTGCGGGATGTACACCAGCCTCTATCCCATGATGGAGAAGGTGAACCTGCAGGAGATGATGGAGGCCCTGCCTCCGGCCATGGTCGAGGCTCTCGGCTACGACGACATGACCTCAGCGGCGGGCTACGTCGGCAGCGCAACCTACGGGCTCGTCGCGATGGCGCTGCTGCTCGTCTTCGGCATCGGAAACGGCGCCAAGATCCTCGCGGGGCACGAGGAGGCCGGCGACCTCGAGCTCGAGTTGACCAGCCCCCTCTCGCGGCAGACCATCTACGCCCAGCGCCTCGCTGCGTTGTGGGTTCAGATCAGCGTGTTGGTGGCCATGGTGCTGCTCGTCACCCTGGTCTTGAACGCGGCGCAGTCCCTGGGGATTCCGCTGGACGACCTCATGGCGGGGACCCTCGGTCTGTGGCTGTTGACGGGTCTGTTCGGCTCCCTCGCCTTCGCCGTGGGGGCCGCGACGGGGCGTCGGGCCGTCGCGCTGGGGGTCGCCGCGGGCGCGGCGGTGGTCGGCTGGATGTTCAATGCCATCGGGCCCACCGTGGGCGTCGACTGGATGTCCGCTGTCTCGCCCCTGGGCTGGTACATGGCGGACAACCCCCTGACCCGGGGGTTTCAGCCCCTGGGCAGCAGCCTCCTCGCCGTCACGACGGTCGTCGTGCTCGTGGCGGGTTGGATGAGGTTCCTTCGACGGGACCTCATGACCTGAGGGCAGTCAGTCCCCGTACGGGTCGCTCAGCTCAGGAGCGCTCAGGTAGCTCGGGTCCGTGAGCGCATCGAGGAACGCCAGGAGCGCGCTCCGGTCCTCATCGCCGAGTTCGAACCCGCTGATGCGCGGGTCCTTGTTTGGGTTGTTGCTGCCGTCGCCGGCCCAGGGACCTTGCTCCAAGGTGCGTCCGCCGGCGGCGTAGTGGTCGAGCACCGCGTCGAGGTCCGGCCCTGAGCCGTCGTGGAAGTAGGGCGCGGAGACCGCGACGTTGCGCAGCGAGGGCACCCGAAAGCGACCCATGTCCGAGGCCTCGCCGGTGATCTCCAGCAGGCCCAGCGCGAAGGGCGGGTATTGCTCGTACAGCCCGGTGTTGACGAAGGTCTCGGCCCGGTCGTTGCTCTGGGTCGCCGTGGTCTGAAGAGGACCCGCGTGGCAGTCGGCGCACCCCAGGATGTCGCCCTCGAACAGCTCCAGCCCTCGTTGTGCTTCTGGGCTCAGGGCCCCATCGTCTCCTTGAAGGTATCGGTCGTACGGCGAGTCGAGGGACACCATGGTGCGCTCGAAGGCAGCGAGGGCGCGCACGATGGGGTCGATGCCGACGGGCTCGTCCAGCTCGGGGAACGCGGCGACGAAGGCATCTCCAAGCCAGGGGTCGCTCTCCATGTCGGACAACACCCGTTCGAGGTCCGAGCCCGCATGCAGCTCCGGCGGGGTGTCCCCCACGAGGGGAACCAGCGCTTGCCGCTCCAGGGTGTCCATGAGCGCGTTGGGCCAGGTGTAGGACGTGAACCAGCCCAGGTTGGCCAGGGACATGGAGTTGCGGTCGAGGACGACCCCGGTGGACCCCTCCGGGGTTGCCTCGCCGTCGGCGAAGCCTCTGGCTTGCTCGTGGCACGTCGCGCAGGACTGGGTCTCGTTGCCCGAGAGCCGCACGTCGTAGAAGAGCCGTCGCCCCAGGGCCACCTTCTCCTCGGTCACCGACTCCCCCTCCGGAATGGGCGGCGGCTCCAGATACGACGGCAGGTCCCACTCCCAGGCGGTTCCGGCCGCCGGCACGCAGCCGTGAGCCAGGAACCCCGCTGCCCCCCACAAGAGGAGCAACGGGGCCCGTGGGACTCGCGCAGGGCTGCGCGCGGAGAACCGGCTAATTGACAGAGTCCGTCGCCGGGTCGAGCTCGATTCGGTAGGACGCGTCGTGGCAGAAGTTGCACGACAGGTTGAGCTTCGGCGAGCCCATGTCCGCGCGCAGCTCGCCGTCGGCGCTCCACACGGAGACGAAGCGCTTCGCGCCGCTCAGGCCGAGGTCGTCGGTGGTGTAGACGTTGCCGTGCTGGTCCACCTCGAGCTCAGCAATGGGGACCGTGCGGTCCGCGTCGGCATAGATGCCGACGAGGCTGCCCGGAGCGGCGACGTTGCCGTCGGCCATGTAGACGGTGCCCGACGCGGTGAACAGCCCGAGGCCGGGACCATTCTCCTGGTGGCAGCCGGAGCAGTTCATTCCGACGTTGTGGCTGAGGGCGGCGTCCATGGAGCTCGTGTGGGTGACGTTGAGCGCGGCATCGCGCTCGTAGTCGGCGAAACAGGGGCTGCCTGTCTCGAAGTCGAACTCCAGCTCCGCCGTGGAGCAGTCCACGGGTGCTTCACATCCGGTGATGGCGAGGGCGGCGCACCCGACGAAGCAGGCGACAAAGAGGAAGTGCTTCATTAGAGGGCCTCCATGGCGGTGAACACGCTCTGAGCGGGGCCGGGAGCCGTGTCTTCGAAGTTGATGCCCATGCTGTTGAAGATCGGCTGGCACTCGGGGTCTCCACCGAAGGACATGCAGCCCTTGACGAAGTCGCCGGCGCCGAAGTCCACCGGCGCGTCGAAGTTGTTCTCCGCGAACCACGCGTTCAGGTCGAGGGCAAGCACCTGGCTGTCGGGGTCCATGTCCACGGCGATGCGGGTGACGTTGTCGAAGGCGCAGTCGAAGCCAGTGTCTGGCGTGCCGTCGCAGCCCGTGGCGCCGTGGTGGAAGTAGAAGGGATCGCCTGCGTCATTCTCGAAGTCGATGCGGGTCCACTTGTAGCCGCCGCTCCACGTCCACCAGAGCCCGGTGTCGTTGAAGGGCGCGGCCGCCGTCGTGGCGTCGATGTGGTTCAGGTTCTCCGGGACGCCGATGGTGAACGCCACCCCGGTGGCCTCGGTGCCCGTCGGCGCGGTCCCCACGATGAGGTTGTTGGTCTGACCGTTGGCGTCGCCGCAGGCGCCCCCGCCGTCGTCGAAGTCGAGGAGCGCGACGCCCTCGCCCTGCCACTCGCCGTCCTCGTCGAGCTCGAGGGGGACCTCCGAACCGTCCGCGGTGATGAGCGCCACGTCGTGCACGAACATGCGGAAGTGGGTGATCCAGCTCGACGAGTCGGTGGTCCCGAGACCCGTGACCTCAGTGGCGCAGTCGAACGGGGCGCCGCCTACGAGGGGCTGGACAGCAATGGAGTAGGGGTCGCCGCTCGTGCAGCCAGCGAGGCCAACGGCGAGGACGAGGGGGGCAAGTCGATACATGAAGAACTCCTCCTAGAGTCGACGTCATCGTCAACGGGGGGGAGGGGAGTTCCCAGGTGGCGCAATGTCGCGCGACGATCTGCCACGCGACGATCGACCGCGGGCGAGTGCGCGATTCGGCCGCTACCAGGCCTTCGAGCGGAGATGCATGATCACGCTGTCCACGTCCTTCTCGGTGAGGTCCTCGATGACGACCGGCGAGCCCTTGGTGAACGACTCCAT
>JAGSHC010000250.1 GCA_023954745.1 Deltaproteobacteria bacterium | reverse complement strand
GACTCCCGCGGTCGCTGCCGCGGTCGGCGCGACGCGGGTACAGGCCCCGGTGCCCGAAGAGGACCGTGACACCAATCCGCCCGGCCTCCCGGCCGCGGCGGAGGGGGTGCGCAAGCGCAAGCGCAAGAAGGGCGCCAAGCGCCGCAAGCGCGCTGCCGCTCAGCCTCCCGCGAAGAGGGGACCGAGCAAGCTCGCGCTCGTCGCGGTGGTCGTCGGAGTCACGCTGCTCGTCGTGGGCGTCGTGCTCTTCCTCAGTCGCTGACGGGCGCCTCGGAGTAGGGCCTGGCGTACACCGGACCCGCCTCGGCGCGCGCCACGACGTCGTCGGGAGCCTCCCCGGGGCGCCAGTCCCGCAGCGGCTCCTTGCTCACGTCCATCTGCCCCTTCCCCGACCGGTACATCAGCATCCACACCCCGAGACAGAACAGGGTGATGGCCCCGTACTGCGCGGGTGTCAGACCCAGATACCGCACGTCGGAGCGTCGCCCGAAGTCTTCGAGGTCTGTGGCGCGCAGGGAGTCGAAGAGGACCCGCATCGGGCCGTAGACCAACAGGGTCACCGCGCTGAAGAAGCCGTCGAAGAACCACGGCTTCAGTTGGATCTTCTGCCGGTCCAGGATCACGTAGGTGCTGAACAGGACCAGCATGAGCAACGACTCGTAGAGCCCCAGATCGTGGCGCGGCCCCCCGAGTCTCTCGGGGAAGTCCACGGCGAGAAAGAAGTTGCTCTGCGCCCCCATGTGGTCATGGGCAGTGAAGCAGCCCGCGCGCCCAAAGAAGTACCCCAGCATAAAGCCAATGCAGAGGTTGTCGAGATAGGGCCACAGGGGTGCCTTGCGGATTCCCTTGATGAAGAGGGGGATCGCGATGCCGGCCCCGAGCATTCCGCCGATGGACGAATAGCCCCCGTACCACGGGAGGATGCGCTTCCAGTCCTCCTCGAACAGGTGGTAGTTGTAGGCGAGGATGTGTACGAAGTGGGCGACCACGAAGCCCATCGCCACCATGAACAAAGTGGTGTCCACGGTGACCTTGACCGACAGGTTCCGGCGGATGGCGCGCGAGCGCGCGAACTCGGTGCCCGCGGCGATGCCGCCCACCGTGAGGAGGAGCCACAGATCGAGGCTCTGGTCCGTGCCAGGGAGCGGAATGGAGAGCGGCGGAAAGTAGGGGATCAAGGGGCGACCTCCGAGTGAGCGCGGCGGAGACTAGCTCATCGCCTGCGGCTAGAAGAACAGCTTGAGGACGAAGGTCACGATGGGCTGCTCGGCGGTGGAGCGGCCACGCAACCACAGATCGGACAGCGTCGACTCCTCCCCCAGGAGGGCCAGCCCGGTGGGCGTCGCGAGGCTGCGGGCCACCGCGTCCTCGACTTGCGACCGGGTGCGCAGCTCGCGATAGGCGAGCTGAACCAGCCCCAGCAGGATCCGGGCGTCCGCGTCGTCGAGCTGGGGGTGCTTGCTGCGGATGCTCTCCACGAGTTCGTCGCTCCACACTCCAGAAGGAGTGGGCATGGGGCCCTCGTAGGTGCGTGAGACCCAGCCGGTCCCCGGGGGGATGCCCTCCGCGTCCGCTGCCTCGACCGCGGCGGTCGTGGTGCTCTCCGGCAGCCCGACGAGCCAATTGCCAGGCCCCACGTCGTCGCGCCCACCGATCCGGCGTCCGGTCAAGCTCTCCCCACCGTCGCGCAGCTGGCCCGGCTCCATCGCTCCTGAGGCCACTGCAGCCTCGATGGTGGCCTCCACCGAGCGCCGCTCCTCCTGGACCACGGCCTCCCGTTTGCTGAGGCGCTTGACGGCTCGGCGGCGATAGCCGTTGCTGAGCATGCCGTCGATCCAGCTCCGGCCCGTGCTGTGGTAGCGGACCTTCTGCTGCATCCGCTCCAAAGACGCCACCGTCGCGGCGAGGCGCGCGTCGACTCGACCGGCTTCTCGCACGAGCTTGTCGAGCTCCTCATCGATCTCTCCCCGCGACACCCGCTCATCGATGTTCAACACGAGGTCGTCGAGCTCGTCCTGGATCGTGTCGATCTCCTTGCTCATGTTGTTCCGCTGCCGGCGCCAGGAGCGCACGACGCGGTCACGGGCGGCCACGTCGCGGGGATCGGGAATGGCGATGCCGGAGAAGGGCGACTGAATCCGCGCCCGACCCATGTTCTGGGCCACCGCGGTGGCTTCGGTGGTGCGGGCGCGGGGGGTGAAGCCGAGATGGAATGGCTCCACGAGCACCTCCCACATGAGGTCCAGACGAGCCTCAAGCTCGACCAGCAGGTCGTCGTGCGCGTCTCCCTCGGGGTAGGTGGCGATGTACCGACGCAGCAAGGCGCTCTCGAGCTCGGCGAGCTCCATGACGGCCTGCTCGCGATCCGCGGGCGCGCCTTTGCGCAGGCGGTGCCCGCGCTCGGCGGCGGCTGCGTCGAACCAATCCAGGGCTTCGCGCACGAACCCGGCGGAGTCGGCGCTCTGCCAGGAGCGGGGGAGGTCGTCCTCGCACAGGTAGAGGCGGCGCGCGGTCTCGGGAGAGTCCAGCCAGGTGGAGAGCAGCTGCCAGGCGTCGTCGGAGAGCCCGTCGACGCTGCCCTCCCACAGGCGCCACGCCTTGCGGTAGTTCCGCCTCTCGATGGCCGACACGTGTACTACGCGCAAGGCGTCGAGCCCGAAGGTCAGTTCCGGTGCGATCTCCTTGAGGCAGTCCTCGAACTCCAGATCGGCGAGGGACTGCCGCATGGTCACGCCGCCCACGTCCACGCCGTCGAGGACCTGGTCAATGCGGACGCGCAGCCGTGCGTCGGGATCGTCGACGCGGGTGTCTTCGACCGCCAGGGCGGGGATCGCGAAGCACACGCACAGCGCTACGAGGGCGGCCGCGAGGGGGAGTGGTGGGGACACGGACCTCACAGACCCACAGCGCCGGCAGTCTCTTCCCGAAACAACGTCACGCAAACGGAGGGCCGCCATCGACGAGGGCCCGCTGTACGCGCGGCCCTTCGAGGATGATCAGGAGGGAGCTCATGAGAGGGCCGAAGCGCTCCATCAAGGGGTCCGCGCTGCTGGTGGCCTTGCAGAAGCGCTCGCCCACGAAGTGAGCAGGAGCCGCGTGCAAGGCGAACGCCGCCGCCCAGCGCGCCGCTGCGATGTACGCGAGCACGGCCCAGGGCAGCGTCGGGAAGAGGGATGTCTGTCCCACGAACACCATGCGCTTGAGGGCATCGCGCATGTAGGGGAGCAGCGCCTCCGGGACCTCCGGCCACGAACCCAGGGCGTCGGAGTCGCGAGATGCCAGCCAGGTCCTGAAGCGCCGGAGCCACTGGGCGGTGGACGTGCCGGGGTGCACCGGACCGAGGCCGCCTCCCCCGGGGACTCCATCCGGGCCCAGGGCGTGAAGTTCGTCCACGGTCTCGAGCACCGCCGCGAGCCGCGCCTCGAGCCACGGTCCGATGTCGGGCGGGTCCTCGCGGGTGGGACGTTGGGCGAGAAAGCTGAGGAGCGCTGCGGTGTCGAGGTCCGGGATCCCCAAGACTCGGAGGAGCACGTCCTCACCGACCGGGAGTGGCCGCTCGAGGGCCCCCATGGGGTGGTTGAGGACCCTGGAGATGAACTCGCCCGGCACCGGCGGTCCGGTCTGCCAGGAGCGGTGGTCCGACAGACACGTCGGGCGCACCCCGATGCGGACCTGCCCCTGGGGCGTGCGCATCAGCTGAAGCGGGAACAGCTGGCAGACCAAGGGCTTCTCTTCGGAGCCTGCGGCGGAGTGGATCACGCAGCCCGAGCCCTTTCGGAAGAAGGTGCAGAACCCGTCGCGCTTGCGCAAGAACACCGCCGGTCGCTCGCGGTGAATCTCTTCGCTGAACACGTCGTCGAGGGGGTGATCGGGGAACGCCTCGGCGACTACGGGCAGGGCGGCCTTCACGCGATCTACGTCCTCGGGGAGCAGCGGGCCCACCCGGAACGAGCTGCAGCATGCGCTGCAGTGGTTGCATTCGGTACGCGGAACGCCGAGGGCGGCGAGACGGGCGGGGGCTGCGGGCGCGCTCATGACGGCGGAGACTACACCGTCACTCGCACTGGCCGGGCTCCCAAGGGCCACCCTCGGGACACCAGTCGGGCGACACCGCGAGGATTCGCTCCAACACGCTGGGCCCGTCGGCCTCGCCCACGGCGGTCGTGTCCGGAGGTCGCGGGCTCTCCCTCTCGATTCCTCCACCGGCGAGCGTGCCGGAGCCGGCGCAAGCGGGGAGGAGCAGGGCGAGGGAGACCCAGCCCAGTGCTAGTTTCGGTCTGTTCATACGTGGAAGGAACGCCGTGAAGCTCACCCCTGTTCTGCTTGCTCTGCTCTTGCTCCCTGCCGTGGCCAACGCCGGGGTCTTCCTCGGCATGGACCAGGAGCTCGTCGACCCCCAGAAGGGCGAGAAGCCGACCCTCATCGTCAGCTTCGACGAGAAGCTCTACCGAGCGCACCTGACCGTCACGGCCGAGGGAGGGTTCAAGCAGGAGTGGGCGATCCCATCGGTCACCCCAGGCAAGGACCTCCGATACACGTGGAAGGCGCCACGCGCAGGGGAGGTGCAGTACGACATCGCCGTGCTCATGGTGCGCTCCGACGGAAGCAAGGAGACCCTCGAGGACATCTTCTTCTGCTCCTCCGCCTCGCCCATCACGGCCACGATTCCGCCCCTGAGCGTCGATCTGGAGACGCGCTCCTTCGATCTGGTCACCAACCACAAGCCTGCCTACGTCGAGATGAAGGTGATCTCGGACACCATGGATGTGCTGGGAGAAGGCACGGTCGACACCGCCGACGCCGCCGACGGCAAGGTGACGCGCGTGACCTGGCCCCAGGAGGGCAAGGGCAATGTGCTTCGAGTGACCGTCATCGCCCACGACGCCTTCGGCTACTACTCCGAGGTGGAGATCATCCCGTGGAGCCTGACCATCCCGCACGAGGACGTCATCTTCCCCACCGGGTCCCACGAGATCCTGGCGGAGGAGGCCCCCAAGGCCGACAAGGCCTGGACCCGCATCGTCGACGCCGACAAGAAGTACAACGAGCTGGTCAAAGTGACGCTCTACATCGGCGGCTACACGGACACCGTGGGGGACGCCGGGAGCAACCAGGCGCTCAGCCAGCGCCGCGCGAAGGCGCTCGCGGCCTACTTCAAGGCGAAAGGCTCCAAGATCGACGTCTTCTACCAGGGGTTCGGTGAGTCGGTGCTCGCCAAGCCCACCGGCGACGGGGTCGACGAGGCGGCCAACCGCCGCGCGGTCTACGTCCTCACCGCGGGGCCCCCGCCCCGCAGCAAGGAGACGCCTCGCGGGAACTGGAGCAAGCTCTAGGCGACCCCTCATCGAATGGAGGCCCTCGCGCTGGCCGAGGAGTCGCCTCAACCCGAGCGCGGCTCACTTCAATGCGAAGCCGTGTGGACCTCCATGGCGGCGCTATTCTCCGCAGTGATGAACCGGTCCTGGATCCTCGCGCTGCTGCTCGTCGGCTGTTCGCCCTCTCCTGGGGGAGGGTTCAGCAACGGACCCGGAGAGGGCTCCGCTCCGGCCCTCTCCGCGAGCCTCCCTGGTCCTGAACTCGGCGTGACCTATGAAGGCCGGTTCTCCCTCGAGCCGCCCGAACCCGCCTCTTTCTTCCTGACGGCAGGAGAGCTCCCGGCGGGCCTCGACCTGCGGGAGGATGGGCTCCTGCGGGGGGCCCCCAGCTGGCTGGGGGACAGCACCTTCGAGGTCACCGCCACGTTGAGCTCAGGGACAGAGCTGTCGATGCAGTCGACCCTCACGGTGGACCCCGGGGGGGCGGAGGTCTTTGCGGGGTTCGAGCGCAACCCGTGGGTCGCGTGGTCAGGCAATGCCTATCTGGGTGACCTCTGGGTCCGCATGGCGGGGGGAGGGGAGCCTGGCCAGGACCAGGTCGTCTTCGATCCCGGGCTGTATCTCGCGGGCCCGAACGGCGACTACGACGGAGGAGGCGGAGATGACGTGCGGGTGGGGGATCTCACCCTCGGAGACGATGTGGGCCTGGGGGTCGGGCAGTGGAACCCCAGCGTCGAGGCCGACGTGATCTCGCCGCCCACCTGGGACGAGACCACGGGCACGCTCGCGGCCGGGGAGCAGGCAGGGAGGCTCTCCCTCAGCTTCTCTCCCGACGGCTACGTGCCGTCAGCGACCTTCTTGTCGGTCGTGCCCCCGGACTGGTGCCCCCAAGGGCAACACGACCGCGGAGGGCCCTCGCCGGGGGTCTGCGAGTAGCCGCGAGCAAGCGGCGTCTCGCTTCTTTGAGAGCCGTCGCCTAGGACCGGCCCCCGATGTAGTCCTCGAGGAAGCCGATCTCTTCCTTCTGCTCGCGCACTACCTGCTTGACGCAGTCGCCGATGGAGATGAGCCCCACGAGACGTCCCGCGGTGACCACCGGCAGATGGCGGCAGCGGTTCTCGGTCATCAGGGCCATGCAGTGATCCACGGTGTCGGTGGAAGACACCGTCACGACGGGGCTCGACATGATTGCGGAGACCGGGGTCTCCTTGCTGGAGCGGCCTTGCAGAGCCACTTTGCGCAGGTAGTCACGCTCGGTGATCATGCCGACCACCGCAGCGGCCTGGACCACGACCAGCGCGCCGACCCGGTTCTCGGCCATGAAGGCGATGGCCTCGTAGACCGTGCGCTCCTCCGTGGTCGTGAGGATGCTGTCCTTGTCCTTGCCAGCGAGGATGTTGCGTACCGTTCCCATGGCGGCCTCCGAGGTCAGGTGCACCCACACCCTTTCTCTGACCGTACAGGGGGCAACCCCGAACCCCTCAGGGTTTGAGGGTGATGCTCACTCCGGTGGCGCCGGCGTCCACGGGGCTCGGGAGGGCCGCGGCCGGCCCGTCCTTCGACATGGCGTTGCCGTCCAGGTCCAAGCGCGCCGCGAGATCGACTGACGCCGGGAACGGCCGCTTGCCCATCATCGGCGGCATGTTGTCCGGGCCGATGGAGAACGGCGTCGTCCCCACGCTGGCAGGCAGCTTCACAGCGGCCAGAGGCGGCCCAGCGGCCTGGCCCGCCGGCCGAGCGAAGACGTAGATCACGGCGGTGGCTGGGAAGTCGGTGCCCTGGGGCACGGTGACCGTCCCGGTGATGGGCGCTGGGCGGCCCGCCGGAGCAGGCCTCGGCTGGCTCGTCTCGCCACGGGAGGGCTGGCTCGTCTCGGCGGAGCCCGCCGCCGGGGCCCCCAGCTGCGTGGGACTGATCTCTCCATCGGCCATCTTGAGCAGCTCGGCGAAGCCTTCTTGCGGGTAGAGGGCGAGGCCCTTGCTCCACACCGCCTTGGCCGCGTCCACGTCGCCCGCCTGCCAGCGCAGGGAGCCCTTCCATGCAAGCGCGCGTCCCAGGGCGGGGTCCTTTGCGAGGGCCTTGTCGAGGAGACCCTCGGCGACAGAGCGCTGCCCCATGCGCACGCGCACCACCGCTTGCTGCGTCATGGCGTTGGCGTTGTCTGGGTCCAACGCGAGCAGCTGCTCAGCGTTGTTGAAGACATCGATCCAGCCTTCGGCATCGACGAGGGCCCAGCCGAGATCGACGCGGGCCTCCACGCTCTGGGGGTTCGCCGCGACCTGGGCCCGGGCGGCGTCGACGCGCGGGGACTCCTTGGGCTGCAGGGCAGGGGGGACTCCGGGCACGGGCGCCCCCGGGGCTCCGGCGCCGGGAGGAGGCAACCGGCTGGTGTCCGCAGACTGCTCGTTGACGACGTCGCCACCGGTCATGGGCATGTTGCCGGTGCGCTCGCTCGTGCCGTCCTGGAGCGCGAAGAAGAGGAGGGCGGCGAAGCCGACCACGGCGCCGCCCGTGAGCGCGCCTTTGAGTTCTCCCGACATGCCGGCCGCCTTCGGTGGAGCCGCGGCGGGGGCCGGGGCTGCGTCCTCGCCGTCCGCCGCTGCCTTCGGCTGCTGCTTCTCGATGAGGTGATGGAGCTCGCGGAGTACCCGAGCCGCTTCGGCTTCGAGCGAGGTGCGCTCCTCGCTCGACGCCTCGATGCCGCCGGCGAGGTCTGTGTCCTCGAGGTCCCGCAGCTGCTGAATGAGCTGGTCCTTCCGCTGTTGAAGGTCCTCGATGCGAATGCGCCGGGCCTCGGCGCGACTGCGCCCCGAGTGCTCCTGATCGGCGGCACCTTGCGGGCCCTTCCGCGCCGCGATGGCCATGACGATGCCCAAGCCGACGCCGACCACGACGGCGACGATTCCTGGGATCCAGTCCACTTCACTCGTCACCGGAGAGCTCCTGTCGCACCTGGTCGAGCCAGGGGTCGAGATCCTCGTCGCCCGTCGAGCGGGCGGCCTGGCGGGCCGTCGCAGGCAGCGCGTCCGCCTGGGCGGCGTCCTTGCCGCGCCGCACGGTGCGGCCCACCAGGAAGAGCCCACCGAGCAGCCCGAGGCCCGGGATGATCCAGGCCAGGAGGTTGAAGCCGATGGGCTTCGGCACCATGCGCACGAACTCGCCGTACGCGGTCTCGAAGTACATGAGGATCTGGTCGTCGTCGTAGCCCGCGGCGATCATCGCGCGGACCTGCCGCTTCATGTTCCGGGAGGACTCGGACGGGGAGTCGGCGATGCTCAGGCCCTGGCAGACGGGGCATCGCATGACGTGAGCGAGGTGGTCGGTGCGCTCGTCCAGCGGCCCGCCACTCAGGGGCGGCCCGGCAGGAGGGCCTACCGTGGTCGCCACGTCGGGACCCAGAGCCAGCTCGGCTTCGTCGCCTCCCTGCTCACCGCGGTCCTCCTGTGCAAGGACCGGAAGCGCCACGAGGGCGGTGAGGAGCAGCCCCAGGAGGAGGCGCAGTCTCACGAGTCCCCCTTGAGCTTGGTGACCTGGTCTTGCAGCGCCGGCCAGGAGATGGGGCCCACGTGCTTGTCCCGGATGATGCCGTCCGCCCCGATGAAGTAGGTCTCGGGCACGCCGTACACGCCGTAGGCGATGGCTGCCTTGGCGTTCACGTCGATCAGCGTCGGGTAGGCGCGGCCGCCGTGACGGTCCAGCCAAGCCTCGACAGCTTCGTTCTTGTCCTGATAGACGATGCCAACGAACTGGACGTCGTCGCCGTAGCGGCGGGCAGCCTCCACCAGGTTCGGATGCTCCTGCGCACAGGGCACACACCAGGTCGCCCAGAAGTTCACCACCGTGGGCTTGCCCAGGTAGGTCGACGAGGCGATGTCGGCGCCATCGGACAGTCGGGGCAGCGAGAACGAGGGGGCGTTCTTGCCCACCAGGGGCTTGTCCATGACGTGGGGGTCACGACCGAAGCCAAAGGCGAGCAAGGCGATGAG
>JAGSHC010000443.1 GCA_023954745.1 Deltaproteobacteria bacterium | reverse complement strand
GACGCTCGTTCCTCTTCCTGGGCTTCGGCCTGCGTCACTGGCCCCTGCGCATCCTGCTGCACGCGCTGCGCGGCTCCAGCTCCCAGCGCCGCTCCTTCGCGATGGAGGAGTTCCGAAACGCCACCCCCAAAGACGTGGAGGAGGCTGTGTACTTCTGGGGCCGCGGTCACAAGATCCACCTCTTTGCCCAGGACGTCCCCCACTTCATCAGCGAGCTTCACCGGCGCTGGGTCGCGGAGGGCGGCTCCGTGGCCCGCCCCTCGGTGGACGCTGCCCGCCCCGGCGACGAGAAGCCCACTGCCTTTCTCTCCTACGCGAGCCAGGACGAGGAGCGAGTCACCTGGCTTCGCGACGGCCTCCGCGCCCGCGGCGTCGAGCCCTGGCACGACAAGGAGGGCCTCCGTGGGGGCGACGACTGGGCGGCGGTCCTCGAGAGTTCCGTGGAGGGCTGCGACTACTTCGTCCTGTGCCAGAGCCAGGCCCTCGCGCAGCGAGCATTCAGCTACGTGCACAAGGAGATCAAGTACGCCCGCGACCGTCAGACCATGGCGGCTGAGACGGTGCGGTACATGGTCCCGCTGCTCCTCGACGACGTCGCTCCCATGGACAAGCTGTCGGACATCCAGAGCATGAAGATGCACGGGGACGACGATCTGGACCGTCTGGCGAAGATCATCAAGCGTGACTTCCAGCGGAGGAAGCGCCTGTGACCGGCACCGCCCATCGCTACCCCGGCATCCGCTCGTTCTCGTCGGACCCCCTGGACCGCGCGCTCTTCCAAGGGCGCGAGCGAGAGACGAAGAGCCTGCTGCACCTCGTGCTCGCCGAGCGGTTGGTCGTGCTGTACGCCCGCTCGGGCATGGGCAAGAGCTCGCTCATCAGCGCAGGGGTCACTCATCCCCTCCGGGACCGTGGGCACTGCACGGTCTCGGTGCGCCTCAACGACCCAGACACTCACCCACTGCAGGCTCTGCGCGATCAGTTCGGCCCCGCGGTAGAGGCCGAGGGCCACGAGTTCATCGAAGGGCCCGGCGAGTCCCTCTGGGCGTTCTTCAAGAACTCGGAGATTTGGGCGGAGGATGACCTCGTCGAGCCGGTGCTCATCCTCGATCAGTTCGAGGAGCTCTTCACCCTGCACGGCGACGCCCATCGGCGAGAGTTCATCTCGGAGCTCGCCGCGGTCGTGCGAGGCATCGGCCCCCGGGAGGAGACCGCGCGCTTTGGCGCCAGCCCCCCTCGGGTCAAGGTCCTGTTGTCCCTTCGAGAGGACTTCCTGGGACACCTCGAGGAGCTCGCGGCCGACCTGCCAGCGATCTTCGAGAACCGCTACCGCATCGGCTCCCTCGGGAAGAAGCAAGCCCGAGAAGCCATCGTGCGCCCCGCCGAGTTACCTGACGAGCGCTTCGCCAGCCCACCCTTCGCCTGGTCCGAGGATGCCGTGGACCGGGTCCTCGACTTCCTCGCCAGCAGCGGAGCGGGGGAAGAGCGCATCGAGCCATTCCAGCTCCAGCTCATCTGTCAGCACGTCGAGCAGCGGATGATGCGCGCCCCGGTGGGAACCACGGTCCAGTGGTCCGAGTTGGGTGGAGCGACCGGCCTCACTGCGGTGATGGAGGGCTTCTACCGACGAAGCCTGGACGAGCTCGGGGGCCCTCTCGCCCGGCGCAAGGTGCAGCGACTCTGCGAGGACGGTCTCATCACCGAAGAGGGCCGGCGGCTCTCCCTCGAAGAGTCGGACATCGCGTCGCGCTTCGGCCTGTCTCCGGCCGTCCTGGGGACGATGGTCGACCAACGGCTGCTGCGGCGTGAGCCCCGCGTGGGCAGCAACTACTACGAGCTATCCCACGACACGATGGTCGAGCCCATCCTCGAGTCGCGCGGACGGCGACGGAAGCACCAGGCCCGGAGGCGGCTTCTGGGGGCCTTCGCCGTGGCGGCGGTGGCGCTGATCGGGCTCGCCGGTGGCCTCTGGCTCAGCTTCGACCGGAACCTCACAAGCCATCTGCTCAGCAGCGCCGAGCGGAACATCGAGGAGATGCCGGACGACGCTCTGGCCTATGCCCTCACGGCCACCAAGCGGAGCGCCGACTACATCCCGCATCGCGGCACCCCCACCCCCGTGGTCCACAAGACGCTGGCCGCATCCGTGCACGCCTCCCGCGTCCTCAACCGGCTCACTCTGGACACCCCCCCGACCCGGGCCGGGGCCGCAGTCTCGGACTGTCCCGACCCCAAAGCGGGGTGGCAGACACCCCCCGCCGCCGCGGTCGCGTCGAGCCCCGTCGATCGGCTGATCGCCGTCGGGGGAACCGACCGGGTCTGGTTGCTCGACTACGCGGGCAAGGCTGTGGGCTGCACGCAGGAAGCCCACCGCTGCGACGGCGGGGAGGACTGCTCCATCGCCGCCGTCGGCTGGAGCCCACGAGGACACCGCTTCGCATCCGTCGACTCCGCGGGCGAGACCCGGGTCTGGGACGTCATGGGAGAGGGAGTCGCCCAAGCCCTTCCCGGACTGGGAAGCAGCCCCCCGGACGCAGTGGCCCTGTCCCCCACCGCGGCGTTCGTCAGCGTGGGAACCCGGGACGGCGTCGTGCATCAGGGAAGCGTCTCCCAGGAAGCCT
>JAGSHC010000262.1 GCA_023954745.1 Deltaproteobacteria bacterium | reverse complement strand
CTTCGACGTCACGCTGAATCTCGACGACAACGACGGCGACGGTCAGAACTCCTGCGCGGGCGACTGCGACGACTTCGATCCCGGCAACTTCCTGGGCAACGTCGAGGTGTGCGACGGCTTCGACAACGACTGCAACTTCCTCGCCGACGCCGATGGGGCCGGTGAGGTGGACGTGGACCTCGACCTCTCGCTGTCTTGCGACGACTGCGACGACGCCGACGAGTTCAACTTCCCCGGCAACTCCGAGGTGTGTGACGGGCAGGACAACGACTGCGACGCCAGCACTGAGGCCGGCGACGGCGAGTCGGATGACGACGGCGACGGCGTCATCAACTGCGACGACTGTGCGGACAACGATCCCAACGTGCAGCCCGGCGCCACGGAGTTCTGCGACGGTCTGGACACGAACTGCGACGGCGCGGTGGCGAACGTGTACGCGACGGCGCCGTTGACCAGTGGCGGCGTGGGCTCGGACCGCTTGCGTGGCAACATCTTCCTGGCGAGCCAGAACACGCTGCTGAACGGGTTCGCGATGGAGCTGAACGCCTCCGCCGGTGAGGTCTTGACCTTCGCGGTCTACTCCGGGGCATCGGCCACGTCCCTCACCCTCGTCGACAGCCACACCGTCGAGGTGGCGCCCGCCAACGACGGGGTGCTGGCGTTCCACAACTCGTTGCCCTTCAACCTCGAGCTCGAGACGGGCACCTACTACGGGTTCGGGGTCCAGTGGTCGCCATCGACGTCGTACAACTGGCAGAGCCCGGTGAGCTTCCCGGTCGCGCTGCCCTGGGGCACGCACGAGGCAGGGATTGAGACCAATCAGGCGGCGCTTCCTTCTGCGCTGACGAACGACAACAACACCCTCTCCTACCGCATGACAGTCACCACGGACGACGAAGCCGACTTCGACACCGACGGCACCATCTTCCCGACGCAGCTCGAGGTCTGCGACGACGTGGACAACGACTGCACCGGCTTGCTGAACGACGGCAACCAGGTGTTGACGGACGCGCCAAACCTCTCGGTGCCCCCCACCGGGACCAGCGGCTCGATGTCGGTGACGCAGGTTGCCTTCGACGGCGGCGCCATCACCGACGTCATCGTCACCCTCGACATCAGCCACACCTTCACGGGTGACCTGGAGATCACCCTCATCTCGCCCGAGGGGACCACCATCGACCTGACGTCGGACAACGGAGGCACCGGCAACAACTTCACGAACACGGTATTCGACGACTCGGCGGCGACGTCCATCACCACCATTTCGTCCAGCGGCGCGCCCTTCACCGGCAGCTACCAGCCGGAGGAGCCGCTCTCCACCTTCAACGGGGAGAACGCCTCAGGCATCTGGACCCTCGTCGTCAACGACGATGCCCTCGGAGACGTCGGAAATCTCAACTCCTGGACCCTCGACATGGTCACGGACATGAGCGATGGCTCGCAGATCTCGTGCCCCGGCATCGACTGCGACGACATCCTCGACGGCAACGCATCCGCTCAGGACGGCATCTACTGGATCGACCCCACGGGCGTGAACCCCTGGCAGGCCTTCTGCGACATGACGTCCGACGGAGGCGGCTGGACGCTGGTGGCCAACGTGGACGACCTCAACGACCCGTTCTTCGGCGGCGCGACGACCGGTCCCTACTACCAGCCTGCCTGGGTGGACGCGTGGGAGGGCACCGGCACCCGCAATGTCAATGAGCTGCCCACCTACGTCAGCGACATCACGACATCGACGAAGTACTCGGGCTGGTCCGAGATCAGCGCTTCGGACCTCAAGGTCGAGTACAAGAACGACGGTGCGTTCTTCCTCTGCGAGAACCTGAGCGCGACGCAGCCCCTCAGCACCAGCTTCGCCACGACGCCGGGCTCCGACACCTGCGCCGTGACCTGCGGCACCTGGAGCCAGGACCGTCTGTCGTCTGACATTCCGAGCAACGCTGGTCTGAACTGCAACGACGGCAACCAGGCCTGGTACACGGGCTCTGCTCCCGCGGAGAACGCCCGCATCGGCGGACGTCTCAACGGCGCGGTGATGGTCGGCTTCCTCGGCGCCATGGGCGACCGGAGCCCGGCGAGCACGCCCTACGAGCGCACCTGGTGGGGCCAGTCTGAGGCCGGCGTCGCCCAGGACAGCAACGTCATGGTGTTCGTGCGCTGAGCATCCGGCCCGTGACCGGCTTTCTCGGCGAAGTGGTCTAACCTAAGGGCGATGACCTCTGTCCGCGCGCTCGCGCTTCTCTGCTGCTTGCTCTTCGTTCCCACCCTCGCCGTTGCTCAGAGCGACGGCGGGTCTGAGGAGAGCGAGGAGGAGAAGGACGCGCGCAAGGCCGAGAAGGACGCCGGCCAGGGGGGCCAGGCCGAGGGTCGGGGCGAGACCATCGAAGGGGACGTCGTCGGGGAGAAGGACGACGGCACCCTCATCATCGCGGTCGAGTCCCCCATCGAGGAGCTCGAGGGTCCCTGCGCCGAGGGCGACGGTGACAAGTGCTACGAGGCGGGGATGCTCTGGTATCGGGGCCAGGTCCCCGGCCAGGACGGTCGTCCGAACTACAACCGCGCCGCCAACCTCCTCCAGGCCGCCTGCGCTTTCCGCAACGTCGACGGCTGCATGGCCGTCGCCCGCATGTACCTCGACATGCAGACGGGCATGCGTCTCATCGCTCCCGAGGGCACCCCCAGCGTCGACCTCGGCGGCGCGGCCGAAGCTCTGCGCTTCGCCTGCGAGGCGGGGCGCTTCGACGCCTGCGGGCTCATGGGTGACATCTACGTCAACCCCGCGTCGAAGGTCGCCGAGGGCGCGCTCTTCCACAACATCAAGCAGGACTTCTTCTACGCCGCCCAGTCCTACCAGGGCGGCTGCAACGCCGACGACTACCCCGACCCGCGGGACGTGCGCCCCGATGGCTCGGTGGATGCCAGATCCTGCGCGCGCCTCGGAGAGCTGCACGAGCAGGGTGCCGGCGTGATGCTGAGCCCCAAGTTGGCGGCGGAGCACTACGAGCGAGCGTGTCGCGCGGGGTTGACCGCCATCTGCGAGAAGGCAGACGGCATCAAGCAGGCCATCGCCGACGGCACCTACGTGTCCCCTGGCGAGCGGGTGCGTCAGGAGCGCGAGGACCCGGGCTCGCGCGGCGACGGACACCTCGCGAGCATCAAGCCCGACACCGAGCGCTTCAAGGACGACTCCCTGGGCATCGAGGACCGCAAGAAGGAAGACGGAGTCCGGCTCGACATCGTCGGCATGCTCGGCTCCCGCTGGTTCTACGGGCCGCCGCGCACCCTGGGCGGAATCAAGTGGAAGGGCGGGTTCACGGTGTGGGTGAAGCTCATCGGGTTCGGCCTGGAGACGGGCTTCAACACCGACCGGCTCTTCCTGGTGGATGAGCGCTACTTCGCGCGATACGCCCACGCCTTCATGGTGAAGGGCACCTTCCCCATCCCCATCCGCCTCCCCATCCCGGCGGTGGTCGGTCTCGGCATCGGCGCGGGTCCGACGATTGGGCATCAGCGCTGGCAGGACACCCCGTTCTGGCTGGTCTACGGGGCGCGGGAGTACGTCCAGGTGTGGATCAGCACCGCGCAGCGGCGCGGGCCTCGACAGTGGGGAGCCTTCCGCTTCGAGCAGCAGCAGACGTGGCTCACCAACGACTCACGGCTCGAGCACAGCTCGCAGATCCTGTTCCTGTTTGGCTTCACCTTCGGTGGAGTCGCGCCCGAGTACCCCCGGGGCGGAGGTCGTCCCAAGGACGAGATCACGGGGCGGACGGAGCCGCGCCCCAACTGGGACTGACCACTCCGGCCTTCTGACCGCGGAATGAAGCGCGGGCTGGGCCTACTCCTCGTGCAGCGCGCGTAGCCCCTTGAGGGCCTGCCAGACCATGCTCTCGTGGTCGAGCTCGCCGAGGGACACCGCCACGTCGAGGCGCTCGAGGATGCGCTTGCCGGCGGCGCGTTGGTCCTTCTTGGACTGCTTGATGCCCTCCTTGATGCGCTTGTTGGCCGCGGTCAGGTCCTTGTGGCTGCTGACGTGGTCCAGCGCGAAGCGGTCTGCGGCATCTGCAGCGGTCTTCATGAAGTCCGAGTTCGCGTCGTTGAGCAGGCCCTCCAGGGCCGCGAGGGTCTCCTTCTGGGACTTGATCTTCGTGATGACGACCTCGGTCTGGTCGCAGCGGACCAGCTCCTCGGTGCCCTCCTCCACGAGCCCACGGCCGATCTCCCGCTCCATCCCGCGGAAGCGGGCCTTCGTGGCGGCGGTCTTCGCGAGCAGCTGAGCCTGCTTCGCCTTGGCCTTCACGATGGCTCCGAACCCCTTGGCCTCCTTGAGCTCGGTGATCTCGCCCTCCCAGGCGTCGACGTCCTTTTGGGCGGCCTGGCGCTCGTTGAAGATGGAGAGATCCGCCAGATCCCCCACTTCACGGGCGGCGAAGGCCTCGGTCCCGAGCTCCTGGGCGAGCTTTTCCAGCTCCTTCGTTGCCTTGTCTGCGTCCTTACGCCGCTCGGCCACCCGGCTGCCCTTCTCGTCGAGCTGATCCTTCACGAGCTCCACCGCAGCGAGGTCTTCTTCGAGGACTCGCTCCGCTTGGAAGGTGCGACGCCGGGCGACACACAGCTCCTCCAGCCCATCGACGAGGTTGGGAAGCATGTCTGCGGCTTCGAGGACGGCGTCTTCGGCTTGCTCGATCTGGGCGGCGTGAAAGTCGGTCATGGGCGGACTTTACACTCCTTCACCTTGGCGAAATCCGGTGGAAATCACGGCTTCCTAGATTGCATGTGTCGGGGCCGCACGGAGCGGCCTCAGACCCAGCCAGGAGCAGCACCATGACCACCGAAACCACCAACGACACCGCCCAGCCCCGACGCCGCCGAGGGCTCTTCGCGATGATCGCGCTCGCCCTCGTCAGCCTCTTCGCCGTCAGCGCGGCCTTCGCCGGAGGCCCGGGGCGCCACGCGATGCACAAGAAGTTCGCCGAGGACCCTGAGGCCGCCGCCGCCTTCGTAGCCGCCAAGCTCGCCAACCACGCCGACGCGAGCGATGAGCAGGAAGACGCATTCCGCGACACCCTCGAAGACCTGTTCGTGGAGATGGCGCCCCTGCGGGCCGACAAGGAGGCATTCCGCCAGGACGTCAAGGACGCCCTGACCGCCGAGACCATCGACGGCGACGCCCTCGAGCAGCTTCGCGCCGAAGGCATCAAGCGTGCAGACGAAGCCAGCGTCCTCATCACCGAGGCCTTGACCGAGCTCGCCTCGGAGCTGACGCCGGAGCAGCGCCTCGCCCTCGCCGACGAGATGGAGCAGATGCGTGAGCGCTGGCACCGCTAGTCCTCGACGCGGTTCCGCGCGCCACCCTCGGGGGATCACACCCTCGGGGGTGGCCGCGTACCATGCGGCCATGACTGAGCGCGTGCTCCTCATCGATGACGACGACGCCCTCGCGGGCATGGTCTCCGACTACCTGGGGGGGCGGGGACTCGATGTCTCCCGAGCCGCCGACGGGCCCGAGGGCCTGGCGATGCTGGCCCGGGACTCCTACGACGCCGTGGTCCTGGACGTGATGATGCCCGGCCCCGATGGGTTCGAGGTCCTCCGCACCTTGCGAGCGACGTCGTCCATTCCCGTCGTGATGCTCACCGCCCGGGGCGACGACATGGACCGCATCGTGGGCCTCGAGATGGGCGCCGACGACTACCTGCCCAAGCCCTTCAACCCGCGGGAGCTGCTTGCTCGCCTGCGCGCGGTGCTTCGCCGATCGTCGGGCACCGTGGCGAGTGAGGGCGCGTCGTCGCCGCCTCTGCGCTTCGGCCGGCTGGAGATCGACGTCGATGGTCGGCGCGTTCGCGTCAGCGGCGAGGACCGACCCCTGACGGGCCACCAGTTCGAGCTGCTGTTGGCGTTGGCGCGCTCTCCGGGGCGGGCTCTGACGCGGGACGAGATCATGCAGCGGGTGCGGGGAGAGAACCTCGACGCCTTCGACCGGTCCATCGACGTGCACATCTCCCGGATCCGCGCCGCCATCGAAGACGACCCGAAGAAGCCGCGGCGCATCATCACCTTGCGAGGCGTGGGCTACCTGTTCGCCCGCAGCCAGGACTAGGAAATCCGTGCATCGCCACCACCATGGACACCATCACCGTCGGCGCCGCTTCATGCGGGTGCGGCGGCGTTTGTGGCTCAAGGTATGGGTGGCGCTGCTGCTGACCCTCTTCGCGTCCATCGTGTTCATGTGGACGGGGGGACGGGTGCTGAGCGCGTTCGGAGGAGGGGACGGCACAGATCGGGCTCCTGCCATCGCCGAGGTGGTGGCCGCCAGCTTGCCCGACGACCCGGCCGCCATCCCGGAGGTTCTCCAGGAGCGGGCCGAAGGACTCGGGGTCCGGCTCGCGCTCTACGACGCCGGCGGCGAGCTCATCAGCACCACCGACCCCGACATCCCGGCTCCCAGCGAGCAGGACGGGGACCGGCGCTGGATGCGCGCCAACGATGGGCCGTGGGTCGTGGCGGTGCAGCTCGAGGACGGGCGCACCCTCGTGGGCGGCCCGCTGCGGCACTTCAACGGCGGCGGCAAGCTGCATCTCCTGCTTCCCGTGGGCCTGCTGGCCTTTCTCGCGCTGCTGAGCATGCCCCTGGCCCGTCGGGTCACGCGGCGGCTCGAGCGGCTCCAGGAGGGGGTCGAGACTCTCGGGTCCGGGGACCTGAGCGCGCGGGTGGTCATCGAAGGAACCGACGAGGTGGCGCGCCTGGCCTCCTCGTTCAACCGCGCCGCCGAGCGCATCGAAGAGCTGGTGAAGCGCCAGCAGCGCATGCTCGCGTCGGCGTCGCACGAACTCCGCTCGCCCTTGGCCCGGCTGCGCATGGCGGTGGACCTGTTGTCCGACGGCGAGACCACGCTGAGCGACGCGCGGCGTGCAGAGCTCATGCGCCGGGCGCACACCGACGTCGCCGAGCTCGATGGGCTCATCGAGGACCTGCTGCTCGTGGGCCGTCTAGGAGCTGCGGATGCCGAAGCTCAGCGTCGGGACCGCATCGACCTCTACGCCCTGACTGCGGAGGAGGCGGCGCGGTTTGGCCTCGAGGTGGACGGGCATCCGGCCCCCCTCGATGCGGACGAACGCGCGCTCAAACGCATGCTGCGGAACCTGCTGGAGAACGCCGAGAAGCATGGCGGCGGCAAGGAGATCACCCTCTCGGTGGAGCCTGTGGATGGGATGGTGAGGGTGACCGTCGCCGACCGCGGGCCTGGCGTGCCGGAGGGGGAGCGAGAACAGATCTTCACACCGTTCCACCGGGCGTCGGACCACCGCGAGGGCGCTGACGGTGGCGTGGGGCTGGGGCTCGCCCTGGTTCGAGAGATCGCTCGGGCCCACGGGGGCGACGCGAAGTACGCGCCCCGAGAGGGAGGTGGGAGCTGCTTCATCGTCGATCTCGCCGCACCGACAACGGCCTGAGGAGACGGGGCGCGACCGCAGCCCGCACGGCGAGCTACAGCGGGAGCTCCAGGCGGAACGCAGCGCCCTGCCCCGGCGTCGATGTCACCGAGGCGGTCCCGCCATGGCTCTCGGCCACGGCCCGTACGAGGGCGAGGCCGAGACCCGTCCCCTCGCCGGTGCGGCGCTTGGTGAAGAAGCGCTCGAACACGTGGGGGAGGTCTTCCGCGGCGATGCCGGGACCGGAGTCCACGACCCGCAGCACCGCGTGTCGTCCCTCCTTCTGCAACCGCACCTCCACCGTCGGCGCTCCCTCGCCTCTCGGGGCAAAGGACGTCGCGTTCTCCAGCAGGTTGCGGACCGCCGCTTCGAAGGCCGACGGCACCGCGACGAGCTGAATCTCCTCGCAGGTGCAGGACAGGGGGACGTCCACGGAGGCCTCGTGGGCACGCACCACCGCCCGCACGACGGCGTGGGCCGGAATGCTCACCCGCTCCTCTGCGGGGAGGCCGGCTTCGGCGCGTGCCAGCTCCAAGAACCGGGATGCCACGTGGTCCAGACGCGTCGAGCTGTCTCTCAGGACTCGGGCGAGCCGGGCCGCGCGCTGACGGTCCACGGTGCCGCGCTCGAGGGCGTCCGCAGCCGCTCGTACCGCGGCGACCGGGTTCTTCACTTCGTGCACGAGGTCAGCGACGAAGGCCTCATTGGTGCGCTTGCGTCGCTCGAGGGCGGCCAGGAGGGCGTTGAACGCGGCGGCGAGGTCCCCGAACTCATCCTCGCGGTCGAGCAGCAGCGCGTGCTCCGAAGGCTCCCCGCCACCCGGTGCCGCGCGGCCAGCCTGCTCCCGGGCTTGCCGCTGAAGCTGACGTAGGGGAGTCACCATCCGCCAACCCAGCCACCAGGCCACCAGCGCAGCGCCACCGATGACTGCGATGGTGAGGCGCACTGGCCAGTTCTCGGCATCGGAGAAGGTGATGATCGCCAACGGGGCGATGGCTGCGCCGGTCACGACCAACATCGCGCGGAGACGCAGCGAGCGGGGGCGGATCAGCTTCTTGAGGGCGTGGGTCAGGGCGCAGTCCTCGCCAGCGACTCAGTCGCGCCAGCGGTAGCCGGCGCCGATGACGGTCTCGATCCGGTCGAAGGCGGCGTCCAGCTCTTCGAACTTGCGCCGCATGCGTCGCACGTAGGTGTCGATGATGCGCTCCACCACGACCGAGTCGTCGTCGCGAATGGCCCGCAAGAGCTGTTCGCGAGAGAACACGACACCAGGGCGGGCGGCGAGGGTCTCGACGAGCCGGAACTCCGTCACCGTGGTGGTGACGACGGAGCCGCTCCAGCGGAGCTCGAGGCGCTCGGTGTGCACTTCGAGGGAGCCGACGGCGGTG
>JAGSHC010000115.1 GCA_023954745.1 Deltaproteobacteria bacterium | reverse complement strand
GCGGCGAACGGCGCCCCGACCGGCGACCAGCGACCCGGCGCCCGGCGCCCCGACCGAGCAAGGTCTCGGCCGGGGCGCGTTGCGGTGCCCCCTGGTGGGGGCACGAGTGGATCGAAGGACGGGAATCGAACCCGTGTCTCCCGAGTCACAGTCGGGTGTTCTGACCGTTGAACTACCCTCGAGGTCTGGGATGAGGCTTCGCTCGAGGCCTCATCGCTGAAGTTGGCAGGGACGACGGGATTCGAACCCGCGATCTCCGACGTGACAGGCCAGCGTCCACTCCAGACTGGACCGCGCCCCTGCATGGTTTCTTGGGAGGCCCGGCAGGACTCGAACCTGCGACCAATCGCTTCGTAGACGAACGCTCTTCCACTGAGCTACGGGCCTGAAAACGAAAAAGCCCCCGCGGTCGAATGACCGGCGGGGGCTTTGTGAAGCTGTGGTTCGTCGTCGAACTACACGCAGCACCCCGCAAGCGGATCGCGATCGAAATCGCGCCGATGGATCAGGGGCCGCAGATGGTTGGCGAAGAAGCTCATAGCCAAGACCCTAGGAGCCCTCGGCGGAGGGCGCAACGGCCGGAGGATCCAACCCTGACAAGGGTTCTCCGAGGGCGGTGGTTGACCCCATCCCCGCGTCAACAACCCCGGGCTGCGCCGCACCCGACCGCCGTTGACCCCATCCCCGCGTCAACAACCCCGGGCTGCGCCGCACCCGACCGTCGTTGACCCCATCCCCGCGTCAACAACCCCGGGCTGCGCCGCACTCACGAGGCCTTTCGACACCACCGCCCCGCTACCCTCCCTCGGCGCCTGCAGCGCACCGGGAGCCGTGCATGAGCAAGATCCGCCGCAAGAGCAAGAAGCGCCCCGCGCCCTCCCGCGCCTCCTCGC
The DNA here is from genome assembly GCA_023954745.1 of Deltaproteobacteria bacterium. Taxonomy (GTDB): domain Bacteria; phylum Myxococcota_A; class UBA796; order UBA9615; family UBA9615; genus JAGSHC01. The sequence goes on along the minus strand of JAGSHC010000115.1, from coordinate 19,176 downwards.
GCCCGCCCGCCGGGACCCCCGAGACCAGGCGCCTCGTGCGACTCCGCAAGAGCGAGGCCCTCGAGCTCGCCAACATCTGCCACGGCGCCGGCCTCGAGGCCGCCAAGCAACACCTGCGCTTCCTGCGTCCGCACCTCGACGAGGTCGCGGTGCACGAAGTGGCATGGCGCTGCCAGGACCCACAGGGCCGTGGCGGGGTCCAGACGGGCACAGACTCGGACGGCGAATACGCGGACCTCGCTGTCACGGCATAGCGCCGTCAACCACCCGAGCCAGCGGCGCCCCCCGGGGCGCTGCCGCCAGGTCTCTCTCCCCTGGCGGAGTAGACTCCGACCATGTCTTCGCGTCTCCCAGAACCCGCCCTCGCCCTCCAACGCCTGGCGCACAGGCGCATGGATCTCGGCAACACGCTGTTGAACCTGGACATGCAGTCCCGGTGGGGCAGCAAGGAACAGAAGGCTGAGGCCTCTCGCCTGGCGACGAAGTACGCCGCGGAGGCTGACCAGGTGAACGCGGACATGAAGGCGCTCTCGGCGCAGACCCGCATCACCGACCCCGACGCCGTCGCAGCCTGGGCCAACGCCCACATCGCGCTGCTCGACCGCTTCCTCACGGACACCGACGACGCCACGGCCCGCAACGTCGCGGCGACCGAGCGGAAGGAGTGGCAGGAGGTGGCGAGCGGAACCCGCCCCTTCGTCCGAAGAAACGTGTTCTACGTCAACTACGACAAGGACCTCGCAGCCGAGCTCTTCGGCCCGATGCCCTAGGACCTCGCAGCCGAGTACTTCGGCCTCATGCCCCCTCAGCCCCCCCCGAGGCGGGCCCGAACTAGTTGTTGTTCGACTTCACCCGGCGGAACGGGTGGATGAAGCCCGCCAGCGCCGGCGCGTTGCGGGTCTGAATCCACAACCGACCGTGACCGCTGAACTCGCAGACGAGGCCTTCGCTGCTGAAGAACAGCGACTTGAGCCCGCCCACGCTGCGCACGTTGAATGTGAGGCTCTCCTCGAACGCCACGATGTGCGAGGTGTCGACCACGTAGGTCCCCTGCACGTCGATGGGGTGGATGGCGCCGTAGCTGCTGATCCACAGGTCGCCTTCGCCGGTGCACTTCAGCATGAAGAGGCCTTCGCCCCCAAAGAACGACTTCGCGCCGCCCCACTTGCTGTCGACGGTCACCCCCGGCGTGCAGCACAGGTACGAGCCCGACTGCACCATCACACCGCTGCCAGCCATGGGCAGGTGCACGATGTCCCCGGGCGTCGACGGCGCCACGTCCAACCGCTGCGTGTCCGCCTCGGCCGTGTAGGTGTTGAGGAAGAGAGACTCGCCCCCCAGCGCGCGCTTCGCGGCGCCGAGCAGCCCACCCTTCATGTTCGTCTCCATCTTCAGAGACGTGCTCATGCCCATCATCGCGCCCGACTCGGTGACGATCTGCTCGCCCTTCTCGAGGAAGACGTGGAGCGAAGCGAAGTCCGGCTTGTTCTTGATTTCGTGCTGCATCGCTACCTCCTAGGCCTCACGCGGCGGGAGCTTGCTGCCGAGCAGCGCTCCGAACGCGGTGGCGTTGCGGGTCTGAATCCAGAGCTTCCCGGTGCCGGTGAACGAGCAAACGAGGCCTTCGCCCCCGAAGATGAACGACTTCCAACCTCCACCGAACTTGGTGACGTTGAAGGTCAACCCCTCCTCGAACGCGACGATGTGTCCCGTATCGACGGTGAACTCGCCCTGGACGTCGATCTCCTTGATCGCGCCGAAGCTGTTGAACGCCAGCAGCCCGGAGCCGCTCGCCTTCAGCATGATCAGCCCTTCACCGCCGAAGAAGGTCTTGGCCCCTCCCCACTTGGTGTCGAGGGTGACCTCCGGCGACGAGCAGAGGAACGCGGTGCTCTGCAGCATCACGGTGCTCTGGGACATCTCGTGCACGACGATGTCGCCCTGGAAGGTGGGCGCGAAGGTGACGTGACCCGGCGCGCCGTTGGCGGTGAATCGGTTCTGGAAGAAGGACTCGCCGGCGAGGGCTCGCTTGAGGCCCTTCATCAGCCCCTTCATCATCCCGCCCTTCTTCTCCCCCGAAGCGGAGGTGGACAGGGTGACGTGGGTGTCTTGCGAGACCATCGCGCCGCCCTCGGCGACGACGGTCTCGCCCTCATCGAGCTTGACCTCGGCGAGGGCGTAGGACGGACGGTGGTGAACTTCGATCTGCATGATGTTCCCCTTAACCCGGCAGCTGCGGCGTGATCCAGCCGAGCAGCGAGCCGAGGTTGCGCGTCTGAAGCCAGAGCGTGCCGGTGCCGGTGAACTCGAGCACGAGGCCCTCACCCGACAGCAGCGTGGACTTCCACCCGCCGGCCTTCTTGATCTTGTAGGTGAGGTCACCCTCCCAGCCGACCACGTGGCCTGTGTCCACGATGTAGCCTCCGGTGATCTCGACCTTCTCGATGGCGCCGTAGCTGTTGATGAGCAGCGGGCCCTTGCCCGTGCACTCGAGGAAGAAGGCTCCCTCGCCGCCAAACAGCATCGAGAAGCCACCCCAGATGAGACCAACCTCGATGTTCTTCCCCGAGGCGAGGTACGAGGTGGCCTGGACCGTGATCTTGCGACCACCGGTCATCTTGATCTTCTCGACGTCCCCGACGAGGGTCGGGGCAAGCATCACCTGCTGACCGTCGGTCGTGGCATCGAACTGGTTGATGAAGAGGGACTCTCCAGCGAGGAACTTCCTCGCGAGGCCCACCAACATCGCCCGCATCTTGCCCATGAACGAGCCATCGCCCGTCCCGTTGAACTTCGTGTCCACCTTCAATCCAGAGCTCATGGCGACCATGGCGCCGCTCTCTGAGATGAAGGTCTCGCCCTTGTTCAGGGTGACTACCGCGAGGCCGTATGAGGGCCTCGACTCGACGTCTACTTTCATGTGGTGCGTCCTCCGCCGGCGCAATCGGCGCCGGTCCCCGCAGCAGCAGGGCGCAAAGGGTCCTACGGGGAGGAGTTCCCGTCAAACGTTCGGAGGTGACGTGTTGTCACAGGGAATGGCCCCCACGCTCAGGAAGACGCGGTGGCCTTCTTCTTCACCCGTTTCGGGCGGACCATGCCGACCTTCTTTGCGGGGTCACCCGCCCACACTTCGCCGTCGGGCACCCGACTCCACGAGTCGAGGAAGCTGCGCGGTTCGAGCTTGCTGCCCTTTCCCACGTGCACACCCATGCCCATCTGGCAGGCGGGCCCCACTTCGGCGTCGTCGTCCACGAAGCACCCGGGGGCCATGTCCACCAACGGGCCGATCCGGACGCCGCTCCCGATGGTGCAGCCGGGGCTGATGTTTGCGTGGGCGCCCACATTGACGCCGTCACCGATGATGACCGGGGCCAGGAGTAGCTTGTCGCCCCGGGACAGGTGCGCCGTGACGTGGGCAAACTCCCCGATGTAGGTCAGATGCCCGAACTCGCAGAGCCCCGCGCTCCAGATGCGCGCCCCCGGTGAGATGTGGGTCGACCAACTCAGCTTGCAGCCCTGCCCGCGGAAGTACGCGAGACGCAAGAAGGTGAGCAGCTGGATGTGGGTGATGAGCGGCGGCGGCACATAGCTCTCGAGCATCCAGTGCATCAGGAAGACGAAGAAGTCCCGGTCTGCGAAGACCTTGCTGGTGCCCTCCTTCTCTCGAGGGATCAGGAGCCGGGCCACCGTCACTGCGCCGACGATTCCGAAGAGGAACGCAAAGTACGCCAGCGGGAAGAATCCCATGGCCCAGGGCCAGCCGACCCACTGTCCGGCAAACCAGAGCACCGCTCCACCGGCGGCCCCGGCCACCCCGTAGATCGGGATGGCGCCGAGCAGCCACAGCAAGTCGAACACGACGATCATCCGCCCCTCGGCGGAGCGCCAGGGCGGGGGGGCGGAGCCGGGAGGCGTGGCCATCGGGTTGAGCGCCGCGGGGGGAAGAAGCCGCTCTCGCGACTCTTCCTACGCGCTCGCCTCCTTCTCAGCGAGAAGCTTGAGCACCATGTTGTGGAAGGTCTTCACGGTGAAGAGGCGTGGGATCTCGCGCACTGGGAAGCCCTCGTCGATGGCGCTGCCGTCGACTTCCGGCATGGCCTCGCGCAGGGCGACCGCCCCGGCGGCGGTGAGCTTGCCCTCGATCTCGAACTCCTCGCCCGCCGTCGCCTCGGCCGAGCGCTGGATCTCGCCTCGAGGGACCTTGACCCCGAATGCGCGCTCCAACCGGAAGGCGATATCCAGGAAGTCGAGGGACTCGGCCCCCAGGTCCTCGATCACTTGCGAGTCGGGCTCGATCTCGTCGTCGTCGAGACCCAGGGCCTCGCAGAACTCTTCGACCACCCGGGCATACACAGCATCTTCGTCGATCACGTCCGCGTTCTCCGCTTCGCCTCTGGCCCCGGAAATGCCTTTCCAGGGCCTTGCAGGCTATCACGCCTGGGCGTTTGCCAGTTTGTCACTCCCCCTCAAGAACGCAGACGCGGCTTGCCAGTTTGTCGGCATGGGCTGGGAATCTCGTGATCCGGTGAGCTCCACCCGATCCGCCGTACTGCTCGCCAACCACTGGGCCGTCCGCCGTGAGGCCTGTATCCGGCACGCCTCTTGCTTCCCCTTGCCTCGCAATGCTCGATCGCATTCCCCGCCCTGTCTTCGTCCTGGCCTTGCTGGCCATCCTCGCCCTTGGCATCGCCCTGGGCACCAACGCGTTGGTGGCGCGCAAGCTCTCGGTCTCCCCCGAGCGCTTGGCCGCCGCCCGGTCCGGCGCGCCGGCTCCGCGCACTGCCACCGCCGATAGCGGAGACGGTGGGGACGCTCTCGCGTCTGCCGGAACGTCAAAGGATGCGAAGCCCTCCTCCCGTTCTGTCCTCCGCAAGGTCGACTACTGGATGGACCCCATCATCAAGCGCAACCTCTTCGACTCGGCGAACTCGCTGATCAAGAAGCCCGACGCTCCGGCGGAGCCCAACGGTGACGGTGAGGTCGACAAGGCCTCGGACATCGCCGCGACCCTCATCGCCACGTCCGTTGCCTCCGACGCCATCTGGTCCACCGCCCTCGTCTCCACCGAGAACGAGGGCGTCCACGTCTACCGCATCGACGAGAAGCTGCTGGACGCGACCATCAAGGAGATCCACCGCCCCTCGTCTGAGCGTCCGGCTCACATCATCCTCCTCCGCAACGGCTCCCTGGAGTACCTCGAGGCCGGCGGGAAGAAGAAGAAGAAGAGCACCGCGAAGAAGGTGGGCGACGACAAGCCCAAGAAGAAGACCAACTCCCGCGGCAAGCGGGACTGGGGCATCGAGAAGACCGGCGACAACGAGTACAGCGTCCCCGAGGACGACGTGAAGTGGGCGCTGGACAACCTCGACAAGATGTCGCGCGAGGCGCGCGTCGTCCCCAACTTCAGCGACGGGAAGACCAATGGTTTCAAGGTCTTCGCCATCCGTCGCAACTCGGCCCTCCGCAAGATGGGCCTCAAGAACAACGACGTGCTGACGTCGGTCAACGGATTCGACCTCAGCAACACCGAAAAGGCGCTCGAGATCTACGGGAAGCTTCAGTCGGAGAAGTCCTTCTCCCTGGAAGTCCTGCGGAATGGCGAGCCCGTGACCATCGAATACGGCATCAAGTGAACGCTGTGACCTCTGCTCTCGCTGGACTTGTTGGAGTCTCTCCCTTGAAGAAGCTGCTGCTGCACCCGCTGCTCCTCTCGCTGCTGCTCGCGATGGCCACGCCCGCGCTTGCGCTGTCGGAGGACGAATCCCCGCCGCCCCCCGAGGAGGAAGAAGAGGGTGACGCCTCCGCTCAGGCCACCGAGGAGGCCAAGCGGCGGGCCCGCAATGCCCTCAGCAAGGGCGCGGGCCTCAAGCCGTCCCCGAACCTCGGCGCACCGACCCTTGGCACCGCAGGCGATCCCGACGACAGTCCGGCGACCGACACCGCGGTGCAGCCGCCCCTGAGCGGACCGCGGTCCAATGCCGTCGCCCAGGCCAGCAAGAGCAAGAAGCCCGCGGACGACAGCTCCTCGGAGAAGGCCGAGTCGGGGTTCAAGGAGCCCGGCACCCGCAAGGTCGTGCCCGAGGCACCCAACGCCACCATGTTCCACGTCGAGTACGACAACGTGGAGATCAAGGACGTGGTCCGGGACTTCGCCGAGCGGTGGGGCCTCAACGTCCTCATCGATCCGAAGATCAGCGGCAAGGTGACCATCATCTCGCCAAAGCTGGTGAGCAAGAGCCACGCGTACCGCATCTTCCTCGCCGCCCTCGACCAGCAGGGCTACACGATCGTGGAGGAGGGTCTCGACGCCCGGGGCGTCCCGTTCCTCATCCGCATCATCGACAGCCGGGAAGCCAAGGCCGAGCCCATCCGGGTCTACCGCGGCAGTACGCCCAACACCGCGCAGCTCATCACGCGAATCATCCAGCTCGACAACGTGTCGGTGGACGAGATCAGCAAGGTCATCAGCAAGATGATCAGCAGCGTCGGGGACCTGACGACCTACAACCCGTCGAACACCCTGATTCTCACGGACAGCGGCAACAACATCCGCCGCATCCTGGACATCATCAAGGAGCTCGACATCTCCGCCCCGAAGCAGCGGCTCGAGGTGGTGCAGATCGAGTACGCCGAGGCCGCGCGGGTGGTCGAGATCATCCGCGAGATCTACGGCGAGGACGCCTCGGGCACGAAGGCTGCGGCCCCGAAGAACACCCGGTCCAACCGGAACAACCGCAACAAGAAGTCGAAGGCGAAGAAGGCCCCTACGTCGGCCAGCACCACGTCCGTGGGCTCCGAGGCCAGCTTCATCGGCAAGATGATCGCCGACGAGCGGACCAACTCGATCATCGTGCTCGCGTCAGACAAGTCGATGATCGAGATCAAGGACCTCGTCAAGCAGATCGACTACCAGACGGACCCCTCCGCCTCGAGCGGCATCCGGGTCATCTACCTCTCCCACGCCAAGGCTGAGGAGATGTCCACGACGCTGAACTCGCTCATCCAGCAGAGCAACCAGCGGGCGAACACGAACACCCGCACCCCGGCCCGGAACAACGCCAACGCCCGGTCCGGCCGCGATGCCGCTGGTGCCGGCACCAACTCCGGCGCCGCGGGCAGCCTGGGGGGCAACTTCCAGGGCGAGGTGCGCATCACCCACGACGTGCCCACCAACTCCCTCGTGGTCACCGCGGGGGCGGATGACTACCGGCGCCTCAAGCGCGTCATCGACGCCCTGGACATCGCGCGCAAGCAGGTGTTCGTGGAGACGGTGATCATGGAGGTGTCCGACACCGAGCGGAAGGACTCGGGCGTGTCGTGGCACGGCGGTCGCCCTGGCGATGCGGACAACCCGGCAGGCATCAACGTGGTCGCTGGTCGCGGCACCGAGTCCCTGAACCTCGCCAGCGCGCTGCTCGACGGGTCCCTGCTCGGCGGGGCCGGCCTCGGCATCTTCGGCAACGCCATCGACCTCGCCCTCCCGGGCATCGAGGGCGGCATCAGCATCCCCACCTTCGGCATCGTGCTTCGCGCGCTGCAGGACGACACCAGCACCAACGTGCTCTCCGCGCCGAACATCCTCACTCTCGACAACGAGGAAGCCACCATCGAGGTCGGCGAGACGGTGCCGTTCCCCACCGGCGGGTTCGCGAGCATCCCCGGCGCAGCGGGCCTGGGCGCAGGCATCCCCTCGGTGTCCTTCACCCGTGAGGACGTCGGCATCATCCTGCGCATCACTCCTCAGGTGAACGAGTCCGATTGGGTGACCCTGGACGTCTACCAGGAGATCTCCGAGGTGAAGGAAGGCTCGGCGACGGACTCCCTCGCCAGCGGCGGCCCCACCACCACGAAGCGCAGCGCCGAGACCCACGTCTCCGTGCGCAGCAACCAGACCATCGTCATCGGCGGTCTGATGCAGGAGGTCGACACCGAGTCCGAGAGCAAGGTGCCGATCCTGGGCGACATCCCGCTCATCGGCGCCCTCTTCCGCAACAAGCTGAAGACGAAGCGCAAGACGAACCTGCTCATCTTCCTCACGCCCCACGTCATCGATGGGCCGGAGGACCTGCAGGAGGTCTACCGAATCAAGATGCTCCAGCGCGAAGAGTTCATGCGCCGCTTCTACGGCAAGACCCGTGAAGAGCAGAGCAAGGAGCTCAGCGCGCTCCTCCGGTTCTCCATGAACCTGCCGGAGCAGCCCAGCGTCTACCGCGACCGGATTCCTTCGCCGAGGGCCGTCGACCTGACGGGCCCCCTCGACGAGGAGACGAGCGAAGAGCTGCTCGACATGCTCGACGAGGCAGAAGAGGGCGAAGTTCTCATCACCCCCGGCGGCGAGTACGTGCCCGTGGACGACGAGGAGATCGAGCTCAAGGACCCCGAAGACTCCACCGAGCCCGCCGATGGCGCCGAGGGCGACGGCTCCGCTCCGGCGGAGGAGGGCCAGTAGCGTGGCGCTGAAGAAGCGACGACTGGGCGACCTGCTCCTCGAGAGTGACGTAGTCGCTCCCGACAGCATCGAGGCGGCCCTCGAGTACGGCGAGAAGCAGGGCGTGCGCATCGGCGAGGCCCTGGTGAAGCTAGGGCTCGCGGAGGAGAAGGACATCGTCGCTGCCCTGTCGCAGCAGACCCTCCGCCCGACGCTGGCCTCGATCCCCATCGACTCCGTCGATCTGGACCTCTACACCCAGCTGCCCATCTCCTTTGCGAAGACCCACCAGGTCCTGCCCCTATGGATCGACGAGGACGACGGCAGCGTGGCGGTGGCGGTGGCGGACCCCTTCGCCATGTCGCCCGTGGACGATCTGCGGGTACTGCTCGACCGGTCGATGCGCCCCTGGATTGCGGCTCCGACGGCCATCAAGGAGGCCACCAACCGGATCTACGACCGCCTCGCGCGCTCCGCCGGCCAGGTGATCGAGGAGCTGGAGGACGAGAAGTCCGAGGAGGACCACCTCCTCGAGGAGATCGAGGACATCGTCGACAGCGACGACGACGCCCCCATCATCCGCTTCGTGAACTCGCTGCTCACGGAGGCCCTCAAGGAGCGCGTCTCCGACATCCACTTCGAGCCCTTCGAGCGGACGATGCAGGTGCGGTTCCGCATCGACGGCATCCTCTACAACAAGGTGGAGGCCCCGAAGCGCCTCCAGGCGGCCATCAGTTCCCGCGTCAAGGTCATGGCCCAGCTGGACATCGCCGAGAAGCGGCTGCCCCAGGATGGGCGCATCCGCATCAAGGTGGCCGGCCGTGACGTCGACATTCGTGTGTCCACCGTGCCCGTGGCCCACGGCGAGCGCATCGTGCTGCGTCTTCAGGACCGAAGCGCCGGCTTGCTCAACCTGGACCAGATCGGCATCGAAGGCCCGAAGCTGCCGGGCTGGCGCGAGCACATCCGCCGTCCCCACGGGATTCTGCTGGTCACCGGCCCCACCGGGTCCGGCAAGACGACCACGCTGTACGCCTCCATCTCCGAGGTGAACCGGCCGGACATCAACATCCTCACCGTCGAAGACCCCATCGAGTACCAGATGAAGGGCATCGGCCAGATGGCCGTGAACCCGAAGATCGACCTGACGTTTGCCCGCGGACTGCGCGCCTATCTGCGTCAGGACCCCGACGTCATCCTCGTCGGTGAGATTCGCGACCTGGAGACGGCGGAGATCGCCATCCAGGCATCGCTGACCGGTCACCTCGTGCTCAGCACCCTGCACACGAACGACGCGGCCACCGCCGTGAACCGCCTCGTGGACATGGGGGTCGAGCCGTTCCTCGTGGCGAGCTCCCTCACCGCAGTGATGGCCCAGCGCCTGCTGCGGCGGCTCTGCTCGACGTGCAAGGAGTCCTACACCCCGGACCCGCCCAGCATGATCGAGGTGGGCATCGACCCCGACGAGGCCGCGAGTCACACGGTCTACCGACCCAAGGAGGGCGGCTGCGAGGAGTGTCTCGGCACCGGCTACCGCGGCCGAACCGGTATCTACGAGCTGCTCACGGTGAACGACACCATGCGCTCGATGATCGTGCAGAACCTGTCCAGCAGCGAGATTCGGCAGGCGGCCATCGACGCGGGCATGACCACGCTGCGCATGGACGGCGCGAGCAAGTTCCTGCAGGGCCACACGTCCCTGGAGGAGGTCATCCGCATCACCCAGGACGACTCCACCATCTTGGAGGATGCCTCCGTCGCCTGAAGGCGACGTGCGGGCTGAACCATGGCGGTTTACGAGTACAAGGGCCTCGACGCGAAGGGCAAGAAGGTCGACGGCATCGTCGACGCCGAGTCGCCGAAGGCCGCGCGTCAGAAGCTGCGCAAGCAGGGTGTATTCACCACCGACATCGCGGAGAACGCGTCGGGCAGCGCCGTGCGCCGCACGAGCGAGGGCAAGGGCGGCGGTCTCGCCGTCGAGGTCGACTTCAGCAAGTACCTCGAGCGGGTGGGCGTGGGCGACATCGCCATCATCACGCGGCAGCTCTCGGCGCTCATCGGGGCAGGCATCCCCCTGGTGGAGTGCATCGCCACCGTGTCGCGGCAGACTGAGAAGGAGAAGCTCCGCATCGCCCTGCGCGAGATCCGCGAGAAGGTGAACGAGGGGAAGAACCTCGCCGACGCCCTCGAGGACTACCCGGGCATGTTCGGCGACCTGTACGTGAACATGGTGCGCGCGGGCGAGCAGGCCGGCGCCCTCGAGCACGTGCTGGAGCGCCTGGCCGACTACACCGAGGCCAGCGTGGAGCTGCGCGGCAAGGTGGTCGGGTCCATGACCTACCCGGTGATCATGCTGATGGTGGCCATGGCCGTCATCACCTTCATGATGGCGTTCGTCGTGCCGAAGATTACGAAGATCTTCACGGACATGGGCCAGGACCTGCCGGCCATCACGAAGTTCGTGATGTGGACCTCGGACATGGTCCAGGGCTACTGGTGGCTGGGCATCTTGCTGGCCATCGCGGCGAGCTGGGGCTTCCGGCGCTACTACGCCACCGACGCGGGGCGGCTCCGGGTCGACGGCGCGGTCCTCAAGGTCCCGGTGTTCGGGAAGATGCTGCGCATGGTCGCGCTGGCCCGCTTCAGCTCGACGCTGGCGACCCTCATGGAGGCCGGCGTCCCCCTGCTGCGCTCCATGGGCATCGTCCGGCGGATCATGAGCAACCGCGTGCTGCGCAAGGTCATCGAGGACGCCCAGGAGGCGGTGCGCGAAGGCCAGCCCATGAACGTGCCGCTCCGCAAGTCGGGGCACTTCCCCCCCATGGTCGTGGACATGATCTCCGTCGGTGAGCGCACCGGCGACCTGGGCCCGATGCTCAACCGCGTCGCGATCTCCTACGAGTCTCAGGTGTCGCGGCGGCTGGCGACGCTCACGTCGCTCCTCGAGCCGATGATGATTCTTCTCATGGGTGGTGTTGTCTTCTTCATCGCCATGGCTGTGCTGCTCCCAATGCTTCAGATGAACGCGCTGGGGAGCTGAAAACCAAGGGTGCGCCTCCGTCGCGCCCGAACAACTGGAATGGCCCTACGGAGTGGGGCGTCTGAATCCTGGAGGTAGAGATGGTGAAGGCAAGGCTTCTGCGGACCCGCAACACGCTGATGGGCAAGACCGCTGCCGAGGGCAGCAAGGGCATGACGCTCATCGAGATCATGGTGGTGCTCACGCTGCTCGGCATCGTGATGACCGTCCTGGCGGTGAACGTCATCGGGCGCTTCGAAGAGGGCAAGGTCGACGCGGCCCGGCTCCAGATGAAGAACCTCGAGACGGCGCTGCTGAACTACAAGCTCAAGTACAGCCGCTACCCCACGACGAGCGAGGGCCTGCAGGCTCTGGTCACCCCTCCGCCCATGAAGAGCGGCCGCACCCCCGGCGCGTTCATGGACAACGCCGACCAGCTGTCGGACCCCTGGGGCAACCCGTTCCAGTACTTCAGCCCGGCCACGAGCGGAAACCACGACTACGAGATCGTGAGCTACGGGGCCGACGGTGCCACTGGCGGAAGCACCACGGCCGCCGACATCAGCAACTGGGAAGGCTGAACCCCGGATGACCCCTGGCCGCCATCACCACGCGCAGCGCGGCACCACCTTGATCGAGATCATGGTGGTGCTGGCGCTGGCGGCGTTGATGATGGCGGTCGCCATTCCCACGTTGAGCACCGTGCTCGGCGTGGACAAGCGCCGGGCCAGCCGCGAGCTGGCGGCGACCATGCGGTGGGCCTACGAAGAGGCGACCATCCGCAACCAGTCCATGCGGATCGCCTACGACCTCGACCACAACACCTACTGGGTGGAGGCCGCGGACAGCGAGGTGCGCATCCACAAGGACTGGCGGGCGCGCGAGGCCTTCGACGAGTACCTCGAAGAGAAGCAGGAGGCCGACGCCCGCGTGAGGGAGAGGGCCGCCAGCGGCACCAACGCGCAGCAGAACCTCAGCGAGCTCCTGGCTGGCTTTCAAGGCGATGACGGCTCCACCCCCAATGCCGGCGGCCTGCTCGGTGGACTGCTCGGCGGGGGAGGCATCCTGCCCGGCGCCCGCGGCGGCGAGTACAAGGTCAATCGGTTCCAGCCCCTCGGCGAGGGAATGATGGGCGGCCGCGTGGAGCTCCCCAACTCCGTGCGCTTCTGGGGCGTGTGGACGCCGATGTTCGACGAGGTCCAGCGACCGCACGACGAGTTCGAGCTGGAGCAGATCCAGCAGGAGCCCGAGCCCACCTACCGCATCCTCTACACCCACGTGTTCCCTGGCGGATACATGGAGGACTCGGTGGTCTACGTCTCGGACCAGGCCGGCGAGGACATCACGTCGCTCGTGGTCGAGCCGCTCATCGGGCGCGTCGTCGTCTCCGAGGGCGAAGCCGAGGTGCCCGACACCCGCGACCGGGAGGAGCGCTGATGCGTCGCCGCTCCACCGAGCCGCGCGCTGGCTTCACCCTCCTCGAGGTGATGATGGCGCTGCTGCTGCTCGCCACCTCGATCATGATCCTCGTGCAGAGCCAGCTGACTGCGGTGCACCTCCAGGAGGAGGCGACGCGCATCAACACGGCCACGATGCTGGCCCGCGGGATCTTCACCGAGCTCGAGTTCCGCATGTTCGACGAAGGCTTCGGCGAGCTCGAGGTGAAGGAGCAGGGCGACTTCAACGACACCATCTACGACGGTCAGTTCGACGAGTACCGGTGGGAGTACGAGGTCGAGAAGGTCGACGTGGAGCTGCCCGGACTGGGCAACCTCATGCAGATGCTCGGGGGCGGCCAGGAGGAAGCCGGACAGGCGGTGGGCCTCAACGCCAACGCAGGACAAGGCCCTGGTGGCCAGCTCGCGGCCCTCGGCCAGCTCGGCATCCTCAGCCCCGAGATGCTCAGCGAGCAGATGAGCAACTACCTGCGAGAAGCCCGGGTCCGCATCTGCTGGACGCCCGGACAGGGTGGCCCGCGGAACAACGTCGAGGAGGAGTGCCTCGAGGTCATCTCCCACCTGAGCAACCCCACCGGCAAGGTCCTGTCCGCCGAGGAGCAGGAGCAGCTCGATCTGCTCGAAGACGCCCAGGGCACCGAGGCCGCCGAGCAGGCCCTGGACAACCTGAACCGGCCGTCCCGATGACGCTCTGGTCCACCCACGATGCGAGCTCGGCCCGCGCTCAGCGCGGCATGACGCTCATCGAGATCCTCATCGCCATGGCGACGCTGGCGTTCATGGCCATCAGCGTGATCATCGTGTTTCGCAACTCCACGGACGTGCAGCAGGACATCCGCGCGCGCACCGAGCTGTCCCAGATGGGGCGCAACGCCATGGAGCTCATGCGCCGTGAGATCTACATGGCGTATGTCTCCACGCAGACGACCGAGGAGTGGCAGACCTTCTTCAAGGCGACCGACCGCGACCCCATCGACGAGGTGCACTTCGTCACCCGCGGGCACGAGAAGCGGTACTCCAACGTCAAGGAGTCCGACCTCGCCGAGATCTCCTACGTCTCCGAGTCCGACCGGACCGGCGGCGCGTACGCGACGCTCATCCACCGCGAAGACACCACCATCGATGACCAGTGGGACCGCGGCGGCACGGTGCTTCCGCTCTCGCACAACGTGCGTCGGCTGAACCTGCGCTACTACGACCCCAAGAAGGAGGAGTGGCTGGACGAGTGGGACAGCGAGCAGGCGGAGCAGCTGAACAAGCCGCCGTCGGCGGTGGAGATCCACCTCGAGCTCGAGGACGCCGTAGGCAACACCGCAACCTTCTTCACCCGGGGCCGCATCATGCCCCACGGGCTCTAGAGCGATGCTTCGCGTCCGCCCCCTCGGCTCGCCCCGCGACCGCGCCCTCCCCGGCCAGGAGAAGCGAGGCGTCGCCTTGCTCATGGCCCTGATCATGGTCGTGCTGATGACGGCCTACATCAGCGAGTTCAACTACACGTCCCGCACCCGCATCCTGTCGGCGGCCCACGCCCGGGACGACATGCGCGCCCAGTATCTGGCGACCTCCGGCGTGCGCGTCTACACGCTGCTGTTGGCCTTCGGGAACATGATCGGCAGCAATCAGTTCATGCAGGGGATGATGACGAACTTGGGGCTGCCCCCCATCGACGGCGCGACGATGATCTGCTCGGACCTGCCGGGCTTCGACACGGCGTTCCTCCGCTTCCTCATCGGGTCCGAGGGCATGGCGTCGGACGAGCAGGAAGAGGGGATGCTGGACATCCTCGGCCTGGGCGAAGGAGCGTCCGAGGCACCGCAGCGGGGCGAGGTGAACGCCATCGGGTCGGGGTCCTCGCAGCCGTCCCTGCGGCGGGCGATGTTCGACTTCGAGGGCGACTTCAAGGTCGAGTGCTCGGACGAGACAGCAAAGATCGACCTCAACGGGCTCGCGGAGCCGGCGTTCTTCACGCTGCCGCTCCAGCATCACCCCATCGCGTTGATGCTCTACGGCCAGATGGCGCCGGAGGAGTACGACCCCCTGTTCGAGGAGCGGCTCAAGATCGACCGCTGGGAACTCATCGCCAACATCAAGGACTACATCGACGGCGACACCGTGCGCTCGCACACGTTCGGGGGCGACGAGGAGCGGCCCTACGACAACTTCGAGCCGCGCTACGAGCCGAAGGACAAGCTGTTCGACACGGTGCAGGAGTCCCGCATGGTGGCGGGGGTCACAGACGAGGTGTTCGGCACCTTCGCCGAGGGCTGGTCCGTGAAGAACCGGACGTACCAGGTGAACGTGAACACCGCCGAGCCCGGGGTGCTCTGGGCCGTGGTCCGGGCCCTGACGGATCCGAGCCTGGTGAGCCCGCAGATGATTGACGCGCGCATGGCGATCATGTCCATCGAGCGCCAGATCATGCCGTTCCGCGACAAGAACGACTTCGAGAACCGCATCGCCAACGGGCTGCCCGCTGGCCTCGGGAATGGCGCCCAGGTCGACCCCCTGGCCCTGCACCCGGACCAATCCGTGCGAGACCGCGTGAAGAATCTGATCAAGACCAAATCGAACACATTCCGCCTCACGAGCACCGGCTACTACGGTGACTCGGCGCGGATCATGGATGTGACCGTCCGCATGCGCCGCGACAAGCCGCGCTATCTGGACTGGAGGGAGAGGTAATGCCCGGCTACGTCATCGGGCTCGACCTGGGTCGCCGCTGCGTCAAAGCAGCAGTGCTCAAGGGCTCGTTCCGCGGATACGAGGTGGAGGACTTTCTTTCTCTGGAGCCCGAGGCTCCGGAGGACGGCAGCGTCCCCTCGGACGAGGCGGTCTTCGCCGCCGCGAAGGCCATCCTGGACACCATCGACCAGCCCCAGGCGACCATCGTGGTCGGCCTGCCCGCAGGCCGCGTGTCCACCTGGCTGCTCGAGATGCCTTTCGCCGACAAGAAGCGGCTCGAGGCGACCCTTCCCTTTGAGGTCGAGAACTACGTCCCTTGGGACCTGGACAGCGTGATCCTGGACTATCAGGTCATCGACAAGGGCCCGCCGGCGCGGGTGTTCGCGGCCATGGCCCCGATCCACCGGGTCGACGAGCTGCTCGAGGGTCTCGGGGAGGCGGGCATCGATCCGCGCTACGTCACGGTGGACGCCGGGGCGCTGGCCACGCTGCTCGAGACCGCCGACCTCGGCCTTCAGCCCGAGGCGACAGACACCAACGAGTTCGGCGACGAGGTCGCGGGCCCCACCCCGAGCCCCGTCATCCTCGACGTCGGGGCCACCCGGACGCTGCTGTGCGTTTGCCCCGAGGGCCAGCCCCGCTGGGTTCGCTCGCTGGACCGCGGGGCCGACTTCCTGGGCAAGCACGACCCCATGGAGTTGACGACGTCGGAGCTCGACGAAGTCGATGCCGGCGGTGTGGCAGCAGAGCAGGCACGCCAATCTGCCTCGGCGCGATCCCGCCAGGCGTGGATCAGCGAGGTACGAGCGAGTCTGCTCGCGGCAGAGGAGTCAGGGTTCTCCGTCGAGCGCATCTTCCTGTGCGGTGGCGGCTCCCGACGCGAAGGCCTGGAGGACCTCGTCTACGAGGCCACCGGGATCGAGGTCGACCCCCTGCCGCTGCCCAGCGGAGAGGTGAACCCCGAAGACTCTCCGGCGCCAGAAGCCGAGCACGCCCTCGCCTACGCGTTGGCGCTGCGGGCCTTCGCGAAGGGCAATCAGCCGGTGGACTTCCGCAAGGGAGAGTTTGCGTGGCAGGCCGACTCGCGGCTGTACGCACGGCTCGCCATCGCGGGGGCGGCTGCTCTGTTCC
This sequence comes from Deltaproteobacteria bacterium, assembly GCA_023954745.1. Classification (GTDB taxonomy): domain Bacteria; phylum Myxococcota_A; class UBA796; order UBA9615; family UBA9615; genus JAGSHC01. Next base: position 2,459 of record JAGSHC010000115.1, on the reverse strand, counting down.
TGCTGGTCGCCGGCGGGCTGGTGCTGCACTTCATGGAGGTGGCGAAGCTCAAGGGGCAGATCGACACCCAGCAGCAGTTGCTGGTGAGCACCGTCCAGAGCGCGTTCCCAGAGGTCCCCGAGGCGAGCCTCGGCAGCGATCGACAGGCCATCGCCGTGATGCAGGAGAAGCTGGGTGACGTGGAGAACCGCGTCGAAGCCCTGCGCGGGTTCGGCATGTCTCCCCTGGACGCCCTGAAGATCCTCAGTGAGGTGGTCCCCAACAACGTGACGGTCGACGTCGACGAGTACCTCGTGAACGACGAGATGATCCGCATCCGGGGGCAAACGGACAGCTTCCAGTCGGTGGACTCCATCGAGGCGGCCATCCAGGGTCGCCCGGGCTGGGGTGAAGCCAAGAAGTCGGATGTCAGCAAGGCCCGCGACGGCAAGATGCGGTTCGTGGTGACGATTCCCCGCGAACCTACTGAGGCGGAGGACGAAGGATGAGCATCGGCGACACGATCGACACGGTCGGCGACAACGTCCGCAACTTCCTCGGCGGTCTCACCCAGCGGGATCGGATGCTGTTGGGGGTGATGGTGACGGCGGTGGCCCTGGCTATCGGGTGGTTCATTCTCGGCGCCATGAGCCAGCAGACCAAGGGCCTCAAGACCGAGCTGGCGTCTGCGTCTCAGGCTCAGCAGCAGGTGAACGCCCTCATGGGGCGCTACTCCGACATCGCCGGAGAGGTCACCGGCCTCGACACGCGACTGGCCGCGGGGGAGGGCTTCTCGCCCGCGTCGTGGCTGGAGCAGCTGGGCAACGAGCTCGGCATGAGCGAGGGCATCAAGTCCATCCAGGAGCGTGGTGTCGAGGAGCGTGAGTACTATCGCGCCCAGAAGGTGGAGGTCGTGCTCGACAACGTGGACTTGCGCCAGCTGGTGAAGCTGCTGCACAAGCTCCAGGAAGCGCCGCAGGCGCTGCGGATCACGAACCTGCGTGTGAAGACCGACAGCAAGTCGCGCGAACAACTCGACATCCGGTTCGAGCTCGCGGTGCTGAAGCCCCTGGGAGGTGCGTGAGATGGAGCGCTTGAAGCCCCTACTTCGCATTGCCGGCTACGGCGCCTGGTTCTCGTTCGCCTTCACGGTGTTCCTCTGGCTGACGTTCCCGTGGAACAAGGTGGCCGACAAGATCACCGTGGATGCAGCGGACAGCGGGGTAGCGTTCACTGTGGACAAGCTGCGCCCGGCCATCGTGGGCGCCCGCACGCGCGGCCTCGTGGTCGGTCCGCTGGGTCAGGGTGGATCACCGTGGCTCCAGGCGGAGAAGCTCAAGGCGAAGACCAGCATCGGCGGCGCCGTGGGCGCGGCGCTGGCCGTGCGCACCATCTCCGCCGAGGGTGGCGCGTCGAGTCAGCGCGAGCTGCTCCACCGGCTCATGAACGCCATCGGCGTCATTGACGTGGTCGGCGAGATGTACGGCGCGGACGTCGACATCTCGATGAAGGACGAAGACAAGGAGGCGATGAGGCTGGCGCTGGAGACGGGCCGGCTGGATCTCTCTGCCTACGCTCTGCCCTCGGGGCTGCTCGACGGCGCGCCGAAGGGGCGGCTCCAGGCCAATGCAGACGTGCTCTGGCACTGGGAAGACGCGAAGAAGACGTCGGGCTCCGTGGACCTCAAGTTCACGGACCTGGCCCTCGAGGGGTTGAAGGTGGGGGGCTTCGGTCTGCCGCCCACGACCTTCGACCGCGCCGAGGCGCACCTGAAGATGGCGAAGGGACGGGCGGAGTTCCGAAACACCGCCTTCGAGAGCGACGTCATCAACCTGGTGGTCGAGGGGTTCATCAACCTGAAGCCCAACATCATGGCCAGCACGCTCTCTCTCCGCCTGAAGTTCAAGGTGCGGGAGGACCTCGAAGGTCTGCTGTCGATGGCTGGACTCAAGAAGGACAGCTCCCACCGCGACAAGGACGGCTGGTTCCACTACCAGGGTCAGGGTCGGGTGACGAAGGCGCGCTTCACGGAGCGGCGCGTGGCGCGGTCGGGCTCTCGCAAGAGCAAGCCGCGGAAGAAGGTCACCGACGACGACGGTGAGGACGTAGCGCCCGCGCCCCGGCGTGCGGCGAGGAAGCGCAAGAGCGTCTCGGCGGACGAGGACGAAGAAGAGCCTGTGTCGCGAGACCCCATGTCCGAGGAGCGGCGGCAGGAGATCGAAGAGCAGCGCTCCGCGCTGCGGGACGAGCGACTGAAGCGGCGCGAGGAGCGTCGTCGCAAGCGCGAAGAGCTCATGGAGAAGCGGCGGGAACGCCAGGAGTCCGGTGAGCTCGAGGACAACGGACGGGTGATCCGACGGCCGAGCAACGACGAATTCGAGCGCAGCAACGACGTCGAGCCCGAGATTCTCCCCGAAGAGGGCGAGCAGTTCGAAGACGGCGAAGGCGACCAGGAGTTCGACGAGGGCGAGTACGAGGAG